>JAKSKS010000076.1 GCA_024401615.1 Paludibacteraceae bacterium
AGGTTGATATTACGTCTAATTGAAGAAAAAAATAGTTTATGAATGCAAAAAGAATAGTGGCTCTTTCTCTCGGGTTCCTAATGAACTCTGCCTTACTTTATGCTGATGCAACTTATGTGACTGTGGAGTTGAAAAGCAGTGAGAAATACAGCTTTAAGTTGAATGAGAAACCTGTAATTACTTTTGAGAATGGTGATTTGGTAGTGAATGGCGACGCACTGACCTCGTATGCGATTAGTGGTGTAAAGAATTTCCATTTTAATGAAAGTGATGAAACTGGCACTGAGGTTTTGGATGAAAATACGATTGGGATCTGCCGTGTTGATGAAAACACCATTATGGTGCAGCGTGCAGCTCAAAGTGCTGTTGTTTCTTTAATCAGTGCAAAAGGTGTTGTGCTATCTTCTCAAACAAGCGATGTGGCTGGCAACGCAATTGTTAGTCTACCTTCTGCTAAAGGGGTGTACATTTTGAACGTGGGAAACAAATCATTTAAGGTTATCCGCAAATAAGGAATTTTGAATCGGGAAATAAAAATTCAATACATAATATGAAGAAAGTTTTACTGTCAATAATGGGCATTGCGCTGTTCGGTACGGCTGTTTATGCTGAAACCTTCATGCGTGTTAATATCACTGATGGTCAGGTTGATAAGTACGATATGGAGAAAGTGGCAGAGGTCTATTTTGGAGAGGAGGAGACTGTTGCTGATAGCTTAGAAGGCAAAATCGGAAATTATAGGTATGTGGACCTTGGATTACCAAGTGGTTTAAAATGGGCGGCTTACAATGTGGGTGCAAAAGCGGCAGAGGATCATGGCTATTACTTTGCATGGGGCGAGACGGAACCTAAAAATCCGACTAATAAAAATAGCGTTTGGAAAGGTGTCTCTGTTGCAAACCTGACGGCTAAAGGAGTGATAGATGGAGGTCGTTTGACTGTTAATTATGATGCGGCGACTGTTAATTGGGGAAGTTCTTGGCGTATGCCGACTTATGCCGAATTTGACGAGTTGTTAAAGAAATGTACTTGGGCGTGGACAACACTGAATAATGTTGGTGGGTATAAGGTAACTGGACCTAGTGGAAAATTTATATTCTTTCCTGCTGTCAGTTGCTGCAATGCTGAAACTGGTATTTTTGTTGGTGTGAACGGATACTACTGGAGCGCTAATGTTCGCGAAGATAATAAAGACAACGACAGTGCGTGGTTTTTAAAAATGATATCGCCCTCTTCGCGCTCAATCGATCGTGGCGGCCGATCATATGGGTATCCAATACGTCCTGTTTCTGAATGATTTAGCACTCTTCCTAAAACGTAAACAAGTATTTTATAACGGAATCTATTCTTTTTTAGGGCTCCTAATGGAGTGTTAATTGGAAGGTACACCGTATATCAGACTATAGGATGATGTCAAATACAGGTATTTATATTGAGAATATATGAAAATGAGTAAAAGCATATTTTTATCTTTAATTAGCACAACCTTTATTTTTACATCGGTTAGTGCAACTACATACATGTATGTAAAGACAACTGATGGTGAGGTCGTCAAATATGAAACCGACGATGTTTCGGAGGTCGATTTTGAAGAAGTGGCTATTCCTGCCGACTCTGGTAAAATAAGCAATTATGCTTATGTGGACCTTGGTTTGCCAAGCGGCTTAAAGTGGGCTGCATGCAACGTTGGGGCCAATGCTCCTCAAGAGTATGGTAATTATTTTGCTTGGGGCGAGACGAGCGAAAAGGAAGATCACATCTATACTTATGCTACCTATAAATGGTGCGAGGGTAAAGACCGAACTTATACTAAATATTGTAGCGATGATCGTTATGGGAAAGTGGTTGACTATAAGAAAGTTCTAGATCTCGAAGATGACGCTGCCGCCGTTAATATGGGGAATGGATGGCGTATGCCTACTTCTACTGAAATGAAAGAATTGTTCTTGTCGTGTGTTTGGAGTTGGACTAAAAACTATAATAAAACGGGGGTCGCTGGTGCCATAGGCAGATCAATCTATAATGATAATGTTATTTTCTTCCCTGCCGCAGGTTCTTATAGTGATGGTGGTTTCGGATATAAAGGTTCGCATGGCTTCTATATTTCTTCTAATAATTATTTGACTGAAACTGCAACTGGTTTCCATATGTATGACGCTGACGTGAATATGAGTGATTTTAATTCTCGTAGTAATGGCTATAGTATTCGTGCGGTTGTGGGCGATCTTTACGACGTTAACTTCTTCAACTCAGACAGTTCACTAATCAAAAGTATTAAAGTTGAAAAAGGTAGAGCTGCTGTTACTCCTGATGCTCCTGTTTTAGTTGGTTATGAATTTGTAGGCTGGAATGACTCTTCATTTACAAAGGTTTCTCAAAATTTGAACATTTATGCTGTTTATAAGGAGAAAACTAGTGATGTGGGTGACGATGGCGTTACCGTCTCTGGTAAGGCTGCCGGCTACGACTATGTTGACTTGGCCCTTAAGAGCGGTTTGAAGTGGGCTACCTGCAACTTGGGTGCTACCAAACCAACTGAAGGAGGCAATTACATTGCTTGGGGCGAAGTTAGCGAAAAAGAAGACTATTCTTGGTCTACTTATAAGTTTGGCTCTATGAGCGAAATTACAAAGTATGTGGATGACGAATATGCTGATAATTATGACAAAAGGACTGTTCTAGAGGCTGATGACGATGCCGCTTCTTTTAACTGGGGCTTAACTTGGCGTATGCCTACTAAGGCCGATGTGGAGGAACTGATTGCCGGCTGCGACTGGAAATGGGTTGAAAACTTCAATGGTTGCGGCCAATATCATTATGGTATGGTCGGTACTTCTAAGGTCAATGGCAACATCATCTATTTGCCTGCGGTTGGTAATCGTTATGGCGACGATTTTGGTAATACATCTATCGAAGCTGGGTTCTATTGGACTTCCAACTTGCTTCCCAATACTATGTTCTCCGATAATGCTTATTACTTGGTGTTCGGCGACTATATTTACCCTCCGACTGACGACTATAGCCCGAAACTGATTTCTGGAGGTCGCGACTATGGATATTCAATTCGTGCTGTGACTAAATAAGTCCTTTTTATGTCCGTGAGATTTAGATTGAAGTCAAGCGGCCTTATAATATGAGAATTCACAGAACTCAGAGGGTTTAGTTCTGTGAAAAACTGTAAAAATGGCAAAAAGGGGGTGGAATTTTCCCCTTTTTGCCGTTTTTTTATAGGCTCAATACTTGATATTTGTACGGGTTTGTGAAAAGTCCGGTTCTTAATGAAGTTCACGAGCTTGTCTTTCGAAGCGGAAAGTTCAGCTTTTGCACAAACATCGGTAACTGCCGATGCGTCCATGGCAAATACCTTAATGCTGGTGTTTGCTTTTGCATAATTGCAAAAAACTTTAGTCGAAAGTGGTGGAAATGTAGGCATGAGTATAAAAGTAAAAACCCCCACGTTTACACAACGGAGGGGTTCCTTTGGTTCGTTTTATCGAACCTAAATTCTATAACACTAACTACATATTTTTTAGCCTAAGACATTGTGTGTCTTTCTCTTTTATTCGGTAACAAAGATAGGCTTTTTTTGTTGCCTATCCTATTTATTTTTCGGAGAATTTATGGAATATTTCGGCAAAAATAAATTCGATTACAACCGTATAAAATACTAAATAACTGTTATTCTGTTATTTGTGATGGAGTGTAACCAAAGTGGTCTTTAAATCTTCTTGTAAAGTAAGAAGGGTCGGTAAAACCTACTTTTAGTGCTACTTCCGAAATCGGAATATCTTCATTTTTTTGTTTGTATTCCTGCAAAATGCCTTTTGCCTTGTTGAGTCGGTAAGTTGCCAGCAACTCGACTGGCGTCTTTCCTGAAAGCGATTTAATACGTCGGCTCAAAGTCGACTGGCTGATGCACATTTCTTTTGCCAAATCGTCGATCTGTAAATCGCAGTTTGTGTAAGGTTTCTCCAACAAGTGCATAAGGCGCTTCAAGTCAGGAGCCAAGTCTTCGCTCTTTGGAGTCGTTTTTTCAGTGGTTCCTTCGTTAGTCTTTGTTCCCTTTACTTGTTGCTCCATTATCTGTGCTAACAGTTTTTGCTGGATGCGTTGCCGCAAACTGAGCATATTGCCCAACTTGAACAACAATTCAGGCATACTGAACGGTTTGATGATGTAGTCGACTGCACCGCTCTTCAAACCAAGCAGTTTGTCTTGCTCCTCGCTGTTGGCTGAAATGAACAACAACGGAATGTGTTGGGTGTCGACACTATTATTAAGGTGGGTACCCATCGTCAAGCCGTCCATTTCCGGCATACTTACGTCGCTGATGATAATGTCTGGTTGTTCTTTTTGGGCCAATTCCAAACCAACCTTGCCATTGCAACCCTCAATGGTCTTGACATATTTGCTTAAAGTGTCGCTCAACGACTTTCTGATGAGTTCGTCGTCGTCGACCAGTAGAATGGTGTTGCCTTCTAATATAGAACCGTCGAACTCAACTTCGGTCGTGTTGTGGGTAAACGGTGTCTCTGTACTCTTGATGTCTGCCTCTTGGTCGGTAAGTGGCAATTGTATACAGATGTTTGTGCCTACCCCTGGTTTGCTGTTGATGTGGAGCGTACCGTTGTTTCGTTTTATGTACGTCTGGCAGAGGTCGATACCCATACCCGATCCTTTTTCGTTCTCGGTACCTTCGGTGGTTCGGTGTAAACCACTTGTTGACAGGCTTTTCAGTATTTCTTTGTCGATTCCGATACCGTTGTCGATTACTTCTATCAAGCCCGCGTTAGTCACTTCCGACGCCTTAATGGTTATAGTGCCACCGCGAGGTGTAAACTTGATGCTGTTGCTAACGAGGTTGCGGATTACGATTTCGAGAGAACGGACATCGACAAGTACGCACTTCTGAAGGCTGATATCGGTGCTGATGGTCAAACCTTTCATTTGGGCTTGTTTGCCCAACAACGAAACCACATTATAGACAACCGACGACACATTGGTTGGAGATGGTTCCCAACTGGTTGTAATCTTATCGCTCTGTACCCAGTCGAGCAGTTTCTGCATCTCGTTCTGCAGCAACGATGCCGAGTTGTAGATTTCTTCAATAGGCTTAATCTGCTGCTGGTTGCCTGTATGCCTGTTTTTGCTTATCCAGTTGCCTAACGAACTGACTATAGCAAACATCGGATTCTTTAGGTCGTGCGCAACCACTGAGATGAGTCGGTTCTTTTCGGTTAGCGTGCTCTTTAACTCACGGGTGCGTTCTTCCACGGTCTGTGTAAGCAGGCGTTGGGTCTCCTTCATTCGGTTGAGGCGCTGTTTGAAACTATAGCCAGCATAGCCTACTACCACCATGAGCGCTATTAAGCGGAACCACCAAGAACTCCACCAAGGCGGTAGCACCGAAATGCGGAGACTGACACTGGCCTCTTCCTTTTTGTTGGTGCGGAAGGCTTCTACTTCGAGCGTGTAATCGCCTTTTGGCAGATGGTTGAAGGTGATGGTTTGGTTTTCTAAATTGATCCACTCTTCGTGCAGACCCAAAAGTCGGTAGCGGCAGTGGGCCTTGTTTAGTTCGTCAAAATCTACCAAATCAACGTCGATGCTGATGTTGGTTTGGTCGTGGTTTAATTCAAGTTCCTTTATAGAGGCGATATTTCCGTTTTCGAGTACACCGGTAAACGGATGGACACGGGTGTTGTTGATGTAGAGGTCGGAAAAAGACAACCAAGAGATAGGACTTGCCTCGTAGCGGCCAATTGTGTTATAGCAGAAGAATCCGGAACTTGTGCCAAAGTAGAGGTGCCCCTTGCCGTCGTTGTAGCCAGAGTGGGGGAAGAAATCGTAGCGGGTGCTGGCTGTGCTGTTTCCTGCCACTTTTTTGCAAGTTTTGGCCGCAATGTCAATGTTCATTATACCCTCGGTGCTGGCTGCCCATATTTTTCCGTCGTCGTCGGCCATTACAATGCTGAAGTGCACTTGTGGCACGTACTTCATAGTGTCGATTCGTGTGCCGTCTTCGCTCACCAACAACATACCTTTAGTGGTGGCAACTAACAAGTCACCGTCTGGCAATAGCAGTGCGTCTTCCACTATTTTAGGGTGGCGGGTGTGCTGGTGGGTGAAGTCAGGTAGTAAGTCTTCTTTTTTATCACCGTTTACTCGCCAAAGTGTATTGGTGGTAAGTATCCAAAGGGTTCCGTTTTTGCCTTCTACCACTTTTTTCGACCATAGGTCGGGGTGTGGAGAGTTTTTCTGGCCCGTTAAAATCCATTTTTCCCATTCGTTGTTGTGCTTTCTGTACAAACCATCACCCGAAGTGCAGACCCAAGTGTCTCCATTGCTTAACTTGCAGGTGTTGTTCATATAGTCTAAACCATTGCCCACTGCTCCAAAATTGATGCGTTGGCTGGTTTTGGTAGCCGGATTGAACGTGAGGATGCCTCGTCCCCAGGTGCCAATTAGCACATCTCCGTTTTCGCTGGTTTTTTCCATCGAAATCAAGTTCTTGGATGGAAGGTCGAAACGGTTTATTTGCTGGAAATTGCCTTTTACCTGGTAGAGCCCGTTGCCATCGGTACTGACCCAAAGGTTGTTGTCTTTGTCGGTTGAGAAACCGGTGCAAACCACATTTGGGAAACCTTTCTGTTCTGAGAAGTACACTAAACTGCTCTGTTGTTTCATGAATCCCCACAAACCGCTGTTGTAGGTGCCAATCCATATGTTGCCTTTAGTGTCTTCCGCCATTGCATAGATTTTGGCAATCTCGTTGTTTTTGGCGTTGAATGGAATGACTTCGGTAAAGGTTGGGTTTGACGAGGTCATGTTGGTGCTGTACCATAGCCCGTCGCCGTCGGTGGCAATCCAAATTCGACCTCCGTGGTCAAGCAGGAGGCCGGTGGCGTTGTTGAACGGCAGGTTGATAACCCTTGGTTCTGTAATTTCGTTGTGCTTGGTGTTGAAAATCCAAATCTCGTCAGAATAGGTGGTTGCAGCCAAGTCGCCGTTCCCGTAAGGCCTTAATTGGGTGATGGCGCCTAATGTTCTCGATTTTGAACTGTAGGTGTAGATGAGTTTCCAATTTTTGTCGAAAACCAACACTTTACCCAATGTGCCAATCCACTTGCGGCCTTCTTGGTCGATGTAGAGCGAACCCACAAAGGACTGGGACAATTCTTTGATATTTTTGGTGATGTTTACGTAAACGCCTTTCTGTTTGTCGTATTGGAAAATACCAGAACTGTTGGTTAGGATGTAACGGCTGTTATCGGCCGAAATGTAGGTGGAAAGCACCGATGTGATGTTCTCGTTTACGCACTCCGATGGCATTTTGTTGGTAAACGAGTCGGTCTTCAAGTCGTATTCTTGTAGGAAACTGTTCTGGCCACAAGCCTCTAATTTGCCATTGCCAATGTATTTGATGGAATGGATGAATTCTTGTTTCAGTTCAGCGTAACCATCGCCTTGGTAGTGCTTGAATTTTTTACCGTTGAATCGGTCAACCCCGGCGTCGGTCGCTATCCAAAGGTGGCCTTCAGGGTCTGGCTCAATACAAAGAATTCTGTTTGAGACCATTCCGTCGTTAGTGCTGTAGTGGACGAAATGGGCGTATTCGGCTGCTGTTAGTCTTGAAACCAACAGTAGTAGCAAAAATGTCGTTAGTATATAAAGTTTTAAGGTCTTGGATGTCATCCGAATGTCGTGCTAATTGATCTGTGCTTTTCACGTAAAATGTATCATTTCAAAATGACACTAAAAAAGTGTTTTGTACTAAAAAAATGGGCAAATTATTGAAAAACAAAAATCCCTGCCATTGGAAGTGGCAGGGACTTTTATACTTAGGTATCAGCAAATCCTTATTTGCTGAAGATAAGGATTGTTCTGGTGTTTGCTTTGTTTGCGCTTTCGCTCTTACCCTTAACAAGAGGTTTGTCGGCACCCATACCTACAGTGGTGATGCGGCTGTAATCCACACCTTTTTCTACGAAGTAACCGCGAACAAGGTTAGCGCGTTCTTCCGTCATCCAGTAGGTGAAGTCAGTGTCGTTCAGTATTGAAGAGTGGCTCTCTACTGTTACAAGTACATCCGGATCTGCAATCAATTCGTCTGCAATCTTGTCGAGGATAGGATAACTTGAAGGGTCGATAGCAATCAAGTGGTTCTTGTAGTTCAAGAACTTGATGTTGAGAGCTGCAGACTTCTGCAAATCCTTCAGACTGTTAGAAATTTCCTTCGGTTTTGCCGGAGTTACAGTCTGGTTGCTGTTATTGGCGTTCTCGCCTGTGCCATTATTTACAGTGCTGTTGTCGGCAATGTGCTTGGTGGTGTCAATAATAACCTCCAAATCAGTCTTAACGGAATCTTCAACAACTGCCAGTGGCTTGTCGTTCTTCAATTCTTCCACAAGAACTGGAGCCTCTTCCTCTTTAGCCTTCTTCTTGCGTTCCTTTTTAGGCATGTAGCCGAAGTAGAGGTTCATACCCAAAGAAACTTGTACGCTTTCGGTGTTTGAAGGAATAAGCGCTCCGTCGCTCTTCGCGTATTTGAACGGAATGTTGTCGACTGCGCAGAAGAGGTTGACAGGACCGGCATTAAGGTTCAAGCCCGCGCCCAGGTTGTTCCATTCGCCGTCGAACAAACCATAGGTAACGGTTGCTGACAATTGCTTCCAAGGACGGAAGTTGACGCTGGCAGTTCCGTTTCCGTACAACTTGCCGCGGTAGAACTGGCCTTTCGCTAATAGTCCGAGTCCTAAACGGTCGTTCCAGAAGGTGTATTCACCACCTAACAAGAACTTGGTGTTCAACCAGGTGTTGTAAGCGGCTGGGCTGTTGTCTACGTCGAACATTGCGTCGACCATGTCTTGGTATTTTTCTCCGTAGTCGGTGTCTTCGTCATCGTTGATGTCGAAAGCAATACCGTCCCAAATAAAGTCACCCTTTTTGTTTAGTTTGTGCAGGTTTTTGCTCCAGTGAATGAAACCGAGGTCGAGCACGCTGGCGCTTACCGTCAATTGTGGCATTAGTTTATAGGTGGCGCCGAGGTCTACTGCCATACCAAAACCTTGCGGTTTGGTAAATTCGCGAGGCTCAATGTCTTCGTCGAAGGTTACGCTGTCAATCTGGCTTTTTTCATTTTCGAAAATCTGAATGCCTGGTATGGCAGCCTTTACATCGCCTTTACCTTCAATTTTCCAAACAGTTTCGTTACCGGTGATGTTGATGTCCTTAAAGTCGGTAGTTACATTACCGTGACCATATAGGAATTTCAACTTTGCGCCCACGTCTAGTTTGTCGTTGATAGAGCGGCTATAGCCCAACCCGATTTCGGTGAAGGCGGTTAGGTCAACAGCCAGGTCATTGCCATCTAGTTTGAACGACTCGCCTTCTTCTATACCCTTTAACGCAAGTGAAGGTATTGCTTTCGGCAATAGTACGTTTGTCATGGCGCGGTTGGTGACGTTGAAGGTGGTGAAGCCTTTTCCTACTTTAAAACCGAAGTCAATCAGGTTGATGCGGTGGTCGTAGAAGATGCGCGTGCTGTTGCCCATTGCATCCAAGAAGTTGTCGATGCTTCCATCTTTTGCATTTTTGTCGATGAAGAGCACTGTTTTCTTCTTGTCGTCTACGGTTACGTTCTGCAACACGTCGGTAAACACCAAGTTGTTGTTGCCCACGTTGAAGTTGAGTGACGACAATGCTGGCATACCAATATAGAACTTGCCTTCTGGGTGGAATGCAGGGTTCAACTGGTGCTGCTGCGGATTCCACTTCATAAAGTAGAGGCTGTTGGTCTGCGCATTTGCGCTGAACAGGCAGTGCGAAACCGCTACGACCGCTACTGCCTTATAGAGAGTGTTAGTTGTTTTCATCTTCATCTTTGTCTTCTAATTTCCCGATGTTAACACTGCCCTTTGCAAATGCTTTTAGGACAATATTTAGTTTATTGTCTTTGGTTACCTTAACCTTGTCGAAATCGTTAACGGCAACTTCATACATAATAAGGAGGTGTTTTGCCTTCTTCAAACTTGGAATGTCTTTTTCTCTGAATTCCAACAAATCGATTGTTGTGGTTGCGCTCTTAACAATGTCGGTTTTAGGGTCTACCTTACCGGCAGAAACGGTGATGTCTTTGTTGATGTTTACATCTGGAATGATGCTCATTTCACCGGTCTCTTCGTTTTCCTGCATAAAGTAGAACTGTACTTTTGCGTTGAATGGAAGCGAGTTGCTGGCAATGGCGGTCAACTTAATCTTGTCGAAACTGTATTTTTCGCCAAGGTCTTCGCCAAACTCAATGTCTTTCAAAGTGTCGGTTACCAAAATGTAACTGCCTTTGCGCAGATATGCGGGCAACTCAACACGGCAAAGCAAGTCGATGTAGGCGTCGCTGGTGATGAAGTAGTTCTTATCGCCATTCAAATCTGCTTCTACTGGAGCAAATGTATATTCGAGATTAACTTGGTTTGGCAACATGTTGACAAGTTTGTCGATGCTGCCGTTGTTCTTGTCGAAGGTGACGTCTAAAGCGGTGATGTCGTCGCCCGGAGTTTTTGCATAGTTCAATTCTTTAAGGAAGGTTTTGTTGCCTCCTTCAAACTCTGCAGGTATGGTCTTCTTGTCGTTTGACGCCTCAAGTCGGCTTATTCCGATCAAGAATGGAACACCCATGTTGGTTCTTGCCTTAAGGGTGATTTGTGGATTCTCGACCAACAAGTTGAATTTTACTCCATCTTCGTTGTTTTTCTCGTAAAGGTCGATTGGAATATTCTCGAAGCCATATTGAGGTTCAATGCCATTGAAAATACCCCAAGCCTTGTCAAATGTCCATGTGTCGCTTTCTGCTGTCAAGCGGATAGACAAATAACTGTTAGAGGTAAGGGTTACGTCCATCTTTTTCGAAAGGGTCAGATAACCGGTCAACTCAATACTGTCGGCTTTTCCCAATTTAATGACGGAATTGCTTAAGTTCAAAAGAAATGGGCGTGACGCATTTGCGGTTGTGGTCTTTCCGGCCTCGTTCTCGCTGGTTGCTAAACCTATGGTTGCGGTACTGTTCTCCAACAACCCTGGAATGTCGGTATTGAGCGAAATGACAACTGGCGCGTGCTTGAATACGATGCTGTCTATGCGGTATTGATCCTCGCTAATCAAATCTGAAACGGCAATTTTACCACAGATGTTGATTTTTTCGTTTGCTGGAAGAGGAAGTTTATACGGAATGTTTAATGTCTTGTACTTTTCTTTTGTAATGCCGGCCTCTGTCAACTCTTCTTCAAACAAGTCGTAACCCGACATAGAACGGATACTGTTAAAACCATCGGTCTTAATAGGCTCCACTTCAAAACGTTGAAGAGTGTCGTAGGTGAAAACGATAACCCCGTTCTCATCGTAACCAAGGCCTGATATTTCTTGCATGTCAAGCAAATCCGAAATGGAAATGCTGCTTCGCCCAATTGGCGAACTGACCGATGTGTTCAGCACGAGGTCATCTGTACTAATGTCAGACAGATTGTAGTCCTCTACCTCACACGCGGTTTGGCAAAATAGAAATGCGGATACTACACCAATAAATGCTTTCTTCATTATTTAGATTTCTCTTTTAGACAATATAGAATAAAAGTAGGCATAAATATTAAATCTTACAAATATATCTTTGAATAATATGTAAGATTATAGGCAAGAGGGAGGCTGTTGTTGAAAAGGCGCAGTTGGCGAACTGCAAAAAAGTGGTGAACCCTACTTCTTTTTTGCAGTCTTGGTGGCTGTTGTTTTCTTCTTTACTACAGCATCGGGACCACCCACAGCCTTGACT
>JAKSKS010000077.1 GCA_024401615.1 Paludibacteraceae bacterium
TTATGTTCGCGACAAAGATAAGGGCAAAGGCAAGTTTTGTATTGGATGCTTACATGAAATTGAATAGAACGCATTTTTATATTTTCCACAGTGTTCCGTTAAAATCGGGAATATTTTTTACAGAACAGTAATGATATACAGACAAAAAAAGGGCATCCAAACGGATGCCCTTAATAGCATAATTCAATAAGTTATTTCTGTATGCAGTTGAACATCTTTGGTTCGTCAACTACACCATAGATGAAATCTATTGCAAACGGAATTGAAATAAGAGATTCATACAAATAGTGGTTGTCAGCATTCCAGTAACGGAATGTAACAGGTTTCGACTCTTCTCCTGTTCCGATTACATCTAGAAGAAATACACCATGCGACATTTTCGCAATACCACGACACTCCTCGCCGACAAATGCGGCTATCATATCATCGGCAGTTGCTTTCGCCTTCAACTGCGTTGGTAGTGTAAAGGTCACCGTCATGGTATAAGCGTAATCGTCTTTCGCAGCAACCGAAGTCCATTTCGGATTGTCGTAGCATTTCGGATTGCTACCTGCGCTTGTGGTGTCAACATATTCTCCTTCGTTTTTGCCAGGTTCAATGCCTTGCAATTTTTGGAGTTCTTCTTGTGCCTTTGCCAAAGCGTCTAGCTTGATGGACAACTCCGCCTGCAGTTTCTTAATTTCTGATAAGAGTTGGTCCTTTCCAACTGCGGTAGAGTCTTGTCCGTTGTTCTCCAACTGTTTCTGAAGTTTCTGTAATTCATCTTGGAGTTTGTTGAGCTCTTTTTGCTGCTTGTTCAACGCCTCTTGTTTCTGTCGGAGATCGTCTTGCGCTTTTGTCAAGCTGTCGAGCTTTGCTGCCGATGCCGCCTCCATGAACTTCAAAAGTTCCAAATCGGAACTATAGTCTTCGTCGCTACATGAAGATATGCCTAACGACAAGAAGGCTGCCATTGCAAAATATAACCAATTTTTCATTTTTCCTTATAATTAAGTGGTAGTTATTTTTGAGTGTTTGCATAGGTATTGTCCCTATGCAACAAAACACTCAAAAAATTCGTAAACTCCACAATTTAACCATAATTATTCTTTCACAATTTTGAAAGTCTTCACCTCATTGTTCAGAACAACCTTCAACACATAAGAGCCTGCTGCAAAACCAGCCATGTCAATGCTTTTTTCCAAAACATTATCGTTAGTTGTTACACTGCTTGAGTAAACAACCCGACCGGCTGCATCAACAAGTTCAAGGGTAGCTGTACCTTCTGCTTCACCAGAAATGTTCAACACATCAACAACTGGGTTAGGGAAAGTCTTCAACGACTCGTTTCTTCTAGAAATGTTGAAGTTCAATACAACTGGAGCTTTTGGTGTACCATAAACCATATCGCTAACAAACGACATTTGGTTGGTAGCCTCGTAAGAAACACCATTATGTTCCAATGTGAAGCGAACAACATCGCCTGTCTTTGCCGAAACATTGATGAACTGAAGTTCATAGTTGTCTGTCAAGTCCAGTTCTACCACATTGTTCTCGGCATCGCCAACAAATGCACGAACAACATCACCTTCAACCTTTTCAGGTGCATAAGCAATGATACTCATGTTTGACTCGTTTGCCGATGCTTTAGCCGCAGTTGTAGAAGTGTAAGAAAGCAAGCTTGTTGCAGTCGTAGGATACTTCAACTTCTTATCGGCAGAACTCATGCTTTTATACATGTAACCACAGTTTGGCTGCATGCTATTGAGCGAGCCAATCCATTCGTTGTCGTAATACATTGCGAATCCTTCGTTCGACTTAATCACATCACCTTCCTCTGCCTCAATGCCAGCCAAAGCAGCCTTTATAGTCATACTGCGGGTTGGCAAGTAAGGGAGGTATGTCCAAGATTTAGCATTAACACTGATTTCAGTCGCACTCAAATCAAGATCTATACCAGTAACTGACAATGTCTGTTCAACATCTGAGTAAACCTTGAACATTGACTTGTTGCTAATAGCAAGTGACTTAGGGTTCACCCAAATCTTATTCAGTTGAGAATAGTTAGCCGATTTAGACTTGTCTTTCACAATACTGCTTGAGCCCCAGGTTCCGTTACCAAGGTAGGTGTTCAAATCAGCCATGTTTTTGTTAGCCAAATTGAATGTTACCCAGTTCCAGCCCTTGTTCAATTTAATGTTCTGATAATTAACAGTGTCGTTAGAGAACACAGTAGGAGACTTTGGTGTACCAACAATATTATCTGACTTGAACTTGATAGCAGGAACAGCACTCAATACACGGCCGTTGCTAGCATCCCATATTCTGTATTCAAGGTTGCCAGTAGAGGCATTTGAATAAACAGTCAACATTGCATACCACATATCCATGGTCTTATCGTAGCTCATATTTGCAAGACCAACACATTCGCCGTTCTGGAAAGCTGCCAACATATCTTTCTCGTCGTTCGAGTATTCGTTGTCAATTTTCAACTGGCCGTAAACAACCATGTTGTATTTGTACTTGCTTGGATCAACATTCCATTTTGGAGTTTCGCCCTCAACAGAAATGTTCAACTTAAGCGGCTCGGTGACATTGTTTGAGTTGGTCAAATAAACAACCTCTTCGTAAGTACCAATTGCCAATGAAGGGTCAACCTCAAATTCGATGGTTTGTTTCTCTAAAGGACTGATTACTCCAGATTCAGTTGATGCGCTCAACCACGATGGCATATTCTTAAGGCTGTAGTTTATGATAGAACCACCATTGTTCACAATCTGTGCCTCAAACAAGTATGGTTCACCCGCCATCTTGTTGACGGTTACAGCGTCGTCAAGCCATTTCAGCTGGTTACGACTAATGTATGCGCTCCAAGTAATAGGAGAGAGAATTGAGTTGCCATTCACATCGCGAATATCGTCGGCTGTGAAGGTTACGATGGTGTTTTCAATGCGATAATCATTTTCTTTCAAGTTAATGATGATAGCATCGTTATTAACCACATAGTCGAACAAGAGCGAAGACACGGCTGCCTTAGTCTTAACAGGAGGAATATCGTCAGAGAAATCTGCATCACCGACCATTTTAGCGACAGAGGCGTTTACTTTGTCATCTAAGCTAGTCTGCAATTCCTGTGTTCCTTGCCAAGTGATGTACTTCTCGAACGGATAGTAGAGCAGCAATCCCTTTTCGTTACCCTCCAACTTTTCGTTGTTGAACTTCTCAAGCTGATTCTGCTGGCGGTACAACTTCCAAAGGCGAACTTCGTCAACTGAACCAGTAAAGTAATTGTCAAAGCTGTCTACCAACATGTCGTTATAAACGCGTGCACCAGCAACAATGCGTGAAGCGGCAATAGAGCTAAGGTTGTCTGCTGCGAAGTAGGTGTTGAGCGCACCATCCATATAGATGCGTGCAAGACCAGAAGCTCGGGTTACTGCCAATGAGAAGCTGTGCCACTTGTTGTCGGCGAATGAACCGTTAACAATAGTCTTCACATTGTTGTGAATAAAGCAGAATTTGCCGTTTTCGTCGAAACCTGTACTGAAAACTTTAGAGCAATCCTCCTTGTCATCCTTCAAACCACGGCCAGAACTTAGCACGGTTTGGTTCTTTGCATCCATTTTAGCCTTGAACCAGAACTCGAGTGTGAAGTCCATGTCTGATGTAATTACGGCTGCAGACGAGTTGAGGGAAACATAGCCGTCACCCGAGAAGTTGGCACTCTTACCAGCAGGCAATGCCCACTGTGCGCCATCCTTAAATACCAAGTTTGCACCTCGTGCTTTGTCTTCGGTTGCACCTCCTTTAGCCTCTTCTATGTCGTAGTAAGATATGAGGCCGATTTCGTTTCCTGACAACTGGGTGTTGCTAGCTGCTTGGATGGTTGAAGCCGAACGGTAGTCGTTCCAAATACGGAACTGATCGACTTTACCTTCAAAATAGTTATTCGAAGCGCTAATGCTACTACCTATATTCAAAACTCCCTTACCCTTATAAGCAGGTACATTCGAGTCGAAAATGACTTCATCGTAATTCACATACGCAGTCAGCTGATGGTTTTCGTTGTCGTAAGCCAACGCGATGTGGTTCCACGATTCCAATTCCCATGCAGGAACCTTTTTTGAAGTTAAAGTCTTTGAACCCACTTTAACTTTTACATGGCCGGTTTCGTCCATGCCCATTTCAATGGTTTCTTTACCGCTACCATGGCTGAAGAAGGTGGCATTCTTAGGCTTGTTGAAGTTAATCCAGCTTTCGAATGTCAAATTCTTGTTACTCGAGTCGCGTGGCGCTTCAGTGGCAAGATAAGCTTTCTTACCGTCGAGGCTAATAGCTACATCGTGAGAAGATACGGCACCATTTCTAATGCCGGTAACAGAGAAGTTGTTCTTCGACAACATGCCTTCGGCAATAGTTTCGTTGAAGTTGATGCGCACATCGTCATCAATAGTCAAAACGCCATTTGCAGGACTTGGAGTGCCGAACAAACGCGGATTGTACATATCCTTGATACCACTAACTACAGCAGAAGCATTTTCGTAAATAACATTATTGATGTTACAGAAAGCAACAGCACGCAAGTCATATTTCTGGTCAGGAAGGGCATCCATAAAGAATTTGTAGGTAATAGTACCTCCATCTTCCGGTTTAATGGTCATTGCGTTAAAGCCATTCTTTTCGGCCTGCTGTGCCAACGAATCATCTGCATAATAGTAAGCCAAAGCTACCCACTCGTTATCTGAAGCCGCAGCGTTCTTATACTGCAACTCAATGTGCTCGAAGTCATCGTAGTTAACATCGAATCCCGAAATAACTACAGGCATATAGTGTTTTTCCAAACCATTAACCTCTTCTACATCACACTTGGTGTTATAGGTCCAGTTGTTGGTTGGCTTAACGATGTCAACATCGCTACAAGAAGGGATGAAGTGAACCGAGAACGAAACAGTATCGGCAATCACATCTAAGAATGAAGTTGGGTCAGCCTGACATTTTGAAGCCAAAACCAACTTCAAATTATCGTAGTTAAGAACACGGCCTTTGCTTACAGAAAGGGTCTTCACCAAAGTTTCACCTGCAGGAACCAAGTAATCGAGTGCGAAACCCGACATTGAGTTTCCGTCAACTGTAACTACGGCACCATCTGGATTGGATGCGTCAATCATTCTAAGGTCGAACCACTGGTCTTCGCTTGTTTCAGAATTGTTGCGCAAATAAAGTTTCAAGAAAGCTTCCTCGCCAGAAGGTACATTTTCAACAAAGTCATTTTCCAAAGCAATGCTAGGCACTTCCAACTGTAATGTTGCAGCGCCTACAACAGTACCTGGCTTGTAATACTTGGTAGTGAACGCCTTTTCGTATGGACAAGAAGTTGCACCACCACGGGTAATGAAGATGAATGAAGAATAGTAGTCTTTCTCTTTTATATTATCTTCGTCTACCATACCTCCGCTTACCGGATTATCGTATTCCTCATTTTCTGACTTCCAGTCTTTTTCGCGGTAAACATCAACCGAGATGTAGTCGTCATCGCCTTCTTCTGCGAGGGCAAAACCCTTGCTATGGCTGCGTTCCACTTCGCTTTCAAAAGTACCACCCTGACTGGTGACTACATTTTCTTCAAAGGCGAATGTGCTAGTTGACTTCATACCTGCTTCCACTTCCACATCGGTAGCAGTTTCAAGAGAAACACCAACAACCACATTAAACGAGCTGCTATGGCTTCTTCCTGTTGAGTATTCTTCAGCGTATTCAATAGGAGAACCCGCATGGAACGAATAGTTACCAACTTTCTCATCAGCGTCAAAGGCTTCAGCATAAGCAGCTTTTGCAGCCTCATTGTCTCTTATTCTATCTTTCCAACCCTGAATCCATTGGTTAAGGGTATTGATAGTATCCTGTTCAGGAGATAAGATACCTGTTATAGGGCTTGGCTTTCTGAATACCTTATAACTAGGTCCGTCAAGAATGTCTTTCGGATTACCATTAGACTTGTTTTTAATGGTAGTGTCAGTGTTGCTCTTACCAAAGTCAGGATCGTCAGGAGACAGGTAAGAAACATAATATGTTTTGCCGGTAGTTTCTGCCAACTCTTTATACTTGCTAAACTCAGAAGTATCACCCACTAACAAGAAACTTTCCTTCAAAGATTCCATGTTCGGAATCAAGGTCTGTTCGATGTAAACCTGAGGATAAGCGAATGTTGTAGCCATGCTTTGTGACGCGTTTACAGCAGTTGTTTTAGCAAGCATAAAATTCTTACCTACAGTGTCGGTATAAACAATCTCATAACTCTTTTCCGAACGATTGTATTCATCTTTTGAAATCAATACAATTTGGTCAGTTTCACCGAAATAGATGTTAGTTGAATAACCGATATACACATCACCGTCAGCACCTACATACAACGGATCGTCACTAGTTTGAAATCTGGTAGTTAGAGTTGTTGTAGTGTTCTTGGTGTTTGAACCCTCGTATTCAGCTTCGTGGGCAAAACCTACTTTTGTGGTCTGTGTAAATGTAGAAGTGACTTCTGTTGCAGATAAAGCACCCGGAGCTACAGTACCAGTAATAAGCTTAACCTTATTACCAGCTACAATATTGCTACCTACAAAGCCTTCTTCTCTAATTGCGCCTGTGTAAGTAGAAGATTCAGAGAAAGAAACTCCTTTTTCCAGGAACGAGTATGAGTTACTGCCCGGTGGGTCTCTCAACACAGTCAGCACCTTGTCAGGTCCGGCTGTAACAAAATTAGTACCTTTTGCGTGGCCACCTACCACATAAACTTTGTTTTCGCCATTTACAGCGAAAGGACAATTCCATGGAATTGTGGTAGCATTATCGTCACCTCCACAGCTAACCTTGGCAGACATGGTAGATGTTGCAGTGGTCAATTCCGGATCATTTACTCTAAACGAAGAGAAAGCAACACCATTAGAATCAACTTCTGCTTCAAATTCGCGTTCTCCATAAGCAAAGTTTACTGTGTACTGTACGGTTGCGTCAGTTACAGGAACTCTGTCAACAAGGTCTTTATCGGCATGTTTATATTCTTCGTAAACACTAGCCTTAAGGTGGTAAACATTTGCTTGGTCAAAGACCGGAGAACCGAAGTAATAAGAACCGTTACTCTTGTCATAAGCGCCCACTTTGGTCACTTCTCCAAACATGTTTGTAGTGCGGATTGTGTCAAGTCCGAAATAGTTCATTGGCGTTCCACTACCCTTACACTGAACAATGTCGAGGGTTGGCTGGTTGCGCTTGATGAACTGTTGCATTTTGTTGTATCTAACGGTATCAACAAAGGTTTTGAGAGCACCGTCTATTGAATCCTTGTATTCGTAGGTTGAGATAGAAGAATCCATCATAGCAATAGACGAGAAGTCGACCAACGAGCCAGAGCCTGTAATGGTACCCTGATTCTTAGCTTTCACCTCAACTTTATAAAGCTCAGGTACAACATACGCAACAAACTCACCTGTTGTATCATTAACATGAATCAATACACCATCGGCCATGTATTCAACCTCGTTGTAGTGTTTTACAGGCTTAGTTGAAAGTGCGTGGTTTGGAACATAGTGTCCTTCCAATACCTTCACGCTGTCTTCCATTTCATAGTTTTTGCGTGTGTGAGTCAACTTCACGGTAATGCCGTTGGCCAAATTGTTTGTCGACAACGAGTGGCCAACAGGGTAAGCCTCTTGCACAATACCTCCGGCTACACGACCAACATATTTCACTTTCGTATTATCGATTAGCTTCAAGTCAGAAACCATATCTTGGTAATTTCTGTCAGAACTATCGCTATTGCAGATGCGGCCGTCAAGTTCGAAGGTGTGTCCCATCTTCGCAACCTTAACCTCGTGTATACCTACAGGAACTGAGAATGAGAAGTTTCCATTTTCGTCGGTAACAACTATGGTAGAATTCTTCATTACTGCGGCTCCATCAATATAGAACATAGCCCCCTCAACAGGGTATGTACCACCACTATATACAACAGTACCGCTAACTTCGAACGAGCTGTTGTCTACAAAGTTCACTGTATGGCTCTGAGCCTCTGCGTTAATAAAGCGAACTTCCTGGGTAGGAGAGAATTGGTGGCTTCCCTTAGAAGGTGTCAGATTATAGGCAGTTCCGTTACCATAATAAGGTACTGCGCGAATGCTATAAGAACCATCGGTATTAGTAATGCCCTTATATGATAGCTGATTGTGAGTCAAGCCGGTAAATATTGTGCTTACATTATGCAAATTACCAGTGTTGCCGTTGTATTCGGTACCAATATAAGAGCGGTCGTAGAATTGTTCTTTTGAACCGAAGTCAAAAGTATAGTAAGCGTCAAGTCGATTTTCGTTACCTACCAAATAGCGGGTATAATCTTGTGAAATCTCGTTATGTTCCAATGAACGGCTCCACAATCTCACCTCGTCGATTATACCATTGAAATTTTCGCCCAAATAGATATCACCTGTATTTGGTTCAATATCTAAAGAACTAAAGGTCTTGCTTATATCGAGTTCAGCATTCAAATATATGCGGATTAAGCCAGAGAGGTTATCAATAACAGCTGTTACATGTGTATACTGGTTCTTGACAATCTTCGACTTAGAGGTCAGAATTGAATTGCCAATCTTCACAAATAAATGGTCTTTTGCCAAACCCATCTGATAGCCATCGGCCTTACGAACCAACATCATTGTATCGGTCGACGAAATGCTTGGATTAATCCATGCCTGAATGGTAATAGGGGCATTTCCCGATTGAATTTTCGCGCCTTCAATCTGTGCGTAACCATCTTTATCGAAAGACAAAGCATAGGCTTTAAGGTTATCGTCAGACTCTAGGCGTACCTCTACAGAATCTACTGCTTGTCCATTTTCAAAAGTAACACGGCCGTAGAAATCACCAGTTGGTGTTCTAAAGCCAATGGCATATAATGTGTCTGGAGATGAGAGTCTTTCGCCAGCACAATTCAAAATGCCGTAAACACGGTATTCGAACATTATACCCGGTCTGCAAGACTTATCTTCAATCACATAGTCTGTACTTGATGAAGCATTAACAGTCTGTACCTTTTTGAAGCTAGAGTTTTCATTGCCATATTCCCTGCGCTCTATTGCAATCTCATCGAAAGCAGAAGTCGCACCGAAAGACAATTCAACTTTGTCAGAATAGTAACCTTTAGAGGCTTCAAATTCCCTTACTGTTCCAAACTGAGTTGGCGTATAGGTTCCTGCTACAGAAAGGTTCTGTGTCTCGTATTTGTTGCTACCAGGCTCCAACTTGAATTCATACGAATACTTGTTGCACATCTGCACTAATTCATCTTTCAAATAACCCGCTTGGAAATCTGCTTTTGAAAGAGTGTAAGTATAGGTAGTTGAATTTGTAAGGTTAGTTCTAACAATGCTGAACTTTGTTCCATCAGTCCATACTGAACCAGAAATTGTCCATCTCAAATTAACAGATTCGTTATCTTCTGCCAATACAGCTTTGATGTCTTTCGGATAGCAGTGCCCGGTTGACACTTCCAGGCTCTGGCTTCTGTCAAAACATCTCCAAGCACTATATTGCGACTGAGAAGTTGCTTCTCTACGAATATTAAATATATAGGTCGCAACATCATCCTTCTTTAGGGGATAACTCATAGTGTATTTTGATTGTCCACCCACATACGGAATGGTGTCAATCTTTTCCTCCATATTGTTTTTATAGGTTGTCAATATAAAGGCACTGTTATCAAAGTTTGAATTAGGCGCATTATTCAAATTCCATGACAAGTCAATACAGAGGTTGTCTGGATTGAATACTGCTTGAAAAGCCTTTTCTGAAATCTGTGGGTAAGCTTTTACCAAGAAAGGCTTTGATTCAGTCACATAAACAACATTGGCTTTAGTAGTCTTGTATTGCTGTCTGATTTTGAATCTCTTTTCCTGATCTAAATTGTGGCATTTGTCGCCTGTCACATCAAGCAAGAAGCTTCCGTTAGTAGCTCCATCGGCATTGTGGTAAACCGAACCACTTATAGAAGTCTTTGAATCAGAACCTTCTTCACACAGAAACACATCTCCAAGTTTTGCTACATTCCTGTTTGCAACAGCTCTCGTCCAATCAATTCTGATTTTTGGAGTTAAAGGAGAGCTATTATTACCATAGTATGAGTCATTATCGTAAACAGGAGTAACTAAATCATATTCAGCAAAATTACAGGTAATTTTCACCTTATAAGTGTGTCCTACCCCGTTATCGGAAGTCGCACCTCTTCTCCACCATGTGCCGCCAAAATAAACATCAATTTCTTTATTTATATCCGACTGGTCAACAGGTATGTCAAAGTCAACATAATAGGCATCTGTACTACCATCCCAATAGGTCTTATAATTGTAGTAAACATTATCAGAGACATTGAATGATTTCAAGGAACTACTCTGATTACCTCTAATTTTAATAACCCTTTGTTTACTAGTTTTCTGCGTAATGTCGAGCCATCCATCGTCTGGCACGAAACCACAGTGACCATCACCCATGGAACCCCAGGTCTGATAATACCTTACATGATAGTGTATACAGCCAGTTCCTACATCGTAGGTAATATTGTTCCATCCAGAACTCCAACTGTCATAAGCCATCGCACTGTTTATATGAAACAGGCAAAGCACAAACAAAATGAAAGCCCACGCTCGCCGTGGAATTTCGGCTATGTTTTTAAATAAATCCATAAAAAATAAATAAAAATAATAATTTGTAGCGTTAATTAGTTAAATATAATTCCTGGTTACAGAATCTCTATATCATAAGAAAGTTGATTTTACAATCAAGGTTATAATCAAACAGCACAAAATTAGTTATTAATAATCAATTTGCAAGATTTATGTTTACAAAAAAAGGTGATAATTGTGTTTATACCTAAGAAAATCAAATTATTTAATAACACAGTTGAAGGAATTGCTTTCTACAAAATTAGATTTGATATTTTTTATAATTTTGCATATCAACACATTCAATTATGGCAAATAAAGAAAAAAATACTGGAGAAATTTTTGAACATTACTTTCTATCCAGACCTTTAAATGTTATTTTTGTAACAAGCTTACTGCTTGCTACAATGTATCGAGATAATAGTAATTTATCCATCTTGTTTGCAATACCTGCAGCAATACTCTTAATGTATTACTTATTTGGTATTGTTCACATTTTATTACATTCTATAAGGGGATATGTTAGGGCAGAAAATATTGAAAATTCAAATAGGGATTGGACACAAAAAAAGACAGTGAAGAATCAGCGCCGTAATAAGGCGTTGGCAGGTTTAATAGCGTTGGTGATAAAAGCTGACGATGCAACACAACCCAAAGACATAGAGACTGTCTGCGCTTATTTAAATAATCATTATAGTACTGTTGACTATAATGAAATTGTTAGCGCTCTGAAAATAAACCTTCGTATAAACAATAAGAATTTTGTGAAACAAGCATGCAGT
Organism: Paludibacteraceae bacterium; assembly: GCA_024401615.1. GTDB lineage: Bacteria > Bacteroidota > Bacteroidia > Bacteroidales > Paludibacteraceae > Physcocola. The sequence continues at coordinate 11,465 of JAKSKS010000077.1, forward strand.
TGGTTATTGTCGTATATGAATTATTCTGACCGTTTTGCGCTTGCTGAATTCCTTTTCGACATTGCACGACAGACAAAACAAATCAATAAGGCAGAATGGAAGTTGTTGTACGATGTAATGAATCGTCTTGAAATCAGTGAAGAGGATTCTAACTATCTATCTCGTAAATATTCTGCATTCTATTCCCACAAAACAAGTAGTAGCACATCAGTGTCTACCTCTGTAGCAGCAGAAAAATCGGATTTGGCATACGGTTTGCTTGGTTTACAACCTTCTGCCACACGCGACGAGGTTCAGTCTGCCTACCGTA
>JAKSKS010000078.1 GCA_024401615.1 Paludibacteraceae bacterium
GCTACCGGTACCCAACACGCTGCGGGTAATTTCTTTGGTGATGGCGCGCGTTGCTGCCGAAGTGGCGCTCTTTACCACCTTCGAAGTCGCACTCTTGGTAGTGGTTCTTGACTTTTTGCCTGAAACAGTGTTAGAGACGTAAGAGCTGAAAATGCTTGCCACGGCAGTGGTAACGGCAGAAAGAATGGCTTTGCCAACCTTACCCATAATTCCACTATCGGAACTTTCTTTCTTTTGTGCCTTGACGTTTGGTTTTTCCTCTTCCTCCTCTTCGTCTTCTTCCACAAGAACTTGGTTCGCTTTTTCGGCTTCAGCAAGCAATACCTCGAATGCGCTTTCTCGGTCTACTGCCTTGTCGTATTTGCCTTTCAACAGAGATCGGTTGATAATTTCGGTACGCTGGCTTTCGCTGATGGCGCCAATTTGGCTGAGAGGGAACAGAATTTTTGCGCGTTCAACAACGCAAGGTGCACCCTTTTCGTCGAGGAACGATACCAATGCCTCACCTGTTTCGAGGTTCATGATGGCCTCGTCGGTCTTGAATGCAGGATTGGCACGGAAAGTGTCGGCAGCCGTCTTCACTGCTTTCTGGTCTTTTGGAGTGTAGGCACGAAGGGCGTGCTGTACACGGTTACCCAACTGGCCGAGAATGTTTTCAGGAATGTCGGTTGGGCTTTGGGTTACGAAGTAGATACCAACGCCCTTGCTTCGGATGAGGCGGATAACCTGCTCAATCTTATCGGTGAGGGCCTTTGGTGTGTCGTCGAAGAGCATATGGGCCTCGTCGAAGAAGAAGACCAATTTAGGTTTCTCCATATCGCCAACCTCAGGCAATTGCGCGTAAAGGCTGCTCAACAGCCACAAAAGGAAGGTAGAGTAGAGTTTTGGCTGCAACATTAGTTTGTCGGCAGCTAAAACGTTCATAATACCTTTACCGCCATCGGTTTGCAAGAGGTCGAAAATGTCGAATTCAGGCTCGCCAAAGAAAAGGTTGGCACCCTGGTTTTCCAATTCGAGCAATGCGCGCTGAATGGCGCCTACACTCTGGGTGGCGATGTTGCCGTAGGTTGAAGTGTATTGCGATGCGTTCTTTGCAACGTAGTCGAGCATAGAACGGAGGTCTTTCAGGTCGAGTAGTAGTAGGTTCCTGTCGTCGGCAATGCGGAACACGATGTTGAGGATGCCGGTCTGGGTATCGTTCAAACCCATAAGGCGAGCCAACAACTGCGGACCCATACCTGATATAGTGGCACGGATAGGGTGGCCCTGTTCGCCATAAACGTCGAAGAAACGTACAGGACAAGCCTGGAAATCGGGATTAGGGATGCCGAAGGCGTCCTTACGTTTTTCAATGAATCCGCTCATTTTACCAGCCTGGCTGATGCCGGAGAGGTCTCCCTTCATATCGGCCATAAAACATGGAACACCTGCTTGGCAGAAAGTTTCGGCCATAACTTGCAAAGTAACGGTCTTACCTGTACCGGTTGCTCCGGCTATAAGTCCGTGGCGGTTCGCCATTTTGCCAATGATGTTGATAGACCCATTGTCGCTGTGGGCAATGTAAAACCCTTTTTCCTGACTATACATATCTTTGTTTTTTGTTTTCTGTGCTAATTATAAGTGTTAACTACAAATATATGAAATTTTGCTTTTCCCTAGTTAGCCCAGCCCTTTATTTGGCAAGGTTGTGTCACATAATTTCTAAATTTTCGTTTCTTTAACCAAACAAACAGTTTATCAATTTGCCTAATTCTTCATTAATACATAAATTTGTCTTTACGCATTAATTTGCGCATTTTATAAGTTTATTTATAGCATAATTAAATATGAGCAATAACAAACGCTTCATCTTGTCAGAGAACGAGATTCCTACTCAGTGGTATAACATTGTGGCTGATATGAAGAACAAGCCTATGTTGCCACTTCACCCTCAAACCCGCCAACCCCTTACTGTTGAAGAAATGTCTCACATCTTCACTCTTGAGGCATCAAAACAAGAATTGAACCAAACAGACCGTTGGATAGAGATTCCAGATGAAGTGCGCGATTTGTATAAAAACTACCGTGCAACGCCATTGGTTCGTGCTACAGGTTTGGAAAAGGCGCTCGACACGCCTGCTCATATTTACTTCAAGAACGAAAGTGTTAGCCCTGTTGGTTCGCATAAATTGAACTCGGCAATTCCTCAGGCATATTACGCAAAGGCAGAAGGCATCACCAACCTGACCACAGAAACAGGTGCTGGTCAGTGGGGTACTGCCCTCTCTTATGCTGGTAAGGCTTTTGGTGTCGACGTTACAGTGTTTATGGTAAAGGTTAGTTTCGAACAGAAACCATACCGCCGCAGCATTATGCAGACTTTCGGCGGACATGTATACGCATCACCAAGCAACATCACAGAAGCAGGTCGCGCTATTTTGGCTAAGGACCCTACTTACACAGGTTCTTTAGGTACCGCTATCAGTGAAGCTGTTGAAATGGCACTTCATACCGACAACTGCCGCTATGCGTTGGGTAGTGTGTTGAGCCACGTTTCTTTGCACCAGACCGTTCTTGGTTTGGAAGCTGAAAAGCAGATGGACATGGCTGGCGAATATCCTGATATCGTAATCGGTTGCTTCGGTGGCGGTTCTAACTTCTCTGGTATCGCGTTCCCATTCATGCGTCACAATATCCTCGACGGCAAGAAGACCCGTTTCATTGCTGCAGAGCCTGCGTCTTGTCCTAAGTTGACCCGTGGTGAATTCCACCTCGACTTTGGCGATGAAGCTGGTTACACTCCGCTTTTGGCTATGTATACCCTAGGCCACAACTTCAAGCCAGCATCAATCCACGCAGGTGGTCTTCGTTACCACGGTGCCGGTACCACTGTCAGCCAGTTGTTGAAAGACGGTATGATGGAGGCTGTTGACATTAAGCAGACCGACACTTTCAAGGCTGCTCAGCTCTTCGCTCAGACCGAAGGTATCATTCCTGCTCCAGAATCAAGCCACGCTATTTGCGCGGCAATCAACGAAGCGCTCAAGTGCAAGGAAGAAGGCACACAGAAGACTATCCTCTTCAACCTTTCAGGTCACGGCTTGATCGATATGACTGCTTACGACCAGTATCTTTCTGGCAGTTTGCAGAACTACGAAATCAGTGATGCTGAGTTGAAGGCTAATCTCGACGAGTTAAACAAGATTATCAAGTAAAAATTAAATAATAAACATTATGCAGTACGGTTATTTCGATGACGAACGTAAAGAGTACGTTATCACCAACCCCGCAACTCCAAAATCATGGAGTAACTACTTAGGCGACACCCGTTACGGCGCTATCATCACCAACAATGCTGGTGGTTATAGCTTCTTCCGTTCTTCGGTTCAGGGTTGTTTCCTTCGTTTGAAGTTCAACACTGTTCCTAACGACCAGCCTGGCCGCTACATCTATCTTCACGATGTAGACAGCAAGGATTTCTGGAGTGGTAGCTGGCAGCCAGTTGGTAAGCCGCTCGACCAGTACAAGAGCGAATGCCGTCACGGTTCAGCTTATTCAATCATTTCATCAGAATACTCTGGTATCAAGACCGAGACTTTGTACTTCGTGCCACTTGGCGCTGAATTCGAAGTATGGCGTGTAAAGGTTACAAACAACTCTGGCAAGAAGAGAAACCTTCGTGCTTTCACTTATGCTGAGTTCGCTTCTAACTGGAACATGCACGACGACAGCAACAACTTGCAGTACACCCAGTATATTGTAAAGACTTCTTATGCCGATGGTTTCATCGACCACGGTAACAACCTTTACATGCCAGAGGAACCAGAAAACTTCCAGAACAAAGACCAGGCTCGCCACTCATTCATTGGTGTGGTTGGTGCTGAAGTTACCGGTTACGACAGCGACCGCGATAAGTTCATCGGTCTTTACCACACTTACGCTAACCCAGAAATGGTTATGCGTGGCCAGTGTGGCAACACTGTAACAGAAGGTGACAACGGTTGTGGTACCCTTCAGGTTGACCTCTCACTCGAAGCAGGCGAAACTAAGGAATTTACTGTAGTTCTTGGTATTGGTAAGGCTTGGGTTGAAGGTAAGAGTGCTGCAGAACGCGTTGCAACTCCTGCTAAGGTTGAGGCTGAATACAAGAAGGTGGTTGATTACTGGCATGGCCGTATCGAAGGTCTTAGCGCTAAGACTCCAGATGCAGCGTTCAACAGCATGATTAACATGTGGAACCCATTCAACAACCTTATCACTTACGCTTGGAGCCGTGCTGCTTCTCTTATCTATCGTGGTGAACGCGATGGTATGGGTTACCGCGATACAATCCAGGATATGCTTGGTGTTGTCCACAACATTCCTAACGAAGTTGTTGACCGTCTCGAACTCATGCTCACTGGTCAGAACTCTAACGGTGGTGCTATGCCTGTTGTTAAACCATTTGCTCATAACCCAGGTCACGAGGCTCCAACTCCTGAAAACGAGTTCCGTTCAGACGACTGTATGTGGTTGTTCAACACCGTTCCTACTTATGTTAAGGAAATTGGTAACCTCGACTACTATAACAAGGTTCTTCCATATAGCGACAAGGGTGAAGGCACTGTTCTCGACCACCTCCGCCGCGCTATCCAGTTCAACCTCGACCGTCTTGGCAAGAATGGTCTTCCATGTGGTTTGAAGGCAGACTGGAACGACTGTTTGGTACTTGGTGCAAAGGGTGAGACTGTATTCGTTGCTATGCAGTTGCGTTATGCGCTTACTGTTTACATCGATATTTGCACTCGCTTGAATAAGCCAGAAGAAGTTAAGTGGGCTGAAGGTCACCTTTCTACCCTTACTGCTAACATCGACAAGGCAGCATGGGATGGCGAATGGTATGTTCGCGCTATCAAGGAAGACGGTTACGTGTTCGGTACCAGCAAGAACCCAATCAAGGAAGGTAACATCTGGTTAAATCCACAGAGCTGGGCTATTATTTCAGGCCAGGCTACAGGCGAGCGTGCCGAAGTGGTTATGGACAGCGTAGAAAAGCTCCTTGCAATTGAATACGGTTTGGTTCTCTGCGATCCTCCTTTCGAAAAGACAGAAGCAAGCGTAATCAAGGCACCTTTGTTCATCAAGGGTATGAAGGAAAACGCTGCTGTATTCCAGCACACCCAGGGTTGGGGTATTATGGCAGACTGTATTCTTGGCCACGGTAAGCGTGCGTTCAAGAACTACACCAACTACCTCCCTGCTCACTATAACGAACGTGCTGAAGTTCGTCAGATCGAGCCTTACGTATACGCTCAGACTACTTGCTCAACTTACAACATGCGTGCCGGCCAGAGCCGTTGCCCTTGGTTGAGTGGTACAGCATCATGGGCATACTTCACAGCAGCACAGTACATCTTGGGTATCCGCCCAGATTACGATGGCTTGATGGTTGATCCATGTATCCCAGGTTGGGAAGGCTTCACTGCTACCCGCCGCTTCCGTGGCAAGACTGTGAACATCACTGTTAAGAACCCTGGTAAGGTTGAAAAGGGTGTTAAGAGCATCTCTATCAACGGCGAAAAGGTAGACGGTCAGGTTGTTCCTTTCAGCAAGATGAAGGACGTTAACGAAGTAGAAGTCATCATGGGCTAATACTTGCGTTACCCGCAATAATAAATCGCCCCGCGACCAATGGTTGGTTGCGGGGCGTTTTTTTGTTGTTTATAGGCCGTTTAAGCGAATAAGTCGAGTAGTTGGGTGAAATTATCGATTACCCACGTAGGGCGCGCTGTAAGGAGTTTCTCGTGGCTGTGGTTGCCATAAGTGACGGCTACCGTTTTGCAGCCTGCGCTGTTTCCCATTTCAATGTCGTATGTGGTGTCGCCAACCACAATAGCCTCGTCGGCTTTAATGTCCATGCGTTTCAAGAGGGCGACGACCATGTCGGGTGCCGGTTTGGGCGCAAGTCGGTCAGAGCCTGTAACTCTTGTTTCGAAAAGGGGAGTTAGTCCGCGCGCATCCATAATTACATCGAGCGACTCTATGTTGCGTGAGGTGCAGATGGCCATGCGGATACCTTTTTCTCTAAGTTGGGTCAAGGTCTCAACTACGTTTGGGAACAGGCCGATATTCGGTATTTCGAACTGGTGAAAAAGCTGTCGGTAGACCTCCATACCATGGTCTGCCTCTGCGTCGGTCAAGTTGCCAAGGGTTTGAATAGAGTCGTGGAGTGGTATACCAATAGTTTGGCGGACGGCTTCGGGTGCGGGAATGGGCAGATTCATCGCTTTAAAGGTTTCCTGCATAGTGCACACAATGCCGGGAGCAGTATCGGCAATGGTGCCGTCGAAGTCGAAAAGTATGGCCTTTATAGTCATTTGATTGTGTTCTTTATAATATCATAACGAGGGTACCTGCCAGCATTAAGGCAGACCCAAGCAGCGTTTTCCATGTAAAGGTTTCGCCGAGGAAAATTACGGCAAAAATGATGGTTAGCACCAAACTGCACTTGTCGATGGGTACTACTTTCGATACCTCGCCAACCTTAATTGCGTAGAAGTAGCATAGCCAAGAGGCACCGGTGGCTAACCCAGAAAGGATAAGGAACAGCCAACTGCGGGGTGTGATTGTGCTGATACCACCCGCAGTGTGGGTGACAAACACCATGGCCCAAGCCATCACCAGCACCACTATTGTGCGTATGGCAGTCGCCAAATTGGAGTCGACCCCTTCAATGCCTATTTTAGCCAAAATGGCGGTGGCTGCGGCGAAAACAGCCGATAGTATAGCGAATAATAACCACATCTTATTTGTGTTCGGCATAACAGAATAATTTGGCTAATCGGTGTTTCCCGCTTCCATTGCCTTCTTCATAGCCTCTTCCTGAGCCTTCAAGAAGTTGGCATAAAGGTCGCGGTAGTTTTTGCCAACAACGGGGTGAACCAGGTTCGGTGCAAGTTCAGCCATTGGGCGAAGCACAAAGTCGCGTTGCAGCATAAGCGGATGCGGCACCTTTAAGTCGGGGGTGTCAATCACCTCGTCGCCATACTGGAGGATGTCGATGTCAATCACACGGTCGTGATAGCCCGGCTCGCCAGTGCGCACACGTCCCATTTCGCGCTCAATGGCGTTGGCCATTTTAAGGCATTGCTCAGCCGGATACTTTGTGTCGAGCACAATTACGCAGTTCAAGAACTTGTTCTCGCTGCTGAATCCCCAAGGAGCGGTTTCGTAGAAGTTAGAGTTGGCACGGAACACGCCAATCAGTTTATGGCAGAGGTAGATGGCATTCTCCAAATTTTTGCGGCGGTCACCCAGGTTGGTGCCTAAGCCCAAATATAGTTCAGTCATTGGCCTAATATAAAAAAGCGAGACGCGGGAAATGGTATTTCGGGCGCCTCGCTATATGGTAAGAAATACTTATCAGTTAGTCTTGAACTTGAAAGAAACTTCTTTCAAATCAGCGTTAGCCTTCACAATCTTATCCTTCAAGCTTGCCTTGTAAGCGGCATTGCGCTTAGCGATTTCAGGGTCGCTGAGGGCAAGAATCTGCGTAGCGATGATAGCGGCATTCTGTGCGGCGTTAACACCAACAGTAGCAACCGGAATACCAGGAGGCATCTGGATGATGCTCAACATAGCGTCGAGACCGTCGAGCATGCCCTTGATAGGAATACCGATGACAGGAATGGTGGTGTTTGCGGCAATAACGCCAGGAAGGGCGGCAGCCATGCCGGCAGCAGCCAAAATAACCTTAATGCCACGGCCTTCGGCTTCGCGTGCAAACTGTTCAACTTCGCTTGGAGTACGGTGAGCAGAAAGAGCGTTCATTTCGAACGGAATTTCCATATCATCGAGGAATTTGGCAGCCTTTTCCATAACCGGAAGGTCGCTGGTGCTGCCCATAATGATGCTGACAATTGGTTTCATATTTTCTATGCTTGTTTTTTCGTAATGCAAAAGTAAGTATTTCTGCCGAGAATGTATACAATTACAATATGTATAGCGGTGTTTATATCAGTCAAAGCATTCTCACTGCTTATTTTGCAGTGGAACTGCGTTCTGGACAGGGAATATCCCTATTTTACCGACTCTCGGTGATACAAACACAACAATTACATCGATGACGTCCCAACAACTCCTGCCCATATGCCATTTGATTATGGATTTTCGGTGCCGATTTTGGGAAGTTTTCTGCATTTTTCGGTGCCGATTTTGGGAGAAATTCTAAGATTTTCGATGCCGATTTTGGGAAATTAACTATTTTTGTACAACAAAAAATAATGCTTATGACCTATATAAAGAGACTATTTGACCAAAAACTTTTAAATTGGAAGATGGAACCAAGAAGAAAACCGTTATTGGTTCGAGGTGCTCGTCAGGTTGGAAAATCTACAGCCATTAGGGAATTAGGAAAATCGTTCCGATATTTCGCTGAAGTCAATTTGGAAAAGCAGCCTGATTTGAAAAAATTATTTACCCAAAATATAGATGTAAAAGGAACTTGCGAGAAACTATCGGTTGCACTTCAGGTCCCTATTATTCCAGGAGAGACATTACTTTTCATTGATGAGATTCAAGTATCGCAAGATGCAATACTCTCTTTGCGCTACTTTAAGGAAGATTATCCGGAACTACATGTAGTTGCGGCTGGATCTTTACTTGAGTTTGCCCTTGAAGAACTCCCATCTTTTGCAGTTGGAAGGATACGTTCCCTTTATATGTACCCTTTTTCTTTTGACGAGTTTTTGTTAGCGCAAGGTTTAGACCTAACAGTAGATTACAAGAAAAAGAATGTGGCTGGTGAACCTCTGGAAGACAAAATACATAAGGACCTTATAGAACAACTTCGTTCTTTCTATCTGGTGGGCGGAATGCCCGCTGCTGTGATTGAATGGATTGAGACAAGGAACTATTTGGATGTGGCAAAGGTACATAATGATATACTGAGCACTTATTTGGACGATTTTTCCAAATACAAAAAAAGAATATCCCCTGTACTTTTACGACAAGTTTTTCGTTCTGTTGCTTTGCAAGTAGGTCAAAAATTTGTCTGTTCGCAAGTTGATAGAGAAGTGAAATCTACAGTCATCAAGGAAGCTTTGAGACTCTTGTCGCTTGCCGGATTAATTACTCCCGTAATCCATACCAATGCCAATGGACTGCCATTAGGGGCTGAAGAAAACAACAGTTATGTGAAGTATTTGTTTTTCGATGTTGGGGTAATGCAGACGATGTTGGGTATACCTGCAACAGAAATTCTCTTAACAGACGATATCGGATTTGTTAATAAAGGAGGACTGTCGGAAATGTTTGCAGGTTTGGAAATGCAAAAATATAACGATTGTTTCACAAAGTCGGAAATGTACTATTGGCAGAATATAGGTAAGGATAGTTTGGCGGAAGTGGACTATGTTATGGCAAGAAGGGGGAAGGTTCTTCCCATCGAGGTGAAGGCTAATACCCAAGGTAGTATGCAAAGTTTATGGATGTTTATGCGTAAACACAATCTGCACAACGCTATTCGAGTTTCTTTGGAGAATTTTGGTCATATATTGTATACAGACCGATATGGGGAAAATGCAGAACGCAATATCGATATTCTTCCGCTATATGCGTTAAGCAATCTGGAGGAAAGTGAATAACTACTTCTAAAGAGATTGATCTCAATATCTTGGTTGCCTTCTAACGAAGAATTAAGAAGCAAGAGTAAGTTAGTTTTTTTTCGTCTCCCGGTAGTACATATACAACAAGCCTATTGCAACAATTACATCTATGATGTTCCAACAACTCCTACCTATATGCCATTTGATTACAGGCTGAAATAGCAGAACGATAAAAACGGAAATTGCAGTCAGTTTTAATTCGTCCTGTTTGTAGAACCGGTACGCCATAATGCTAAAACTTACTACACAGACTAAACGTACAAAATTGTAGTAGGTATATGGAAAATGAAATAGACACAATAATAGAATTAAAGCAACAATTGAGTATAAGTATTTGAATTTAAGAGATTTCATAATTGTTATATTTGGCTGTTATTTCCGTTTCCAATTCTCGTAATCCTCATTTTCTTCTTTGGTATAAGACTCATAAAAACTATCAAGAGCATCCTCTGGGTGAAATATGTTGTGAATTAATATCTCTGCATCTTCAACTTTTATTCTTCCATTTCTTACCGCATCATCTGCATATAGCGCAGCTCCACGTGAAAGGATTGATAGTTTTTCAAAATCGAAGTAAGGTCCATCCATCATGTTGTATTCTTCTAACGATGTATTTCCTTTGTAATAAGCTTCGCACTCATTTCTGAAGTTAGATGAATTTTGTAATAGGGAAAGACCTCTAATTGTTTCTGGTGATTCCTGTTTCTTATATTCAAGTTCCGCTTTTGAGTTTTGAATCTTTTTTAGTTCGTTTTGATCGACCCCAATTAACTTACCTATGGAACTTGTTAAGTTTACAATTTTTTTTGCACCCATTGAAATTGCATCTGCCACATCACAAGAACCTTCATTTTCAAGATATAAAGACGCACATTTTTTATCTTGAGCATCTTCTATGTTTTGTAAATCACAATACAAAACATAAGCATATGTTTCTGCATCTGTTTGCGGGTCGCCTGTAACTGAAAATGAATTATGTGAACAAGATGTAGAAATACCAATAAAAACAAATGCAATAAATAATCTATATGTATTCATACCAACAAGATATAAGTATTGGAATATCAATTACATAAATATATTCAAGACGATATACTTGAGAGTCCGATTTCTCGATTTCCTAAATAATAAACTACAATCTGACCATCAATTTTTCACAAGGGTAGTTTGGGTTTGCACACCATTTTCAATTAAAGAAAAACGTACATTTTTTGGTCTAAATGTAGAATTATCTGGATAATCTATAATTACCTCATACTTTACACTAACATTTTTCTTTAATGCTTTCTTGACCATCTTTTGTATTTTTTTTGATGTTTTTAAAACTGATTTATCGACGACTACTTGATTTATAAATGAACATTCACCACCATAAAAAGAAGGTATCAATAAAAATATACAATCAGATTTCTGCTCTTCATTTTTCTTGCTATGCCCCCAGACATTAAAATTGGTTTTTATAAACTGAGTACACAACATTTTCTCATCATCAATTTTCTTTTTCTCTATACGTTGAACAATAACATTTGCAACAATAGGACGTCCTTGCGCATCAGTTTTCCAAGTGCAACTATTTTTAATATATTCGGTCTGCCCCATAGGATACAAGTCCAGCAACTTTTTATTAGCACATCGTATTGTATATCCATCAGATGAAGCTATATTACCGATAGAACTATTACCTTCAAAAATTGCATCATTCACTAAATGAACATTTGAAGCATCAAAAATGCCCTTTTGTTTCGATATTGAATCCCATAATACAGAAAACCTATTCATATTTTTCAAATAACAGAGAACATTTACATCATCTTTTAGATTGCCTTGTGCATTATTAACATACACGTCTAACAATTGATTGTCGTTTTCAAAAACAGATAACAAACATGGATTTGAAAACAAACTATTCATCAAAACATCATCTGTACACTTATTTCTTGCCCTTGTCCAATAGTCATAAGTCTTAGTTGACATGAAATTTTTCAGTTGTTCCTTCTTAAGAAAAGATTCTTCACTTGGAAAGTACCAGTCTATATCTCCACTAATCCTTAGAGA
>JAKSKS010000079.1 GCA_024401615.1 Paludibacteraceae bacterium
CCTATAATTAACACTGGTTGTGGGGCTACCCACGGTTTTGCGTCGAAACTCTTCATGTTGTATGTTTTTTAGTTTATGTAAATATACAAAAAAAGCATGCTTGCCGTCACGGTTCGCATGCTTTTGTAGTTGTTTCAAAAGTAATGTTTAAAAATATGTCTTAATGGGATTACCAATTCTTGTATTGGGTTTCCCAACCGTTTGCGTTGCAATAGGCTCCGCCATTGGTTAGGAAGTCTGCTTTACGGAATTCTTCGCCACACAAGTGCCAGCGCATCCATGCTGCCACTGTCGGTACGCCGCCCCAAGGACCATAACCGTGGCCTTCGTTGCCTTTAATGCCAAGCCACATTGGCGCCTTGTTGTTTTTGTTTCCATAGTCGCCTACTGCGTTGTCGTACGCCATATCGGTGTGGCCTGTAATAAAGCCGGTTGGAATTGTCAAATTGGTTGCGCCTGCGTGATTAAAGTCGCCTGAGTTCATCAGCATAAGTGTTGCCACGCGGGAGTCGATGTTTGCACATCCTTCTGCCATCACACCACCTTGCGAGTGGCCGCATATACCCACGCGTTCCATGTTCAGTTTGTTATAGAAACGTGCTGCAGGGTCGTTGTTCATCTGCTCAATCCAGTCGAATGCCTTTTTGGCGTCTGCGCCTTCCCATGTTGATGGTTGTGAATATACAATAAAGCCCATAGAGGCCAATCGCTTGATGAGGACCGGTTGTGATCCTGGGGTTTCTCCGCCTCCAGGACAGAAAATCACAACAGGGTGGCGCTCGTTTGGATTTGTGGTCAACTCTTTTGGATAACAGAGGACGCCATTGCCAGGACCCATATTTTCCTTCCATTCATATGCGCACGGACCATCAACATCCATATTGTCGCCTCTAACATACATTTTTATTTCTTGGGGTTCTACGGGTGTTTGGTCGTCTACCTCAACAAAGTCAACCTGTTTTACGTCTTCTGTAGGGTAGAATATTTCGGTACCGTCATTTTTCAGTACTCTCATTTTATAGGTTTGGGCTACTGCGCTCATGCTTAAAAGCGCTGCTGCTATTATCGTTAACTTTTTCATTATCGTGCAATTTTTAGTGTTGTTTTATTGGTTTTTACAAGTACTACGCCTTTGCCATATTGGCTGAGGTCAATGTCTAAAGAACCTTGTGTGTCGGTTTTGTAGGTTCCTATAACTTGCCCTATTGCATTGTAGACTTGAACGTCTTGGTTGGCTTTGCCATTTCTAAAACTTAATCCGTTCTCTGTAACCCATGCAATGGGTTTGTCTCCTTCTTTCACCAGTTGGCTGGCCGTTACTTCTTTAAGGAAGTAGTATTTCTCTACTTCTGGAATGTTGAATTCTGCATCGGCTTTCGACGAGTTCACTTGCATTTTTATTCCCGAGTAGGTGATGACGGGTTTGTCGCCTAAGTCATAGTACTGCTTGTCTCCACTTTTCTCTTCCACAACCAACACTTCTGCAGTGGTCGTAAGCAGGGAAAAGAGAAATACGGCAAGGGTTAAACATTTCTTTTTATTCATAACACTTCTTTTTTATAATCCCTAATTTCCTAAATGAAATACTTTTTTCGCCAACAAAATTAGTCAGTTTCTCAATGCTTATATTATTTATAGATATGTTAACAAACAATGTTTTTTAGCATGTAAATTTCCTTCAAATACTGATATATAGCATTTTGTAAATGGTGTGTGAGGCGAAAATCTGCTTCTATAGCAGGGTCTCTGACGTAAAGTTTATAATCGATAGTTTCCCTCTGTGTGATAGATTTGTCCTAATTTGCGCTATAATTTGGATTTTTTCTTCAAGAGTCTCTCTTCGGTCTGTTTTAATGGGTGACTAACCCTTTCATCACTTTGCCAAATCCTTTGCCTGTCCGTATCTCTGGAAATTGGAAGTGTCCGCCTTTGTTCCATTCCAAAATGCAGTTTTCTTTTCCTAATTGTGTCTGCAGCAGTTGGTGCAGATGCTCGATGTTGGGCCCCGATTTTGCCATTACCTGATTCTTGGTAACGGGTTCGGCGTCTCCCAAACTTAGGTAGACATTCTTTGCCTTTGTGGGGTGTTGGGTGGCATATTCGTCCCATTTTGGGAACCATACCGATGGCGATGCTGCGGCAATTCCGGTAAATAAGTCCGTTCTTGTGCTTGCCCATAACGAGAACAATCCGGCAAGCGAGTATCCGCCTAATATGAATCGGGTAGTGTCTTTTAGTTGGTATTTTTCTCTAATGTGGGGTAGTAGTTGCTCGGTAATGAAATCAAGGGTTTTCTTGGCATTTCCTGCAAATGCTTTGTTGCCAAACACAGGTGCCGCTTCCCAAGGACTCAACTCTCCGTTCCAATCGGTTATCATAAGTCCCACAAACAGGTAGGGCTTGCCTTCCACGGCTGCGTTAATGGTGTCCAACTCGTTTTGCAGCAGGGCAAGTTCTCTGCGTTCCAATGGCTGAATAAGGCATATATCGCTTGCTTCTCCTGCCAGTGATATTGTCCTGCCATTCACTTGTTCCTCTTCCCGCATGGTCTTTACTGTTTTCTTATTGAGTTTTCGTTGAAGTTAAATGGGGTATAGTCCATTTGAACTATTTTTTCGTTACTTATAACATCTATGCCAACACATACTGCGCTTCCATAATACTTGTCGAAAATTCGAACTTGGTTATTGTTAATAATCCCGTGTCGGTAGCCTACACCGTCACACCACCAAAGTTCTTTATTTGCAAATGTTATTTCCTTTTGCCCCACCTCTCTAAAATAATCCATAGCCTTACTGCCATAGACTAAATAGGTGGTGTGCTTTGTCTCAAACATTCCTACGCATGGAAGTGAGTTATTTTGAGAATCTCTGGCCTGAATGGAGTCTCTAGTCACTCCCTCGTTACTGAAGGTAATAGTTTTTACCCCGTTGTCCTCTCTAATGCATATTTTAACAAAATGGTGGAGGGTGTCCATATCCAAATCTTTGGCGATAGCGGAAATGTCAGCGTTTGTGCTGTTCAATAATGGCAATGTTATGCTCTGTCCTGGTTTGATCGTTGTGTCCTTTCTGCTAAGATTGAAAGGGCAAAATGTTCTGGCAGAAAATGGATTGTAAAAGTCTGTTTTTGACCAGCACTCAAATGCTAGAGAGGCATTCTTTGGTGTGCCAATACCGCTATAATGGCAGTAGCCTAAATAGTCGTTTAACATAGGCATTTTTCCTACTGCTTTTTGCATTTTCTCTACTGCCACATCGGGGTCCGATGCTGTGCCTATGCCAAACAGTGTGAAAACTCCTAAATGACCTGTTGCACAAATACTCCCGTATTGTTCAGACTGCTTCAATAATTTTAAGCCCTCTGCATATTTCTTTTCCTCCAACTTGTTAATGCCCGCATGCAGATAGCCGTATGAAGGATTTTCCTTTATAAACTGTCTGCTCACTTTTTGGGCTTTCCTTTCGTATTCAGCTTCATTGTCAATCATTGCGGCCACTTCTTTGTAGAAATCATATAGATTTATGTATCTTTTTGATTGAAGATATAGTTGGCTGATAGTGTTGATTAGTTTTTTCCCTTTTTTGGTCAGTTTATCGTCATCATCGATGTAGGTGGAGTCCCAATATCTAAATATTTCATCGTAGTTGTTGGCTAAACGATATAGAGTGTAAGGAAGGCAATAGTCGTTGGCTCGCTTAATCAGATAGTCGATAATTGGACCTGCTTTTTTATCTGATGGATTGATTTCGCTTATGTTGATATTTAAAGCGAAATCGGCAATAACTGAATGATCGTCTTCTCGAATCAGTTGGTTATACAGGTTATAGATACTGTCTCTGTAAAGAGAGTCTCTATTACCTGCTTTTTTTATCGTTCCACTTTCCACATATTTCATTATCACAATACTGGCTGCATCGTTCCGTTGCTTCATTTTTTCTTTTAAATGGTTGGTTGAAAGGTCTATTCCTCCCATTTTTGCCTTCTCAGCCCAGTATTTGGCTTTTGTCGTATCATGTTTAACTCCATATCCCCAATAATAGCAGTTAGACAAACGGTTTTGGTCGTCGTGGTTGCCGTTTTCTGCTCGTTTCATCAACTTTTTAACCATATCCTCGGGGCTATTTTTTGCCATAGCGGTAGTGCTTGTTAGTAGGGTGAGTAGGAGCAAAAGTAGGTATTGTGTACTTGTGTGTCTCATGTTCAATTCTTTGATGCAAATATATATGTTTCCTGAAAAAAAACAGAATTTCGACATTATCTGTCAAAATCTGTATATACCTTTGTGCATCCTCAAATTTGTCTTATGGAAAATCTAGAAATTAATGGATTATGACACGAAGGGCCGGCGCGTGAGCGTCAGCCCTTTTTATTTATTTACCTGCTTTCATCAAGTATTTGCTTAGTTGCATCTGGTAACTTGCAACAGCGTTCGACAGGTTGTTTTCCGATTGTCGGTTCAGTGTTTCCGCGTCAAGCAGTTCTGTCATAGTGGTGGTGCCGGCTTTATATTGGTTGGTGGCCAGTCTCAAATTCTCTTTAGCGGCTTCCACACTGCTTTCGGCTATCTCTATTTGGTTGTAGGCTTCTTGCAGGTTGCTCCATGCGGCTTCTATGTCGATGGCCAATTGTTCTTGTGCGTCCATCAAAGTGTTCCTCGATTCTTCCAACGCTATTTTCTGTCGCTTCATTGCGTGTGAGCCTTCCCACCAGTCGCTAATCGGTATCGATACTGTGCCGAGCACCATACCGTTCAGCATATTCGTGTTGAGGAACATTTTTGCCGTAGATGACAGCCCGCCTAAACCGAGGTTATAGCCTACCACGCCAATGGCAACGCTTGGCAAAAACTTGCCTCGCTCCATTTTCACCTGTTTTTCGTTGGCTTCCACGTTTTTCTCTGCCAAGGCCAACTCTTCGCGGTTGCTGACTGCCTTTTCAGTAGAAATATAGACACTGTCTGGTTTTGTTGCTGTAGCCGATGCATTCAGGTCTATGTCTATTTCTTTTTGACCTAACCCAATTTGCTGGGCAAGCAACAGGCGGAGCACATGGTCGGCGTTCTCCAACTTCAACCGGGTGCTGGCCAGTTCCTTCTGGCGCAGTTTCACCTTCAACAAATCGTTGGTGTTGATAACGCCTGCTTGTACGAATTGGTTTACTTGTTCGTAGATGGCGTTTATTTGCTTCTCGGCTGCCTCTATGGTGTTGAGGTTGTACTTTATCGATGCAATCTGCCAGTAGTTCTCGGTAATCTTCTGCTTTATTTCCTTTTCTTTCATCTTCAGCAGAAGTTCTTTCGCTTCGGTCTGAATCTTGGCGAGGTCGTTACCGTTCTTTATCCTTCCGCCCATGTAGATGGGTTCAATGACCGATAGGGTGGCGCTGTAGCCTTTGTTCAGTTCTTCTACTTGGTACGAGTGGCCAGCAAATGGGGCTAATAGCGGACTGATTCCGGCTAAAAGGAATGGAATTTCGCCGTCTCCCTTTACCATGTAGTCAAACGCATGGAAGGCCATAATGTTTGCCGATACTTTCGGAAAGTAGTTGGTATGGGCTTCTTTCTTTTGCTCTTTGGCTGCCTCTATGTCAAGAGTCGCGTTCTTTAGGGTGCGGTTATATTGAATGGCACTGTCGAGGCATTGCTCTAACGTCATCTTATTTTGTGCGTTGGCGTTCACGCTGCAGAGCAGCGTCAGTGCTATAAGGGTTTTTCTCATTGTTAGTTCTTCTTTTCGTTAAGTTTCCAGTAGATGACTGGCAAAACGGTTACTACCATTATCAGTGCGCCAATACCTCCGGCAAAGATGGCTACGCCTACAGGCATCCAGAAGTTGGTGGCGGCTATAATCATTGGCACTACACCAACGGCTGTGGTCGATGTGGTTAGGAAGATGGGCACCATTCGGCGTTTGCCTGCGTCGTAGGCTGCTTCTTTGGCGCTAACTCCGCTGCGTACGAGACCATTGGCGTGCTCGAATATCAATATCTCGTTTCGCATAATCATACCCATTAGGGTTACTACACCAAAAATGGCTGTAAGTCCAAGTGCGCGGTTCATCAATAGGAATCCGAGTAGCGAACCTGGTGCGCAAACAATGATGGCAACGAGGCAGACGCCTGTCAGTTTGTACTTCTTAAAGTTGAACAGTATAAAGAAGAAGATTATGATAACCGCAATGGCCAAACCTTTTAGAATGTCTGCTGTTAATAGTGCGTCATCTTCAGGCTCACCGCCAATTTCAAAACTTACGCCTTCTGGCAGGGTCAACTGGCTGGTCAGTTTGCGCATCTCTTTATGCAGGTTTTGCGACATTTCGGTGCGCACAAGGTCGGCTGTAACGGTTAGGCAGCGTTCGCCTTTGCGGTGCACAATGTTGGTGGCTGCCCATACGGGTTGGGCGGTTCCTACTTGGCGGAGTGGAACGGATGTTGTGCCCACTGCCGAGATGTAGAGGTCGTTTATGCTTTCGTAGTCTAATGTTTCTGACTTTCGGTTGCGCAAAACAAGTGGCACTTCGTAGTTACCTTCCCAAACCTGGCCTATTTTCATCGATCCTGTTGCCATACTCAACTGAAGTTCGGTGAGTGTGCGGCTGATGCCTAATTGCGACGACTGAATAGGGTCTAATGCCACTTCTATTATAGGACGTGCCTCTTCCCAGTCGGTGTGCACATTCATAAATCTTGGGTCTTTCTGCATCTCTGCCATCAAGGCGTCGGCTACTGTGCGCAGGCTGTCTATATCTTCTCCGTAAAAGCGGTATTCAAACGGTGGATTCATTTGGAAATCCAGTTGCTTGAATTTGACGAATGCGTTAGGGTAGTGCTCGCTGTAGAGTGGCTCATATTTGTCGAGCAGTTGTTCTGTCGCTTTGTTCGAGGTGGTGTTGACTATCAGTTGCGCATAGTTCCTGCCTCCAATTTTTGGCGCGTAACATGCGTGGAAGCGTGGCGACGAACAACCTACAAAACTGGTTATGCTGGTCACTTCTGGGTCGGCTTTCAATGTGGCGTAAACCGAGTCGACAATGGCTTTCGTCTCGTTCAGTCCGCTGCCTGCTGGCAGGAATACCTCAACTGCAAACTGGTTGCGGTCGGCTACTGGCATCATGCGTATGCCGAGTCGGGGCACTATCAAGACAAACGACAGTACAATGGCGGCTACAGAACCACCAATAGTTAACCACGGATTCTGGAAGGTCCAGTTTAGAATCTTTTCGTAGTATTCTTGCACATACTCGGTTATATCTTTCTTCTTTTTCTCCCTCTTCTTGCTTCGTTTAATGATAAACACTTCCAAAATTGGAATGACGATGATGGCCAAGACTAATGATACAATCAGATTGATGAAGATGGTCCATGGCAACCAGTAGATGAAGTCGCCGAACATTCCCGACAATACAAACAAGAATGGGAAAAAGATGACTGAAATACATAGGGTTGCCAGCATCATTGGCATGAAATAGTGCTGGGCCGATTCGGCTGCGGCGTGCCAGCGGTTCATTCCTTTGTTAAGGAATTCTAGGTAACCGTCGAGCACCACTATGGCGTTGTCGACCACCATTCCCAACACAATAACCAGCGCGGCTAATGTTACGGTGTTGAGTGGTATCGCGCACAGGTACATTATTCCTAGCGAAATAAAGGTAGACATTGGAATGGTGATTCCTGCTACGATTGCTGTACGCCATGGAAACAACACCAACATAACGATTACAATGATGGCCATTGCTTCCAAAAGGTTGACCATAAAGTCGTTCACGCTGCTGTCTACTACCTGGCATTGGTCGGCTATTCGGCTGATGTTCACATCGGCGGGCAGTTTGTTTGTGGTGTAGTCGTCCAGCACTTTCTGTACTTCCTCGCCGTAGTGGATGATGTTGTTACCTTCCATCATCTCCAGTGAGAGGAGCACGCATGGGTGGCCGTTATATTCTATGTAACTGTCGCTCGTGTCGTATTCTCGTTTGATGTCTGCCACATCCTTCAAACGGACAACATGGTTCTGCAGGTCGCTGTAGATAATCTGGTTTTCTATCTCTTGCTCGCTCGATAGGGTTGGCTTGACATGGATGGGTATATCCCTCATATTTCCGCTGATGCTGCCGGAAAGTGTGGTGAATCCTGCCGATTGTAGCGACTGGATGACATTTATCTTGCCTATGCCGTAAGCGGCAAGGCGCTGGGGATCGATGTAGATGGATATCTGCTCTTTTTTGTCGCCATATAGTACGGCGTTGCTGACTGACGGAATCTTACGTAAATCGTCGGCAATGTCGTCGGCATATTTCTTCAGGTCGCGATACGAGCGGCTGTCGCTCTCTATCGCTATCAGCAGCGCCGATGCGGCACCGAAGTCGTCGTTTACAATCAGTGCGGCAACTCCGCTTGGCAGGCTGAGGGTCTTGAAGGAATTAAGCCCGTGTTTTATTTTCGACCATACTTCGTCTTTGTTGTTGACGTCGTTTTGCAAGTCTACCATCACAATGCACATACCGTTTGTTGAGGTGGTAGTGGTAGAACTGCGTTTCACTTCATCGTAAGTAAAGAGGTAGCGCTCTAATGGCCGGGCTACCTGTTCTTCTATCTCTTCGGCGCTTGCACCGGGATATACGGCAACCACCACACCTTGGCGGATGACGAATTCAGGAAATTCTGCCTTGCCCATTTTCATAAAACCGAAAATGCCAAGTCCGAATAGAAGGACGATAATGAGAAAGGTGATGCGGTAAGAACGCATCAGCCATGCTACCCAGTTGCTTTTCATTCTCTTACCTCCGTTCCCTCACTAATCTTGTGGAATCCTTCTGTTATGACTTTCTCGCCGGCTTGCAATCCGTTTAGAATAACGATGCGGTTACCGTTGGCTTTGCCTATGCTGACCTTTTGGCGTTGCGCTTTCCCTTCAACCGACTTCCAGATGTATTTCTCGCCATCGGCGCTCTGTTGAACGGCCGATATTGGCACTGTGCAGTATTTCTCGTTTTCGCCTTTGTTGGGTTGTCCCTTCAGTTCTACGTTGCAGACCATACCTGGCAGCAATTGTTGGCTTGGGTTGCCAATGTTTATCTTTATGTCGTAGGTGTGGGTCATTGGGTCGGCTTGCACGCCTTTCTCAATTCTCCCACCATTGAAACTCTTGCCCAAAGCGTCTACCGAAATGGTGGTGGTGCTGTTTGGTCTAATGTTGGCAATTTCTTTTTCTGGTATACTCACTTTCACTTTTACGGTGCCTATGTTCAAAATGGTAGCAACCGCCATTGCTGGTAGTGCTGTTTCGCTTGCCAATAACGCCACTGGTAGGGGCGTAGAGCATGCAGTTCTCCAGTTGCTTTTTGGCCATATCTAACTGGGCTTTTGCCTGCTCAACCTGGCTTTGCACTTCCACCCACTTCATTTCGGGCAGTGAGTTGGTTTCGTGCAGTTGCTTCATGCGGGCAAGGGCGTCGTTGGCTTGCTGCATTTGGGCTTCTGCCGCATTCAGCATGTTTTGAGACTGTACCTTGTCTAATTCGGCTATCAGCTGGCCTTTGCTCACGTGCTGGCCTTCTGTTACGTACATCTTCATAATGGTTCCGCTTCCGGTGAAACTCACAGCAGTGCTCGATTCTTCTTCAACTACGCCCACGTAGGTTACGTTGCCCGTTGAGGCGTTGTTGTTGGCAAGTTCTGTTTTTACCCTGGCTGGGGCTTTCTTTACTTCTTCTGTTTTTGTACCGCAACTGGCCATCAGTAGTAGGCCCGCCAAAACTGGATATATCTTAGTTCTCATTGGTCGTAATATTTCGTTTCCTTGTTGCAAAAGTATATAAATAACCTTGCAAATTGTTTGCAAAGTAAATTTAATGCAATTTGAAGACAATTTGATGTTTGTTTTTTCGTTTTGGGTGTTCAAAATTTCTTCTTTTGGTAAATTATGAACGTTTGGACAATCAATTAAGAAATTTTGAACATTATTCTATGTTCTATATTTCCTATTTTTGGGCAAAAATTATTGTGTATGGTAAATAGGCTGAATGTTGCTGACATATCTGTTTTAAAGGAGTTCAAAAACGAGGGAGTTCGGTTTTTGGATGAAGATGTTATGTTGATTGATAAATTCACATCGCTGCCTTCCGATTTACAATCGTTCAAACTCGATATGGTTGTGGTTGTGCTGTGCTATTCCGGACGCTTGCAAGTCAACATCAACGGCAACAACGTTCTTGTAGAGAAGGATTCGTTGCTTTTGTGCACTAACCTTCATATGTTGGCTAACGCGATGTTCAGTTCCGATTTCAGGTCTTCTATTTTCGCGGTTTCTCTCAAACGGTTAGAATTGTTGCTTTCTGTCTATAAACAGAGTATTAAAACTTTGTTCATGGTCAACGACGATCCTGTCTTGCCGCTGCTTCCTGAAGAACTGCATATTTTCAAACACTATAAGGAACTGTTCGATGCCAAGTATAACACGCCTCGCCATGAGTTGTTTTCGAAGTCGCTCGACAGTCTTATACAGGGGGCTTTGTACGATGTTATTGGTGTGTGTAACCGGGTGCTCCGACACCGTCAGTTAAGTAATTCGTCGTCTGTTAAAAGAACTACCAATGCGCTGGTGCAGAGGTTCCTTATGCTTTTGGCCGACGATACTACACATCATCGTACTGTTGATTATTTTGCCGACAAACTCTGTATTTCTCCCAAATACTTGTCTACTTTGTGCAAAAAGGAGACGGGTAAAGGCCCCTCTATTTGGATTCGTGAGATGTTGGTGGAGCACATCCGCTACTTGTTGACAAATTCTTCTTTGTCGTGCAAGGAAATCTCTACCCAGTTAGAGTTTCCCAACTCTTCTTTCTTCGGAAAGTTTGTGAAACAGCATTTAGGTACTTCCCCGCAAGAATACCGAAAAAAACACCAATAACGGGGTTTGCGTTTTTGTGTGTTTGCCGCTGTGCCGATTGTCGTTTTATGCTGCCGTAGAGCCTTTTCCTTCTCTTAAATTTCCGCATTTTTCAGCCCCTTTACTTTGCTGTTGTTGCTCGCTCCCCCATACGCATGTTATGGGGGGTGATATATGTCTTCTGATTTGTTGCTGTGGTTAATTAAATTTGCCGCGAAACCTTTTGCTTTCGTTGCAACTTGCAGTAAATCAACTATGTTGATATCTTGTTTATATCTTCTGTTCAAAACGTTTATTTCCATATTTTAATTCCCCTAACTTTGCATCGGTTCTGAAAACGACACCCAAATAGAGACCGGTTGAAAAAAAATCGGGAATAACATCTTTGCAATGTTGCAATTTTTAAACCTCTATTTTGTTATTCGCTATTTTTGGGTTGTGATTAAGACACGAACCTAACTATGAAGTGATATGGAAATGATTTTGTGGAATGATATGGAAAATGGAAATATATGGATGACGCTTCTGCGGGACGCACAATGATGATGCCC
>JAKSKS010000008.1 GCA_024401615.1 Paludibacteraceae bacterium
ACAGAAGACGCCAGTTTGTCGGACTTCACTCAGTTAAGGCAAGTGATAGAATACTTGTTCAGAGCGTGTAACCAAACCGGACTTTTGCCCGATGAATGCACGCTAAACGGCAAAATAAACATACAGGAATCGCTCCGCTACTTATCTGGCGAGAACACCAAACACCTTGGTGTACGTTACGGATCGTACGAACGTGGAGACCACTTGTTTCCACAAATAGTTAGTGAGAATCTGCAACAGATTTTAAATACCGCCAATTCGTGTGTCCATACTGCAGATGAAAATCCAGACGAGTCGAAAAATGTAGTCGACTACCTCGACACCGTAGGCGGAGAACGCCAATTGTACAGTTTTGTTCTTGAATTGTGCGATGTAATCGTATGGTACGGCAAATATGTGCAAAAACACCCCGACCGCGAGAAGAACCGACGCTGGTGCCAGTCGACAAAGACAGGCGGCAATAAAGACAAAGGCAAGCCCCAGCCTGAAAAAGCGAAACAAGGACACGGCAAGCCAGGCTTCGACAAACGCGAACACGAACACAACCGGAAAGACAGAGACCGCAACTGGCAAGACCGTCAGAAAGAGAACATTCGCATAGGCGACAAAGGCTATTACGACATTATTCCACGCGAAGAAGAGAACAATACCCCAGTAGTCACTTCGGAAGGTATCAGTTCAGAAGCATACGAGCACCAAATGATGTGTGTAGAACGCGATGGTAGAGGCAATTGGCATTGTGGGAAATGCCTAATTATACCGCGCACCCCCATTACGGAAGGCGAGCGTTTGGAAATCTACAACATAGTGGCCAACATTAAAGACAGCAAAGACACCTATCCGCTGTATGCAAAAAAATACAACAAACTCAATTTTTAGCGATAAAAGGGGGCAATTGTTGCAGAAGAACCAAATAACAATTATTTTTAAAAGAAAAAAGTAACAGAAGTTATATGACTAACGACAAACCGCTACCTATAAAAATACTGCTTGCACCTATCGCAATGCTCTACTGGTTGGGGACATCCATCCGCAACTGGCTTTTTGAGATAGGCGTCTTAAGCCAGCAAAAGTTTGAACACCTCACGGTTATTTCCATCGGCAACATCAGTATGGGAGGTACAGGAAAGACCCCATTCACCGAACATATTGTGCGTATGTTGAAAGAGGACAATAACGTTGCCATCTTAAGCAGAGGCTACAAGCGCAAAACCAGCGGTTACCGTTTAGCAACTACCGAAAGCACCGTGAGCGAGATAGGAGACGAGCCCTACCAGATGAAACAAAAGTTTCCGGAAGTTTCGGTCGGAGTCGACGCCAAACGCACACGAGGCATAGAGCGCATGTTGCAGGATGTGAATCCACGTCCCGACGTTTTTGTATTAGACGATGCGTTCCAGCACCGCTACGTAAAACCCGACATCGCAATTCTCTTAGTCGATTATAACAATCTGATTACCGATGACCACATCTTCCCAATTGGTCGCTTAAGAGAGCCATTAAGCGCAAAAGACCGCGCCAACATTGTGGTTGTGACCAAATGTCCACCTGACGTAAAGCCGATTGACTTGCGCATTATAGGTAAAGAACTAAACCTTTACCCCTACCAGACGCTCTACTTTACAACCATCGATTACCAGCAGGTAACACCATTGTTCCCCGACAAGGCAAAGGCACTAACCAACGAAGACTTGCGGGAATACGGAGCCCTTTGTGTGAGTGGTATTGCAAAACCAGAATTGTTTGAGAAGCACGCCGACAGTTTGTGTAAGGAGACAAAGCCACTGCGCTATGCCGACCACCACAACTTCAAGAAGCGCAACTACCAAAAAATGACCGATGAAATGGCGTCAATGGAAGCAAAGGACACCATCATTCTCACCACCGAAAAAGACGCTATGCGCATGAAGTGTGACGAGAACCTACCCGAAAACTTAAAAGAAAAGATTTACTATATTCCATTAGAGATTAAATTGGTAAATAACGAAGATTTATTCATTAAACAAATTGGCGAATATGTTAACAAAAATAAACAGTACTTGCGAATTTCTGAAGAATAGGACCAAAGAGCGTCCAGAAATCGCTATTATACTCGGATCAGGATTAGGCGCATTAGCCGATGAAATCGAAGTAAAAGACGTAATTCCATACAACGAGATACCAAATTTCAAGACCAGTACCGTAGCCGGTCACAAAGGTCAGTTGGTGTTTGGCAAACTTGCCGGAAAAGATGTAATGGCTATGCAGGGCCGCCTCCACTTCTACGAAGGCTATAGTATGGAAGACATCACCTTCCCTGAGAAGGTAATGAAGATGTTTGGCATCAAATACCTTTTTGTATCGAACGCAGCCGGAGGTTTGAATCCGAACTTCAAAGCAGGCGACATCATGCTAATCACCGACCACATCAACCTCTTCCCAGAACACCCGCTTCATGGTCCAAATTGCGATGAATTGGGCGTTCGCTTCCCTGATATGTGCAACGCATATAATAAAGAACTGGTAGCAAAGGCAGAAGAAATTGCCCACAAGTTAGACATTCCTTACCAAAAGGGTGTATATGTAGGCACACAGGGCCCTACATTCGAAACGGTGGCAGAATACAAGTACTTCCGCCTAATTGGTGGCGACACTTGCGGTATGAGCACCGTTCCAGAAATTATTGTAGCACACTGGTGTGGCATCAAGTGTTTTGGCGTATCGGTTGTTTCAAACATCTTGGCAGAAGCAGGCGTGGTAGAAAACAACCACGAAGATGTACAACGCAATTCACTAAAAGCCCAAAAGAACCTCTCTACCCTCTTCCGCGAATTGGCAAGAGCGCTTTAAGCAATTACACACTTAATAAATATACAAAAGGTATGCATATTTATATGCATACCTTTTTTCTTGATTTAAATCAAGAATTTTATCAATCAATAAGTTAGATGACAAAAAAGTCTATAAAAAGACAAAAAATTGAATTAAAAGTCCATATAACAAGTGAACAATAATTAATAAATTTGCAATGTAAACAAAACACAAAGACCATTTAAAAGTTACATTTATGAAAAAGCTAAGTTTGATTATTGGTTCAATGCTATTCATTTTTTCAAGCATGGCCAGTAACGAGGTAAGCGAAGCTACAAATTCAGAAGCAGTTAAACCTAAAGCAAGCAGTCTTTTATTTAAAGACAACCAATTGAGTTTCAGTCAGAGTTCAAAACTCGTTATTTCTGACAAAAACGGCCACGTAATTTTCTATAACGAGAATGTAGAGGCAGTTGATTTCAGCGACTGGCAACATGGTTCATACATTGCACAGGTTAACGACACTGAAACCTTCGAATTTACCTTGTAAACGTTTATCCTAAACTAAAAGTTGTTTTTAAGTAACAAGGTAGTTTAAAGAAAAAAGAGACAATAGGTTCAAACCCATTGTCTCTTTCTTTTTTGTCTTTATGTTTAAAGGGAATAAAACTGTGCGATGAATAGGGAGTACTTACTTTTTAGAGTCACCCTTAAGAACACCGTTCCAAACGCCAGTAGCAACACCGTCGGCGGTTTCACCAGCCACAAATATAAGTTTGCCGTCGCTTGCCACAAAGGCTCCCACATTGGCAACACGCCCTATTTCGCTTGGCAATTCTTTATGCCAGTTCAAAGACCATGTGAGACCCGCATTGCTTGAAGAATAGCAAGTATTCATATACTCGTTTTTATCATTGACGCCACCCAACAACGAAATCTCGTCATCGATGTTCACTAAAACAGATTTCGAGAGGACAGGAAGACCGGTATTGGAAGAACTTGAAATCTTAATCAAATTGCTTGACTTATCTAACACCCAGACAGACGCCACGCCATTATCGGTACCATAAATGTAACCAACACGGGTACGAGAACCAGAAAGCGTAACTAAGGTAGTGATGTTCTCAGTTGGGAAACCAGAAGGGACTTCGAAAGCTTTCTCAAAATCCATGTTTTCACCAGAGCAAGTGTAGAAACCGTCTTTACCAACAGCCCAGCACTTATCGCCCAAAGAGAAGAGCAATGACTTCAAACCCGCCTTATTGTCGGTCAAGGTCACCGCAAAATCCTTATCTGTATCGATAGTAGCAATTTTCTCTCCAGCAAAGGCAACCGCCTTATTTCCAAACACAGCCAACGAGTTCCAATCGAAAGACTGCTTATCTAATTGTTTTGAGGTCCACTTTTTAGCGTCGGTAGAAGAAAGCACATAACTGTTGCCGTCTTTGTTAGTGTAGAAGCAACAATATACGCCATTTACCTCGACGTTTTTAAACGATGCCACCTCACCATTGAAAGAAAGGTCAGAAAGTTTAATCCAGTTGAAAGAGTTCACATCGTTTTTATGCACACGGATGTCCAACTTATATATAGACCTGTTATTCTGGTCAAGAGATATGGTACGGATTTCCAAATTTCTCAAATCGAAATAAGCAGAATCGGCAGTTCTATTGCTATATAGTTTCCAATCGCCATTCTCATTGATGAGATAGGTCAAACCAGGGCTCTTCACGTCATAATCGGCAAAATAGATCATTCTGTGAGAGATATCAGTACCATAAGTCAACGAATCGTAGTTATAGATAATATGTTCGAAATCGTTAACAACAAAAGGCACATTCAATCCACTGATATGAACAGAACGAATACGTGAATCGGTATTTGAATACTCGTTGCTATCGTCGTCTTTATCTGAACAACTCACATTTACTAAACCCAGCAATGCTGATGATAACAAGAGGTATGATTTGAACTTCATATAATTAGAAAAAATTTACACAAAAATAACACAATTCTTCCATAAAAGCGTCACGAAGAATGTGGTTTCGCAACTAATTGAAGATTTAGCAATAAAAAAGCCATAGAAAACCGAAGTCATCTATGGCTTAAACGGAAAATCCGCTATTTTCTTACACCGTTTTCAAATTATTGTTCGGAGTGTTGCGCATAAACTTTATGAAGGTGAACAAGCAAGCCAATGTAACAGCAAAACCAAAAGCATATGATGCCATTGGCCACCATTCAACACCCTGCATCAAGACAGCAACACCTTCTTTAGGAGAAATCATAATGTAGGTAGAGCAAACCATTGTCATCCAAAGAGCAGGAATCAAAGTAATGATATAAGGTTTACCCTTCTTATACAACCAGACGGTAATTGCCCAGAACGTGAAGATAGAAAGGCTCTGGTTCAACCACGCGAAATAGCGCCACATAATGTCGAAATTCAAGTTCATTACCACAGCAGAGGCAACGAACAAAGGAATAGCAACCATCAAACGGCTTTTAATGGTAGTTTGCGAGAAATTCAAGAAATCGGCAGCAATAAGGCGGGCAGCACGGAATGCGGTATCGCCCGAGGTGATAGGGGCAGCAACTACACCCAAAACCGCCAAGATTGCACCAAACGTACCCAACCAATCGTTACAGATGGCATTTACCACTGCAGCCACATTACCATTGTTAGCTTTTAAGAAAGCAGCCAACTTCTCGTAAGGAGTTGCGCCCTCCACATTGAGCATATCGGCGAACTTCATTGCCGCAGCAGCCCAGATTAAGGCCACCAAACCTTCGGTAATCATTGCGCCATAGAAAACAGGGCGTCCTAATTTCTCATTCTTCAAACAACGCGCCATCATTGGGCTCTGTGTTGCGTGGAAACCACTGACTGCACCACAAGCGATGGTAATAAACAACATTGGGAAGATAGGCAGATTAGCAGGATGATGGCTTGTAAACGCATCGCTTATTTCTGGCAAATTGCCAGGCTGGCCAATCACACCAAACAAAACGCCAATGGCCATAAAGATGAGGGCCACACCGAAAACCGGATAAATACGTCCTATAAGTGCATCGATTGGCAAGAGGGTTGCCAAAATGTAGTAACAGAAAATGATTACCGGCCACGCCGAGAACTCACCCAACGAGATTGGGCAAAGGCCATTCAACAAACCGGCTGGAGTTGTTACAAACACCGCTCCCACCATTACCATGAGTACCAAAGAAAGGATGCGCATAGTGAGACGTCCAGCGCCACCCAGTTCGTCACCGACAACTTCAGGAAGGCTTGCTCCACCTTTGCTCAAACTGATCATACCAGCGAGGTAGTCGTGCGTAGCGCCACCAAAAATACAGCCGAAAACAATCCAAAGATAGGCTGCCGGGCCAAAAAGCACACCCATAATAGCACCAAAGATAGGGCCGGTGCCGGCAATGTTCAAGAATTGGATTAGGTACACTTTCCAAGAAGCCATTGGAATATAATCCACGCCATCTTGTTTTTCGTAAGCTGGAGTTTTGCGCTCACGATCAGCGCCAAATACCTTTTCAACAAAGGCGCCGTAAAGAACATAGCCCAATATCAAGAGGGCAAATGCCGTACAAAAAGTAATCATCTCTTGTCTATAAATTTTGTCACAAAAATACAGTAAAAAGCAATAAAGTAGCACTTAAGAGCCCCGATTTGTATATACATTCTAACCGAAGGCCCCCAAATGGGAATATAATTACAAATGTGGCAGACTGATACCCGTGATTTGCTGATACAGCTCTAACGCATAAATGTCGGTCATGCTCGAAACATAGTCGAGCACGGCAATGATGCGCTGATAGTATGTACCCACAGTCACCTCATATTGTCGTGGCACACGCGTAAGCAATTGCCTTGAATAAGCCTTATCTGGTTCAAGCGCGGCATTCACCAAATGGTCAACCAACTTGTAAATAATATTATAACCCGAGATTTCCACATCGGCAACCGCTTGCGACTTGTAGATTTTCTCGAGAGAAACATCCTCGCAACGACGATAAGCTTTGAACACCCGCTCGTCGACGTGCGATAGCAAACTACCAGTAAAACTGCCATTAAGTATATCCTCCTCGTTTTCGTTGAAGACACGGGAACACTCGCTGACCAACACACCAACCACGCTACTGCGCAGATAAGCAATCTGCTCGTTCACATCGTTGATGTTGTTCATATGTTCACGACGACGCTTCTGTCGATCCTCGTCGAAGAAGTCCAACATCAAGTCGACCGTCTGTTCGGTTGAGAGGAGTTTCAGTTTGTGGGCGTCCTCTATATCCATAATCTCGTAACAAATATCGTCGGCAGCCTCAACCAAATAGACTAACGGATGACGGGCAAAACGTCCGGGTTCGAGTTCAACGATGCCGAGTTCACGCGCAATTCGCTCGTAAGACGCTTTCTCGCTCTGGAAGAAACCAAACTTTGCCTTTTTGAGTTTAGTTATGTATGTAGATTCATAGGGATACTTTACAATTGAAGCAAGAGAGGTGTAAGTAAGCACAAAACCACCAGGGCGGTGACCTCCGAACTGGTGGGTCAGCAAACGTAGGGCATTGGCATTACCCTCAAAATTTACAATATCTTGCCATTCGGCATCGGTTAAACCGTACTTTTCCTTCAATGGCAGACCAGGTCCCTCGCTGAAGTAACTGGAAATGGCCTTTTCGCCTGAATGTCCGAAAGGAGGGTTTCCTAAATCGTGTGCAAGACAACCAACTGGAACTATAGAACCCAGGTCGCCAATATAAGGGCCACCCTCCTCCCCATATTTTTCTGTCAAGTGCCTGCTCACGATTTCGCCTAACGATCGCCCCACACAACTAACTTCAAGACTGTGTGTCAGACGGTTGTGTACAAAAATTTTGCCAGGCAAAGGGAACACTTGCGTCTTGTTTTGCAAACGTCGGAATGTAGGAGAAAAAATCAAACGGTCGTAATCGCGCTGAAATTCAGTACGGTCGTGTTTATTTGGGTCGTGATAATCCTCCAATCCGAAACGCTTGGAAGAAAGCAGTTGTTTCCAATTCATTGCCATATAAAACGTATTTTTTCTATTCAAAGATATACGAAAAACGGAACCCACGAAAGTAGGTTCCGTTATATTTTAGTTAATTGCGCCGCAATTACCAGCGGTAACCGAGCGTTACATAAGCCGAACTATTGGTAAGTTTAGGGAACTCACCGTAAATATGGCTATATTGTTTAGCCTCGTTAACATCGTAGTTACCATCGTTCATCAAGTTAACCACACCCAACTGGTAACCCACAGCAACAGACCATTCGCTGTCGAAGTCGTAACCCAAACGGAAGTTGAAACTGAAATCGAAACTACGGTAAATAGCATGTTCTGTTTCTTCATCCGGATCGTTCTGGAACAGTCTGTGGTCAAGGGCAGGAAGTTCAGCATTGACAGCATCGGCAGTAGTCTTGCCATATACACCCAAACTTAAAACAGGGCCTACGGAAATAAAGCCACGACCAGTGCAGGTCTTTGAGAAATTCATACGTTTGCTGAACTTGCAGTTGATAGGCACATCGAAGTAGAAGAGGTTGTCTTCCATATTGTAACCAAGACTTGTTTGGAAGCCACCGCCACGGGTAGCGAACAAAAGTTCAGGTTGCAAAGAGAACCACTGACCAATAGGCACATCGAAGTTCAAACCACCACGAACACAAACAGCGTTGCGATTATTCACCGGCGTGCTGTTGTACCAAGAAACACCACCACCAAGTGAAACACCAATGGTAGTCCAACGGTATTCTGGCAATGGTTTAGCAGCGTCCATTTCAACAATATCGTTCAACTCGTCGAAATAATCAGAAGTGTCAATAGGAACCTCACTGATTCTTTTGATAGAATCTTCGACAACAAGCACAGGACTTTTAACTGAATCCTGGGCAGCAAATACTGTATTCTGTTGTGCAGCAACACTATCGGAAACCGTCTGCGCATCTTCAATTGACGCAAACATGGCAGCAGACTGGCTTAAAGCGAAGCCCAATACAACTAATCTTTTTCTCATTATAAGAATTATTACTTATTTAAAGCACACTGGCAAAAGTAATTAAAAAAACTGATTAATCAAACAATAGCAATAATTGCACGAAAAAACAGCACTTTTTGTCAAGCTCTCAATTAAAGATGTGTGCACTTGTTCATCAAGTATGCATCGAGGAGGGTCATTGCCGCCATAGCCTCAACAATAGGCACCGCACGCGGAAGGACACAAGGGTCGTGGCGACCACGTGCCTTAATGCTTGCCTCGTTGCCATTCAAGTCTACTGTAGCCTGTTCACGCAACAAAGTAGCGATAGGTTTGAACGCACAACGGAAATAAATATCCTCACCATTAGAGATACCACCCTGAATACCACCAGAATAGTTTGTAAGTGTACTGATTTTGCCGTCCTTTCCGGTAAAGATGTCGTTTACCTGCGAACCTCTCAAACCCACACCAGCAAAGCCCATACCGTACTCAAAGCCCTTGCAGGCATTGATTGACAACATAGCATTACCCAACATAGCGTGCAACTTGCCAAACGCAGGTTCGCCCAAACCAACGGGCACACCCTTAGCCACACAAGTGATGACGCCACCAATAGTATCGCCTTCTTCTTTCACCTGCTTGATGAGTTCCTCCATTTGGGCAGCCAAAGCAACATCGGGACAACGGACAGCATTGCTCTCGGTAAGCGAGAGGTCGAGTTCCTGGTAAGGCTTTTCGACTACCAAATTGCCCACCTGCGAAGTATAGGCCTGGACAGATATTCCCAACTGCTTTAAAGCCAACTTAGCAATAGCACCGCCAACTACACGCGACAACGTTTCGCGCGCACTTGAACGGCCTCCGCCACGATGGTCGCGGAAACCATACTTAGAAGTGTAAGTATAATCGGCATGAGAAGGACGGAAAACCGACTTCATCTCATCGTAGTCGTTAGAATGCTGGTTGGTGTTACGCACCTCAAAAGCCAAAGGAGTACCGGTGCAACGGCCTTCGTAAACACCAGAAAGGAATTCCACCTTGTCACCTTCCTTACGGCCAGTTGTAATAGCGCTCTGACCAGGCTTGCGGCGGTCGAGTTCGCTTTGGATGAAGTCTAAATCCAATTCCAAACCTGCCGGAACGCCGTCGATGATTCCACCCACAGCAACACCATGGCTCTCGCCATAGGTTGTTAGACGGAATATGTTGCCAAAAGTATTGCTCATTTGCTAATGTAGAGAATTATTTAACTTGAAAAAGGTAGTAACAGATTACTTACCGCAGCAGCCACCTTCGCCACCGCAACAACCGCCTTCGCCGCCATCTTTGCTTCCGCAACCGCCGCCCTTGCAGCCACCGCAACCGCCACAAGTGTGAGGTTGTGTCGCAGCCGCCATTTCTTCGGCAGTGCAATCGCGAACCACCATAACCTCACCAACGAAGTGAAGTGTTTCGCCAGCCAACGGATGGTTAAAGTCCATAACAACCACCTTTTTCTTGTTGTCAATTTCAACAACAGTACCTTGGAAAGTGTTACCTTCCTGGTCCATCATAGGCAAAGTATGGTCAACAGCAACAACATTGAAGTCGATCTTGCCCTTCTCGTCTTGGAAAATTTCGAACGGGATGTCAGCCATACGGTTAGGATCACGCTGTCCGTAAGCGTCTTCTGGAGCCATAGTGAAATCGAACTTTTCGCCCTGCTCCAAGCCTAAAAGGTTCTCTTCGAATTTAGGCAACATCATACCCAAACCAGGGATGAACTCTAACGGACGGTTAGCGGTAGCCGATTCCATGATGGTAGCATCACCTTCGGCTTCACCAACAATTAGATTATAAGTAACTGCAACGAACTTGTTGTTTTCAATCTTCATATGTATTCAATTTTATTATTATCGTGGGTAATTTATTTAATCCATCCTTGCTGGCGGTACCATTCAATACACTCGTCCAAACCCGCGTCGAGGTTATAATCAGCCTTAAAGTCCAACTCGTCGACCAACTTTTTCGTATCGCACTTCCAGTTGAGGGAAGAAAGGATGTTGTACTTGTCGTTGTTGAGCGTAGGGAACTTACCAAACCATCCGCCCACCTTTTCCATAATGGCACAAATGCCCTTCACCAAGAAACAAGGCACACGCAAAGGAATAGTCCAACGGACGCCCAGTTTTTGTTTAGCCAAAGCGGCATAGTCGTCGCTGGTCCACACATCGCCATCGGCAACGAAATAAGTTTCGTGAATCTTCTTCTTATCTATGCAGGCAAAAATAACCTTTACCAAGTCCTTTACATATATAAAGGTAATGTACTGCGGTTTGAAACCGATAGCCGGATTGATGTGGCGCTGCAAAGTCTGCAACATTACGAAATAATCCTTTTCGCGAGGTCCATAAACACCAGTAGGGCGGAGAATAGTGTAAGGGAAATCGGGCAACGAGCGCAAGAAGTTCTCGGTGCGCAACTTACTCATACCATACAAAGTGTTGGGTTTTGGAGTATCGGTATATTCAATCTGTTTGAGAGTGACCGGATCGCCTGACCCCATAGCCGACAAACTACTCATATAAATGAACTGTGTTGGCTGCATTTCGGTTTGGCGAAGACCGTCGATGAGGTTCTTTGTATAATCAAAGTTCACACGGTCGAAATCGCTCTTCTGCTTACATTTGGTCAGTCCCATGATATGGATAATCACATCCCAACGACCAATTTCCTTCTTAACCTCTTCGAGTTTAACAATCATCTGGTTAAGCGAAGAGTAGGGAAGGTCGATAAACTTAGTGCCAGGCACCTGCAAATATTCGTGGCTGCTACTTGCGCGAACACCCGCCCAGACTTCGTGTCCGCGGCGGATAGCCTCTTCAACGGCGAAACTGCCAATGAAGCCAGAAGCACCCGTAATTAATATCTTCATAATTCAAATTTAGTCAATAAAACAAACTTACTTTTTGCCCACATAAAGCGAGCAAGAGCCAAAAGTGAAAGTCCGGACCTTCACTTCAGAGAAGCCGCAACCCTTCATCAGTTCGGCCATTTCCTGTCCCTGCGGGCAAGCGGCAATACTTTCGGGCAAATACTCGTAAGCGCGAAGGTCTTTTGCCACCAATTTCGCCATAAGCGGAATAATGCACTTGGTATAGAACTTATAGCCCAGTTTGAAGATTGGATTGGTAGGTTCACTCAATTCGAGAATAACAGCCTTTCCACCATCGCGTAAAACGCGGTTCATTTCAGAAAGTCCCTGCTTTAAGTCAGAAAAGTTGCGCACACCGAAAGCAACGGTCAGCGCGTCGAAAGAAGCGTCGTCGAAACGGAGTTTCATGCTGTCGCCCTGCTCCAGCGAGATGATGTTGCCAAGGCCTTTCACCTCAACTTTCTTTTTACCGATTTCCAACATTTCTTTCGAAAGGTCGATGCCCACAATTTCCTGAGGTTCCAACTCTTCGTAAGCACTGATAGCAAAGTCGGCCGTACCGGTAGCGATGTCGAGCATACGCTTAGGCTTCAAGTCAAGCAAAGAACGGAGTGCGGTGCGACGCCAGTTACGGTCTTGGAAGAGCGACATCAGGTGATTCATAGTATCGTATTGTCCGGCAATTTTGTCGAACATTTCTTCCACCTGTGCAGTCTTATTATTGCCTTCACTTTCGTAAGGCAAAACCTTTTCCACTTTAATATCAGTCATCAGTAATTATTATATAAAAGGATTTGCAAAAACGCAAAGACCCAATTTTCTACAAAAATAATGAAATTTTGGTTGGGAGAGCACCTAAATGCAGACTTTCACATTGGGTAAAGTTATTTCAGGAGAATTCCAACTGCTATTCCCTATTCTTTCTGCCGTGCCTTCAGCACTCACATACTCCACGCACAGACACGTAGGGTTCACACCCTACGCTACGTCTGTCGTCCTTTCAGGACTTGCAAAGCCTCTCACTACAATACAATTAGTGAATGCCGACAAAAACAATCCACCCCAAACATGCGGATGCACATTTGGGGTGGTTATATTGTACTAAAGTTTATTACAAGTTTTCTATTTCTTCGACAGATAAACCTGTGGCTTTAGATATTATCTCGTTTGAGACTCCCAACTGTTTAAGATTGCGAGCGTTTTCATATTTTTCACTCATTCGGCCTTCCGCACGACCTTCTGCCAGTCCCTCCACCTTTGCGCTTTCCATTGTCGCATAATAGTCGCGACTGCGACGCAAGGCTGCGTCGTAGACTTTGCGGTCTTCGGGATCCATTGCATAGTAGTCTGACAGTGTTTCCAAATGGGCGAAGACGTTGTTCTTATCTTTAAACGGCATTGATGTCATATTCTCCATGTTTTTAATGTTGTATATCCACTGGTCGAGGGTGGTGTCGCACTTGTTTTCCAATTTGTTAAACGCGTGCATGTCGATGGTTATGGCGCGTACCTTGTCGGTAAACGGTTTGGCCTTTATGCCCTCTTTCAGTTGCTCTTTCGAGTACAAAGATACATCATCTATTATGTGTCCGTCGCTCGAAATGCTGAAATTCATCAGATATACACCGTAAACTGGCGTCAGTTTGTAATTCCAGTTGTCGCCCTTCATTCCCTGGCCGGCTATGGCGCGAGACATGTAATACAGTATTCGGTCGCGGAAGAAAAGCTGGCTGCGGTTCTGCATCTCAACGATAAACTCCGTTCCGGTATCTGTTTTGCAGAACAGGTCGTAAATGATGTTGCGCTCGTCACCTGGTAACGCGTCCTTTTCTTTGTCGAGGTATTCTAAATCCTTTATTACGAACTCGCCCTCGAACAAGGAATTCAGGAAACTCAACATTATTTCTTTGTCGCCAAAAATACGCTTGAAACCTACATCGGTAAGCGGATTGATAAATTTTGCCATAACATTTTCATTTTACGCAAACATAATCATTTTTAATGAAATAACAAAAAGGTGTTTATATACCAAATGGTAGAAATGGGAACTATGTTTTGAAAGGCCGTTTTGGCTCGCAACGCTCCCCGATTTACAATTCTGTTAACAAACCATCATTTAGCTATTCTGCTACCGTTTGGTATATAATTCCTTATTATTTAAGGTATAGGCAGCATATCTTCACCCACAAAAAAAGCAAGAAGATCACCAACAAGAGACAAATGACAGAAACCGACCTTATACAAAATTCAAAAAGTCACCCTTTCGGCGCGTTTTCAGGCAATACGCAAGCAAAAAGTCAAAAAGGAGGCAAATAGGGCAACAAAAAGTCAAATCGTTTTCAAGATATGGAAATCAGCAAAAATTAGAAAATAACACAAAAACGCGCTAAAAATCTTTCAAATTAGAAGAAATCACCCTAAAAAATGCTCCAAATTAAAATTTAAGCAAAAAAAATTGCGTAATATAGCACAAATTATCGGTCACTAACCGAAAAAGAGATAATTTTGCATTGTCAGAACAAAAATGACAAAATGATAGAAACAAAAAAGAAACAATAATAACATAAAAACGCTAAGTTTATGGCATCATTAAGATTCAAAGTTGTAAAGGAAGCATTCCAAAAGAGACCCGTAGAGGTTCCAGCTCCCGAAGTACGTCCTTCTGAATTTTTCGCAAAGTACGTATTCAACAAACAGAAAATGTTCAAGTACCTTCCATTGAAGGTTTACAAGAAAATGATCGACGTAATCGAGAATGGTGCACCACTCGACCGTGCGATTGCAGACGAAGTAGCACAGGGTATGAAGACCTGGGCAATGGAACTCGGCGTAACACACTGCACACACTGGTTCCAGCCATTGACTGAAGGTACTGCTGAAAAGCACGACTCATTCATGGAACACGACTGGAAAGGCGGTATGGTAGAAGACTTCAGCGGTAAGGAACTTGTACAGCAGGAACCAGACGCATCATCATTCCCATCAGGCGGTATCCGTTCAACTTTCGAAGCTCGTGGTTACTCTGCATGGGACCCAACATCTCCAGTATTCGTAATCGGCGATACTTTGATGATCCCTACCATCTTCGTATCATACACTGGTGAAGCACTTGACTATAAAGTACCTTTGAAGAAGGCTATTACTGCAGTAGACAAAGCAGGTACAGCCGTAGCAAAATACTTCGATCCAAACGTATCAAAAGTAACTGCAAACTTGGGTTGGGAACAGGAATACTTCTTGGTAGACGAAGACCTCTTCGCTGCACGTCCTGACTTGGTATTGACTGGCCGCACTTTGATGGGTCACAACTCAGCAAAGAACCAGCAGATGGATGACCACTACTTCGGTTCAATTCCTGAACGTGTAGCAGCATTCATGCGTGATTTGGAAATCCAGGCTCTTGAACTTGGTATTCCATGTAAGACCCGTCACAACGAGGTTGCTCCTAACCAGTTCGAAATTGCTCCTATCTTCGAAGAATGTAACTTGGCAGTAGACCACAACATGTTGTTGATGAGCTTGATGAAGAAGATTGCCCGCAAGCACGGTTTCCGTTGTCTTCTCCACGAAAAGCCATTCGACGGCATCAACGGTTCAGGTAAGCACAACAACTGGTCATTGACTACCGATACAGGTGTTCTTTTGCACGCACCTGGCAAAGATGCAGCAAGCAACTTGCGTTTCGCTACCTTCATTGTAGAAACATTGATGGGTGTATACAAGCACAACGGTTTGTTGAAGGCCTCTATCATGAGCGCAACTAACGCTCACCGTCTTGGCGCTAACGAAGCACCTCCTGCAATCATCTCTTCATTCTTGGGTTCACAGTTGTCAGCATTGCTCGACCACATCGAAAAGAATGACACAGAAGATATCTTGAAGCTTTCAGGCAAGAAGGGTTACAAACTCGACATCCCTCAGATTCCTGAATTGATGATTGATAACACCGACCGTAACCGTACTTCTCCATTCGCCTTCACCGGTAACCGTTTCGAGTTCCGCGCTGTAGGTTCTGAAGCAAACTGCGCATCTGCAATGATCGCATTGAACACCGCAGTAGCAGAAGCATTGACTAACTTCAAAGAACGTGTTGACGCTTTGATTAAGAAGGGTGAAGCTAAGGAAGCTGCAATCTTGAGCGTACTCCGCGAAGATATCAAGACTTGCAAGCCAATCCACTTCGATGGTAACGGTTATAGCGAAGAATGGCAGAAAGAAGCAGCAAAGCGTGGCCTTGACTGCGAAAAGAGCTGCCCACTTATCTTCGACAACTACTTGAGCGAAGAAAGCATCAAGATGTTCCACGACATGAAGGTTATGGAAAAGAACGAGCTTGAAGCACGTAACGAAATCAAGTGGGAAACTTACACCAAGAAGATCCAGATTGAAGCTCGTGTATTCGGCGACATGGCAATGAACCACATCATTCC
This sequence comes from Paludibacteraceae bacterium, assembly GCA_024401615.1. Taxonomy (GTDB): domain Bacteria; phylum Bacteroidota; class Bacteroidia; order Bacteroidales; family Paludibacteraceae; genus Physcocola. Next base: position 16,150 of record JAKSKS010000008.1, read on the forward strand.
AATGGCTACCCGCTACCAGAGCGCACTCATCGACAACGTAACTAAGATGAAGTCAATCTTCGGTGACAAGGCTGACAAGTTGAACGCAAACAACATCACCATCATCGAAAAGATTGCAGAACACAACGCATTCATCGCAGAGAACGTTGCCAAGATGGTTGAAGCCCGCAAGGTTGCTAACAAGATTGAAAGCGAACGCGAAAAGGCTATCGCTTACCACGATCAGGTTGAACCATACATGGAATCAGTTCGCTACCACATCGACAAACTCGAAGAAATCGTTGAAGACGAAATGTGGTCACTTCCTAAGTACCGCGAAATGTTGTTCATCCGCTAATTAGAGTACTCTTACACAGACTTATTACACTGTGTTTGATTTTAATAATTGCTAATGCTGAAACGCCCTGCGCTGATATAGCGCGGGGCGTTTTGTTATTATCGAAGCTATGGGGGTAGGAATAAGATAATCTTACTGAAGAATTCGGTATACCACCCTACGAGGTCCAACATTAAGAACCTCACCTTCTTTTATAGTCTTACTTACCAACAAACGGCCCTGAACATCCCAAACCGATATCTTTTTCACTCCCTTTGTATAAAGGTAAGACCCAACCTGCCAACAATGGCTTTTTGAGTCAACTACAACAGGTGAAACCGTAGCAGATGTTTCCTTTACGAACAAACGACCAATCAGATTTGCACCAAACAAGTCATTATACTGCTCCTTCGGATTGGCAAAGCGGATGCACTGGTAATTACGGTCTGTTCTGTAATCAGCAGCCCTCGAAAGTCGTAGGTAGACCTCATAATCGCCCGACTTCAGCGGGGCAGGTAGCGCGCATTGCAAATCCATGTGGTTTAAGCCATCGGTATTTTCAGCCGAACGTGACTGTAAAACGGACGAGAATACGGGTTCTGCGGGTGTTATTTCAAGCGTATCGGGACCTGCCAACACCACAGAAATCTGATTAGAGAAACATACATTACCAAAACCCACATTCTGAATATCTAAATTCATTTTAAGTTCCCGGTTCCGCACCGAATCGGGCATAACAGCCTTTCGCAACACAAAACGGTAACCAAGGTGGTTGACCACATACAGGTAACCATTAGAGCCGTTATATTCGTCATCCACCCCAGTCACAACCATTTCTTTCCAACCTAAAATAGTGGGTTGGTGCCACTCGTAGTTCAAGTAACAAGTATGGGTGCTAAATCCCTCATTAGAAAGGTAGGCAGGCGTATTTATGGGGTGGTCGCCATTATAGTTGGCCACCAATTCTCCGCCATAAGGAGTTGACGCCGAGTAAGTCTGCAACCAGTTTACCATCATATCACGCGTCAAACTACCGTCGGTAGTGCCTAAATCGGACGACGAGCCCAAGTAGCCATCGTTGAACATGCCAGCACGGAACATCGTATCGCCCTTTGCAGTGGCAGCGGCCTCGAAAACAGGAGAACCGACGATAAACTCCTTCTTAGCAAGCCCCATCCACGTTGCAATAATATCGGGGCGGCGAACTGTCACCTTAACATCGGGGTTGGTGGCTGCCAGCAAAGTCTGCAACGCCTCGGCTATATGCTCGTTTGTACCCAAACGACTGGTGTGCATTTCGCCCCAAGGGCCATACATACCCAATTCAACAGCCAGCAAGACGTCGCTATTCGCGTTATAAACAGGAGCCAACTGTTTCAGATGATCAAGTACCAAACTTTGCTCGTTTGGTTCTGGTTTAGACGCCCCGTTATACCAAGGGTCGTAACACACACGCACCACCGCCATTTTACCACGAGAACGGATGCCCGCCAAAGTTTCAGACAGGGCGTTTAACGCATCTTCAGTCAGCAGTTGCGATTTACCCCGCACGGTATCAGAACCGGAGACAGAAAGGACGGCATTACTGCTAAAGGCACCAATATCGACACGCAGGTGAACCAAATCGCCCCAAGTGTTGGCAGGTTTGTTTCCACTCGCAGTTAAATGCAGTCCGACAGGACGATAAAAGCCACGACCCGGGTTTACCAATTCATCAAGTGCATCGGTATAATCTAACGGCTGTTCAATATCGGCAGCGTTGCACAGGGCTGAAAGAACCAAGCATATAGGGAAAATATATTTCTTCATAACAACAGATTTTTGGCAAGTTTAAAAAGAAAAAGGGAAGAAAACAAACCACCATATATAAATACAACTATAAAATGGCGAAATTTGCAAACGCTAATCAACAACGAATGAAAGACAAATACAATATAACAGGCAATCTGCAACGCCAACGCGACTTGCTGAAAATGGAATACGACTTTGAGAAAAAAGCGTATGAAGAGAAGTCGAAGTTGACAGGTATTGCCTGGAAAGTGAAAAAAGGCATCTGCTGGTTTCCGCTCACCGTAGGACGCACCTACTACAACGCCATCAACCAATTCTGTGTAGATGTTTTCCGCAACACACCCACAGAAGAGCAACCCGAAGAAGAAAATGCCTTTGAATATGGCAAACCCGTCAGTTTCTTCACCCAAAGCGGTATGGGCGACGCAAAACTTAACGGTGTGACCGGACAAATCAGTTACGTGGAAGGCGACCGTATGGTGGTGGTACTGAACAGGGAGGAACAGATAAGCGTGCTTAAAACAGCCGAGAACCTTGGCGTACAACTCTACTTTGACGAGACCACCTACCAACTTATGTTCGATGCCCTACGCGCAGTAGAAAATGCGAAAGGGGACCGAACTGCCGAACTGCGCGACATTTTATTAGGCACACAACCAGCCACTTTTAGGAACAATGCACCAATCAGCTATCCGTGGTTAAACTCATCGCAAGAAGCGGCCGTTAACAAGGTACTGAACACCAAAGATGTGGCCATTGTGCACGGTCCTCCAGGAACAGGTAAGACCACCACCCTGGTAGAGGCCATCTGCGAAGTACTGAACAGAGAAAATCAAATATTAGTCTGTGCACAGAGCAATATGGCGGTTGACTGGATCAGCGAACAGTTGAACGACCGGGGCGTTAATGTGTTGCGAATAGGGAATCCGACACGTGTTACTGACAAAATGTTGGGATTCACCTACGAACGCCGTTTCGAGTCGCACCCCCTCTACACCGAACTTTGGAGCGTACGCCAAGCCATGCGCCAACTACGCAGCCAAAGCAAGAGCGGTAACCGGAGGGCTATACACGAAAAAATAAACAGCCTGCGTGACCGATGCACCAATTTAGAGTTAAGCATACGCCACGATTTGTTTGACCAATGCCGTATTGTGGCTTGCACACTGACTGGTGCAGCGAACAGGTTACTGGAAGGCATCCGATTCCAATCGGTATTCATTGACGAGGCAGCACAAGCCTTAGAAGCCGCTTGTTGGATTGCCATACGAAAAGCCGACCGCGTGATTTTTGCCGGCGACCACTGCCAACTGCCTCCTACCATTAAATGTATGGAAGCAGCCAAAGCCGGACTTGACGTGACACTGATGGAAAAAGTAGTGAAACACCGGCCAGACAGTGTGCAACTGCTCGACACCCAGTACCGCATGCACGAGGCAATTGCTAAATTCCCTTCCGACTGGTTCTACAATGGCCAACTTAAATCGGCTCCAAGCGTAGGTTTCCGAAACATATTGGCATACGAGGCGCCGATGGTTTGGTTAGACACCAGCGACTTGGAATATAACGAACAGGCCACCGCCGATTTGAGCGGCCGCTACAACAGCGAAGAGGCCAAGTTCATTGTAAAGGCACTTGAAGACTACACAGAGGAGGTAGGCATTAAGCGCATTCAAGACGAACGTATTGACTTCGGATTGATTTCGCCCTACAAGAACCAAGTGCAACGACTTCGCCAACTGGTAAAACAAAGCGCAGGGTTGAAACCTATCAAAAAAACTATCACCATCAATACCATAGACGGTTTTCAAGGCCAGGAACGCGATGTGGTGCTGATTTCGCTAGTACGCTCGAACGAAGAAGGAAACATCGGTTTCCTGCGTGAGTTAAGGCGTATGAACGTAGCCATTACACGCGCAAAAATGAAGCTGATAATAGTTGGTGCAGCCGACACGCTAACCCGCCACCCATTCTACAAGAAACTCTACGAATATGTGGAAAGAGACGGCAAGGTGGTAAGAAGCGCACCACCGGCAACAGAAGAAGAGCAACAAACAGAAACAGAACAATAAAACAAAGAGCGGTGCCGTGGGAAACGACACCGCTCATTTTATATTCACTTAAACTAAAATTAGTCGAAGTTAACTGTTGGAGCATGTTCTGCACCGGCATCGGCCTGGAACATTGCCTTTGCAGAGTAACCACAAATAGAGGCAACAATGTTTGCAGGGAACATACGAACTGTCAAGTTGTAGTCCTGAACTGCAGCGTTGAACTTATTACGAGATTCAGCGATACGGTTTTCTGTACCTTCCAACTGAGCCTGCAATTCCTTAAACTGCTCGCTAGCCTTCAATTCAGGATAGTTTTCAGAAACAGCAATCAAACGGCTCAAACCAGAGTTCATCTGTGCAGATGCATCAGCCAACTGTTTCTGAACCTGTGCCAACTTTTCTTCAGAAAGGTCGTCAGCATTGATGTTGATAGCAGAACTTACTTTTGCACGAGCATTAGTGATAGACTCGAAAGTTTCCTTTTCGTGCTTAGCATAACCCTTTACAGTGTTAACCAAATTGCCGATAAGGTCGAGACGACGCTGGTACTGAGTCTGCACGTTAGCCCAAGCCTTATTTACATTTTCGTCTTGAGAAACAAAGCCGTTGCGGGTGCTGATAAACCACATAGCAACCACTGCAAGGCCAGCCAAAAGCATGATTGTACTTTTTTTCATATAAGAATTAATTTAGTTAATAATCGATTTTATTAGAAACGTCCACCGGCACCGCCGCCACCAAAGCTACCGCCACCGAAACTTGAACCGCCACCAAAACTTGAGCCACCGCCCGACGACCAACCACCGCCACCACCGTAAGAACGGGTTGGTGTATGGTCTATAATATTTTTAGTAGAGTGACGACGGCCACAATTTGGACAGAGGTAATTAATAACAACGGTTTCTTTATAACCACTACGGTAACGGTTTTCGCCCAATTTGTTCATTCTTGTTTTGCAGTTAGGGCAACGACCTGACTTATAAATGGCATAAATAATAATGCCCAAAGGACAACCAAACAAAATCAACAAGATAATGATGGAAGTCATATCCCATTCAAAATCTTCTTCGTAACCATCGAAAGTGTTAATCTTCATGAGGCGGTCGTATACCGTATTCACACCTGCCTGCATACCGCCATCCCAATCTTTCACCTTAAAATAAGGGATCATTTTAAGTTCGATGATGCGTTTGCAAATAGCATCGGGCATATCGCCCTCAAGGCCTTCACCAGTAACGAAACGGATAGCCCCCATATTACGGGCCAATAAAATGACCAATCCGCTATTGATGTTCTTCTTACCCACACCATAGTGATTACCCACATCTTCAGCAAATCGATAGTCGTCTTGAGGATCGATATCATTGACAGCCACAACCAGCACTTGAACGTGTGTGCTGTCTTCCAACTGTTGAAGCATACGATTCATATCGGCAACAACCGGTTGCGATAAAATGCCATCGGGATTGCAGACAAACTTGTTTACACCTGTTGTGACAACAGGCAGATTTTCTACCGTATATGCTTTTGCGTTAACGGTTATAAGGGAAAGCGCCGACAAAAAGATAGCGGCAAACAAATTCTTAATCATAGGCGCAAAAATAACAATAAGTTAGATTAAGTAAAAAAAAGTAAGGTTAAAGTTGAACCGTAAAGCCACAACTTTAACCGTAATAGCCTTATAATTGAGCATTAATGCTGATGACCTTAGTGCTCATGATGATGTTTTGAAGGTTCGTGATGGTGGTGACCATCGTGATGGCAACAACAGCCATCCTCACAATCATCGTCATCGTCGTCGTCATGGCAACAGCCGCCTTTACAACCTTTATCATGCTCGTGATGGTGATGGCAAGAACATTCATCTTCACAACCATCGTCGTCGTGGTGATGACAACAACCGTCTTCACAGTCGTCATCATCATCGTCGTCGTGGTGACAACAGCAGCAGCCACTAGAACGGAAATGCCTGTGTTCGCCCTCGACAGGAGTATAGCCACTAAAATTCTGACGTTGGATGCGAATGGCATTCAGCACAGCCAACAAAGCCACACCACTATCGGCAAACACACCCATCCACATATTAGCGATACCAAACAGCGCCAACACCATTACTAAAATTTTAATGCCTAATGCCAGCGAAACATTCTGCCAAACTACCGCACGGGTGTTTTTCGCAATTTTCACAGCCGTAGCCACCTTGCTTGGCTTATCGTCTTCGATAACCACATTAGCAGTTTCAACCGCCACATCGCTACCCATAGCACCCATAGCGATACCCACGTCGGCCAAAGCCAAAACAGGCGCATCGTTAATGCCATCGCCTACAAAAGCGACAGGCATACGTTGGTGTAGTTCCTCCACATGCCTTACCTTATCTTGAGGAAGGAGGTCGCCATACGCGAAATCGATTCCGAGTTCATTCGCCAATTGGTCAACTTGTTGCTGGCGGTCGCCAGAAAGGACATGCACCTCGTTAATGCCAACCTCATGCAAGTCTGCAACCATCTGTTTAGCATCAGTTTTAGGTTCATCGGCCAAGACCACGCAACCAGCATAACGGCCTGCGACGGCACAATAAATAAGGGCACCCGGCATAGAAGCAGTCGCCTCGGGAACCAAGATTCCATTTTCGTCCAACAGTTTGGCATTACCAGCCAGCACTTCCTCGCCATTCAAATCGGCTTTTAATCCTCTGCCAGCCACCTCTGTTGCAGAAGAAGAAACAGAAAGCACCGCTCCTTTTTCGAGCGCATAACGGCACACCGCCTTTGCCATAGGGTGCGAGCTTTGCTGTTCAACCGAAGCCAAAGCACTTATGAGGGAATCATCAGAAAAGCCCTCGGCAGACAAGACCTTGGCCACCTTAAACTGGCCCTCAGTAAGCGTACCCGTTTTATCGAAAGCAACCGCCTTGATTTTATATAGCGCATCGAGATAGTTGCCACCCTTCACCAAAATACCGTGACGTGAAGCTGCACCAATACCACCAAAATAGCCGAGTGGAATACTAACCAACAAAGCACACGGACAAGAAATGACCATAAACACAGCCGACTTACCTAACCATTCCTTCCAACTATAAGCATCGTATATGCCAGCCAGATGAGCAATAAGCGGCACCACATTCACCAACACGACCAAGCCGACAACAACGGCCGTATAATAGCGGGCGAACCGGCGAATAAACAATTCCGTATTTGATTTTCTATCGTTCGCATTCTCCACCATCTCCAAAATACGATTCATAGTAGAGTCTTCGAAAGCCTTTGTCACCTTGACTTGCACGCTGTCGGACGTGGCAATCATACCACTTAGCACCACATCATCCTTCTCAATAATGCGTGGCGCACTCTCACCCGTGATTGCACTTGTATCGAAACTACCATTTGATGACAAAAGTATACCATCGAGAGGGACTCTGGCACCCGCTTTAACCAAAACGGTTTCGCCAACAGCCACAGAAGAAGGGTCAACCTCGGCAGGTTGTCCATCGCGAATGACGACAGCAACAGAGGGGCAAACATTCAATAACGACTCAATCTCCTCGTGTGCCTTATCGACCGCCAAATCCTGCATCTTCTCACCTATAGTGTAGAACAAAATAACAGCAAGACCTTCGGGATACTCGCCAATAACAAAAGCAGCGACAGCCGCTGCAACCATAAGGAAAAATTCATTGAAAACGCTACCCTCTTTCCATTCTTCAATCATCTTTTTCACAATAGGGAGTCCGACTGGGAGAATAGCAATCAAATACCAAACAAAGCGGAACAACGAACTCCAACCGTAATTCACTAAACGCCATTCGTCGAGCAAGCCAACAGCCAGCATTACAAACGAGAGGGCAATAAGCCAATACTTTCTAAAATATTTCATAAACCTAACTTTTTGTCGGAACTATTATTTTTACGCAGCAAAGTTAGGGAAAGAAAAATGCAACCAAATTGCAAAAACTAAACAGACGGAAATTTAGTAGCCGTACGCTGCGCATGTGCCCTACGCGGGAAACGCCAGTCGACCCAATCGTTAGGACGGTTAAAATAGGCAAACGACAAACGGTTGGCGCTCCATTCGGTCCAGGTATCGGCATGATAGAAAGACTTTCCACCATTCCAAGCCGCCTTCACCGCACTCCAAAGACTGACCGGAGCCACACGGAACCAGAAGAACCACCATCCGAAATAGCGCCGCTGTAGTATGTGGCCGAACTCGTGACGAAGCAGCGGCACATTATCGACAAGGCAAGGGCTGCAAAGAATACCAATGCCAGGCAAAGTGAGGGCACACCGCCTACCCTTGAAAGGATAAACAGGCACCGCATACACCCTAACGCCTTCAAAATACTTCATCGATATAATTAAAGAAACTTAAATATTAACAGGGGCAAAGATAAGTATTTGCCAATAAAAGAAAAAATGAATACATTTGCCGTTTGTAAAAGTATATTGCATAACAAGACACTAAAACACCGTGAACAATCTCGTTAAGCGCGCCCTATTTGGCGCAATGTACGTTGCCACCATGGTAGCAACCATTATCGGTAACAACCCAATTGTATTTGCATGCGTATTTTCAGTAGTCTTAGCATTGGGTTTGCGCGAATTTTATACCCTTAGCAGTATGATTAAGGGTGTACGACCACAAATTCCCCTTTCAATAATCGGAGGTTTGGTAGCATTCTTGTCGAGCATGTCTTCAATAAACATCGGTTTATGGGCATTTCTACCTATATGGTTAATCCTCCTCATTACCGAATTGTTTAGGAAAGAAGAACAGCCAATGCATAACATTTCGTTTGAATTTGGCGGTTTGATGTATGTGGCACTCCCATTCTGCTGCATGGCCCAGATAATGACATTAGGCAACTACTACCTTTTGGCCTTCTACATTTTTGTATGGGTAAGCGACACTGGCGCCTACTGCGTTGGCAAGATGATTGGCAAACACAAAATGTCGGAGCGCATTTCTCCTAAAAAGACTTGGGAAGGAATAGGCGGCGGTTTGACCTTTGCGCTGATAGCAGGAGCATTAGCAGCCAACCTTATCACAGAAGAAAAGAATCCGCTCAATTTGAGCACATTATTATGGATGGCCTATGCGGTCCTTTCGTTTACAATTGGCACCCTTGGCGACTTGGTGGAATCCATCTTCAAGCGTTATTTGGGTATAAAGGACTCGGGCGTTTTCTTGCCAGGTCACGGAGGCGTACTCGACCGCTACGACAGCGCGCTACTTGGCGCACCCGCAGCGCTTGCTTTGCTTGAAGCGATAAAATTATGTTCAGAAATGGCATAAAGAGATGTTTGGCAACATCATTAGCGCAATAAGTGACTCAAATAAGCGGCAAATAAAAGCATTTTATTAATTTTGCATTAGCAATACAAAAGAAAAAACGGATGACTATCAACAAAGAAGGAAAAGGGATATTGATAACATTGGCTATTCTATTCGTAATAGCCGACCTTATCGTTTATAATTTCTTCCGTGAATCCTCAATTGTATACAAGTCCGTTATTACTGGCAGCATCTGCATCTACCTTTTCTTTATCAACTTCTTCCGCAATCCAAAGCGTGTGTTCGAAGGTTATGAGGAAGGTATGATTCTCGCGCCAGCAGATGGCACAGTGGTAGTAATTGAACCAACAGAAGAAAATGAGTGTCTGCATGAGAAACGCATACAGGTATCCATCTTTATGAGTGTGTTCAATGTACATGCCAACTGGTATCCAGTGAACGGTACAGTAACCTACTATGTACACAACAACGGGCACTTTATGAGTGCCAACCTTCCGAAATCGAGCAATGAGAACGAACGTTCTACCATAATCATTGAAACAGCCGACAAAACCCGTCTGCTTATGCGACAGATTGCCGGAGCACTGGCCCGACGCATTGTTACTTATGCACGCGAAGGGGAACAATGTACCATCAACAAGCAGGTAGGCTTCATCAAGTTCGGTTCACGCGTCGACCTATTCCTTCCGCTCGACGCTGAAATACTAGTCAATCTGAAACAAGCAGTTCGCGGCAACGAGACTGTAATTGCCAGATTGAAGAAAAAGGAAAATTAAGAAAAAAACTCGTGGATATGGGTATAAAAAGGCATATTCCAAACACCATTACTTGTTTGAATTTGGCATCAGGTGCCGTGGCTTGTGTTTTAGCGCTTAACCATTTGTACTTTTACGCATCGCTAGCCATCTACGCAGCCTCTGTTTTCGACTTTTTCGACGGTGCCGCAGCGCGCCTTCTTAAAGTTTCATCACCAATTGGAAAAGAATTAGACTCTTTAGCAGACGATATCAGTTTCGGCCTTGCTCCAGGTATGATCCTCTATTCATGGATGGCACAAGTAACAGGAGCTGGACTTAACGACGTTCTTCCGTATTTGTGCTTTGTATTGAGTGCATTTGCCGCACTCCGTTTGGCAAAGTTCAACCTCGACGAGAGACAGACATCATCGTTCATCGGCTTGCCAACTCCGCCAGTCAGCATGCTAACCGCTTCACTTATTGCCCTGTTCGACCCGAACATTCCAGGCACATACAATGTAGAATGGTTGCGTAACTTGGCGTCAAACCCATATGTGATTTTGGCCTATGTAGCCATCTTCTCTTATTTGATGGTGTGCGAGTTGCCAATGTTCTCACTTAAGTTCAAGCACCTCCACTGGAAGGGTAATGAGCCAAAGTTCATCTTGTTAGGTTCATCCATCATATTGCTTGCAGTTCTTCAATTGGCAGCAATTCCCGCTATCATATTGTTATTCATCGCAATGTCGGTCATCCTCTACCTTATGAACAGCAAAGAGGCAGCCAAATGATGTTGAAGAACAATAAAACAAAGTATACAACAATCGCATTTATAATTTCTTTTTGACTTATCTTTGATAAACGAAAAAAGAACACAAAAGAATACTGATAAATTTCATTAGTCAATGGAAAAACTAGAGAATCTCGTAGCAGAAAACCTGCTTAAAATCAAAGCTATCAAAGTACAGCCAGAAAATCCGTTCACTTGGGCATCTGGTTGGAAGTCTCCAATATACTGCGACAACCGCAAGACCCTTTCATACCCAGACATCCGCACCTTCATCAAGATTGAGATTGCGCGCATCATCCGCGAGAAATATCCAGAAGTTGAAGTAATCGCAGGTGTAGCAACTGGCGCAATTGCACAGGGTGCAATGGTTGCTGACGAACTTGGACTTCCATTCGTATATGTTCGTTCTGCTCCGAAAGACCACGGTTTGGAAAACCTTATCGAAGGTGACCTTAAGAACTCACAGAAAGTTGTGGTTGTTGAAGACCTCGTATCAACAGGTAAGAGCAGTTTGAAGGCTGTAGAAGCCATCCGCAAGGCTGGTTGCGAAGTGCTTGGTATGATTGCCATCTTCACTTACGGTTTCCCTGTAGCAACAGAAGAATTCAAGAAGGCCAACTGCGAATTGACAACCCTTTCAAACTACGAGGCAGTTCTTGACCACCTTTTGAAGAAGGAACTCATCAGCGAAAGCGACAAAGCAACCCTTTCTGAATGGAGAAAGACTCCAGACACTTGGGGCAAGTAATAAAATAATTGGCAGCAATGCCTAAACAAAATAACCAGAGACGCAATACGGTTGTCGTACGACAATACGCTTGCGTCTCTTCTTTAGTATAAGTAACAAGAGAAAATGGAGACCTACGAAAGCAGCGTCAAAAAAGTATACGCAAAGGTTGAAGACATCTACAAAGTGGTGTCGGACATGAACAATGTGGCCAAAATGAAGAACATGATTCCTGTCAGCATGAAGGAACAGTATGGCGACAAACTAAAGGTGTTAGAAACTATGGAATGCGACACCAATTCAGTTTCGTTCGACGCGCCAATGGTTGGTCGTATGGGCATTGTGGTAGTTGAACGTGAAGAGAACAAAGTGGTAAAATTTGGGGGCAACCCGTCACCATGTGAATTCAACTTCTGGATTCAGATGAAACAAACCGGTGAGAATGAAAGTGCCATTAAACTAACTTTGAAGGCAGACCTTCCCTTTATGATTAAGATGATGGTAGGCTCTAAGCTCAAAGACGGCATTGAAAAAGTTGCCGATATGATGGCAAGAATAGATTACTCTGGCTTGGGTGCGAAACTTGTATAAATCACCACTCCATTAAGCATAAACTGGTACAAACGTGCCAGTTTTTTTCATATAGGAACGGCTCTCGAATGAAAACTTTAATAGCAGCTATTTTGTTGTTTGTGTTAGTAAACACCCGTTATTTTTGGGAAACCAAAGTTAGTGTGTTACTACTTCCGCTTACGCTACTAATTGCCATAAGCGGTTTGATAATACTCCTATTAACATTACGTAAAGCAATACTATTTTTCAGATATAAGGAGAAAAACAATCTTGCCATACTGCTTTCGCTTGTACTTCTACTTTGCCTACTGATTAAATATCCAGAAGGAATTATAGATTTCAGAAGATTTGAATCTCCAACCACACTAAAAGCATATAGAGAAGGCGTAGGTGGCGGTGGAGATATGCTCTATCTACGAGAAGACAGCACTTTTATAGACCGATATGTTATGTTCGGCATTGACGAGCAAAAAGGCAGGTACCGGATTGCCAATGATACTATCTTTTTTAACAGCGATGAAATAAAACTTGATTACGGATTAATAGACTCTGTTTCCATACGCTGCCATCTCAAAGGGCATCCCCAGGGGAAGGAAGTATTTATTTATAAAATCATTAAAGAATAATTCCCTCTAACCGTAGCAACGCTGCTTTACGCTCTAAGCCACCCGCATAACCCGTTAAAGATCCATCGGTAGCAACCACCCTGTGGCAAGGAACAATTATACTAACGGGATTGTGTCCGACAGCACCGCCTATGGCTTGTGCCGACATTTGCATTTTTCTCTCACTCCTCGCCACTTTCTCAGCCAAAGCCTTATAAGTAGTTGTTTGGCCGTACGGAATCTCTTGTAAGAAGCTCCATACCTTCAGTCTAAAATTGGAACCTTTTAATGAGAGATTTGGTATATAGTTAGGTCGTACACCTCGAAAGTAATCATCAAGCCAACAAACAGCATCACTCAATATAGGAGTTGTTCCCTCAATCGCACCAGCAGCCAAAGTACTGCCAAAGTACTTTTGCGCATCGAACCACACACCCACTAAACCTGCCTCGTCGCAAGCCAGAGTCATAGTTCCAAGAGGAGACTGGTAATGGTAGATGAATTGCATATTAGAAATATATAGAAAACAAAAAAGAGGAAGTTTTCACTTCCTCTTTGTACCCAGACCCGGGATCGAACCGGGATGGATTGCTCCACTGGTGTTTGAGACCAGCGCGTCTACCGATTCCGCCATCTGGGCATTAAGCATTCGGTATCGCTTGATTGCGGTGCAAAATTAGACAATTTTTTCAATCTCGCAAAACATTAAGCCAAAAATATTCGAAAACTCTCAAAAAAAATGCTTTTTGAGGCTTTATTTCGCATTTTCCGTAGTCAAAGGCGACTTAAAGGACAAGCGTGACCCACTAAGCAATGCAGCTAAGAATGCTATACCCGCCCCCACAGCAAAAGTGTATTTTGGGCCCTCAACAGGATTTAGCAAGAAAATGAGTGCAACTAAAGATGCCCCCGTGGTTTGACCAAACAAGCGTGCGGTTGCCAACATACCACTGGCGCTACCACTTCTGCTTCGTGGAGCAGAAGCTATAATAGTACTATTATTTGGCGACTGGAATAGGGCAAAACCAAATCCGCACAGCATAAGCCTAGACACCACATCGATTGGCGAAGGATAGTCTGGTATAAAGAAAAGCAAAAGCAGACCACACCCGAAAACCGAAAGCCCCAACGAACTCATAACACCAGCGTGTATTCGCTCTGCCAGGAAACCAGACATTGGAGCAATAAAAATAATGACAAGCGGCCATGCCGTCATAAGCAAACCGGTTTCAGACTCATTATACCCCAGAATATGCTGTAAGAAAAACGGCAAGGAAATTAGAGCCATCATCTGTGCGAGATAAGAGCAAATGCTTGTTGCAATAGATAAAGAAAACAGAGGTATTCGAAGCAAGTCGATCGGTAATATCGGAAATTCAACCTTCATTTGGCTACGAACAAAAGCCACAGCCACAAACAAGAACAGAGTTGCCAAAGCAACAGTAATAGAGACGCACCATCCATGAGAAAGACTCTCAACAGACAGAATAAGCAATCCGAAAGTAGAGGCGCTCAAAAATCCGCTCTTAAAATCGAAATGCTGTCCTTTATTCCTATTCTGCGTGCGAGGCAAAAAGAACCAGCCCAATAAAAACGAGAAGACGCCAAAAGGCACATTAACGGCAAAAAGATAGTGCCAGTCGCACACCATCAGCAACGCACCCGCTATAGCGGGTCCGGCCGCAGCCGACGTTGCCACAACTGAAGAATTCAGTCCAATGCCACGACCAAGTTGCTTTTTGGGGTAGACCAGGCGAACCAAAGTTGTATTGACACAGGTAATGAAAGCAGAGCCAACACCTTGCACCAATCGCGCAGCCACCAGCATAGGGAAGTTGGCAGACAAGGCACAAGCCAGGCTCGACACAGAGAAGATGACAATACCTATCAAATATATTTTTCGGTAGCCAAAAATCTCACCGAGAGCGGCAAACGGCAACAGCAGCATGATGGTAGCCAACTGATAGGCGTTAATGACCCACACCACTGTAGATGGCTCTACGCTGAAATTAGCAGCAATAGTAGGCAACGACACATTCGCAATGCTGTTGTTGACCACCGACAAGAATATACCACACCAAATGCCTATAATAGCATAGACACGGCGGGGCATCGGCAGTCCATCGGACTCATATTCCTCTTTAATGGCCAAGTTATTCGACATAAGACAGCATATATGAAAAAGAAAAAAGCGCCAACTGCTTAAGCAATAGGCGCTTGAAATAAGAAGCGGTGAGAGGGGGATTCGAACCCCCGGTACGGTTGCCCGTACGTCAGTTTAGCAAACTGGTGGCTTCAGCCACTCACCCATCTCACCATTCAGAGACGAATGCTCGACATCTTCTCGTTTTGTGGCACAAAATTACATTTACTTTTTCAACTTTCCAAGACATTGAGCAACTTTTTTATGATATTTTCTTTACTTTTGGCCAAAATTAGAAAATAAGGCTCAGGAACAAGAGCAAAAGAAAAAATGGCAAAAAGCAAAAAGAAATGGATACTCGGCGGTTTAACCGCTGTTACCCTTGTAGGTTTAGGCGTTGCCTATTATGCCTACTCCTCTCTCTTCGCGGCAAATGTGCAGTTGAAAAACGCACAACCCGAACTTTATATCAAACACGGCGACACATTTGACGATGTAGTTGCCAGTTTGGAAAAGACTGGGGCTATAAAGGATATGGACAAGTTCATCAGCACCGCAAAGATGAAAAAATATGACCAACACGTAAAGAGCGGTTGCTACATTATGAAAAACGGGATGAGCAGTTTCGAGTTGGTCCGCCTACTTGCAAGTGGCAACCAAACTCCCGTAAAACTCACCTTCAACAACAAACGCACCGCGCCCGAATTGGCAGGACGTTTGGCTGAAGTGCTGGAAATGGATTCTCTAACCGCCCTCGAAGCCATCTACAACGACACCCTACTCGACAAATGGGGCATAGACCGGGCCAATGCCATTAGCGTATTTGTTCCGAACACCTACGAGATTTACTGGGACATTACGCCAGCAAAACTCATGGCCCGCATGAAGAAAGAATACGACAATTTCTGGAACAGCAACCGTAAAGCGAAATTGGCACGAACCGGATTGAGTCAAAAAGAGGTTTCCATTCTGGCCTCAATTGTAGAGGAGGAGCAGAACCAAAAGTATGACGAGCAACCTGCAATAGCCGGGCTCTACATTAACCGCCTACGCAAAGGCATGAAGTTAGAGAGTGACCCAACTGTTAAGTTTGCAGTTGGTGACTTTACGATCCGCCGTGTGCTTACCGCACACCTCAGCACAGACTCGCCTTACAATACCTACATGTATGCCGGGCTACCACCAGGCCCAATCAGAATACCATCGATCAAAGCCATCGACAATGTGCTGAACTTTAAAGAGAGCGACTACATCTACATGTGTGCGAAAGAAGACTTTAGCGGTTATCACAACTTTGCCGTTACTGGAGCAGAGCACCAGGCAAACGCCCAGCGCTACCACAGTGCATTGAACAGACAACGCATATACAAGTAAAGACAAAAGCCTTGACACGTTCAAGGCTTTTACTTTTAAGGGAAGCAAAGAGATGAAAAAATTTGTTTTAGCAGCAACGGCATTATTATATGCGCATGCTAACGCAGCAGAATCAATAGAAATAGAATTTGACACCACAGGTGTGTTTGAAGACGTAAAAGACGCCATCGGGACGTTGCCAACTGAGAGGTCTCCACTATGGGGGATTACAGATTTTAGCAAGCACTACAGTAATTACCTATTATGGGAAAACTATTCGAAAAACGGAAGCGACGTCACCAATGACTTGCGGGGCTTTAGCGTAGATGTTGTTGACCTATTCTCTTCATATGCAGGAAACACAGTGAACGCATTTCCACAAAACGGAGTTTTTGGACCATTAAACAAACGTTTACAAGTATATGTGTCTGATTTCAGCAAACAAGAAAAAGACCAGTCAATCACCATATACGGCGCAACTAAACGAGGGAGGCAAACCTACCAGTTTACGGGGAAGGTTAAAGTAGAAAGGGTTCTGAAACACAAAATAGAAAACAGCGAAGAAAAAGGAGACTCCATAAACTACACACTTATCGCTTCCTACGAGATTAGAGAAGCTGACGACCAAGAAGGAGCCGGCGTATTTAGAGG
>JAKSKS010000080.1 GCA_024401615.1 Paludibacteraceae bacterium
TTGTTGCGGTACCGCACAGGGTGATGTCATCTCACAGATCGATGCCCGTCTTAATGGGATCTTCGTTCCTGATACAACCTTGTATAACAACAGTAACGATACTACTGCCTTTATCGACCCTAACAAATTGGGCATTAAGGTAACTTCGCTTTCACAAATAGATCCAAACTATGGTAGAATTACCGCTATCACAGATCCTACTGATGTGAAAATCGACTCTGCTTACTTCCTTATCCGTTTCGATGGTGATGATGGCGTTATTGGCGATACCAATGCTTTGCAGGCTATTGACGTTTATGCGTTGAATAGTAGTCTCCCTACTTATCAAAAGCATTTCTCTAATATCAACCCAGCTGATTATTGCGATAAGAGCATGAAGTTGGGCTCTCTGGCTTACCAAACTGCCAACAGAAAGATGACCAAGTATAGTTCTAAAGGCGATAAGGAAGTTCCTCGCATTCTTGAGGTGCCTATCGATTTAGATTATGCCCAAAATATCCTTTCTGCCTATATGAAGGATTCTGGCATCAAATACCAAAGTCAGTTCAACGAGAAGTTCCCTGGTCTTTACGTGGCTCATTCTTTCAACGAGGGTGCTATTGTAAGAATTACCACTTGCTTCTTGCGTCTCTACTATCATTACCAAGGTAAAATCCATACTACTTATAATGGTAACGACACAATTGTCGATTCAAAGTCTTTGGGTAAGGCTAATCCTTTGGTTAAAAGTATTTCCATTGCTTGCGACAAGTCTGTCGAAAGGGTGAATGTCTTTAATCATCCAAACAAGTCTTCTTTGCAGACTTTGGCAAGTTCTTCTGACTTCACTTATGTCTCTTCTCCTTCGGGTTTATATACTGCAGTTGATGTTGACTATAGTGCAATTAAAGATTCTATTTTGAAAAACTCGGGTACTGATGCCTCTAAAATTTCGGTGAACAGCGCTTTGCTTAAAATGAAGGCTGCTAACCTCAACTGGCCTACCAAGTTGAAGAAGACTCCTAATCAGTACATGATGCTGATTAATCGCGATTCGATTGCCGATTTCTTCTATTGGAATAAAACTCCTGATGGATTGTTCTCTTTCAGCGCTTCTCTCGATACCAGCGATTACTCTTATTCTTTCGACCTTTCACGTGCGGTTCAATGCCGTTTGAGGGATGCTAATAATGCTGATGAAATGCTGAAGAACTTGGTCGTTATTCCTGTATATGTAACTTCTTCTGGCGAACGTTACTACTACCACCAGCAATTGTGGCCGACAGGCGCTCGCTTCTACAAAAGTTCTTCTACAGAGGAAAAATTCCGACCTTGTATCGATTTGGTTTACACCCGTCGCGAATAATATGGGAAGAATCCTCGCTTTTGACTACGGTAAAAAAAGAATTGGTATTGCTGTTACCGATCCTCTGAAGATGATTGCTAACGGACTCGATACTGTTTCTCCTAACGAAGTCTATAAATTCATTGAAAACTATATAGCAAACGAACAGGTTGAACTGTTCGTGGTCGGACTACCTAAAACGGTTAAGAACGAGCCTTCTGAATCGATGAAGTATATCGAGCCTTTCGTGAAGGCGCTTAAGAACAAATTCCCTGCTATTCCTGTTGAAATGCACGATGAAAGGTTTACTTCTGTTCTTGCCCATCAGGCTATGATTGTTGGTGGTGTGAAGAAGAAGGAACGTCGTGAAAATAAGGAGTTGGTCGACAAGATTAGTGCTACTATTATATTGCAGTCGTATCTTGAAAGCCAGCGTTTTAAAAGTGGACTAATATAAAGATTATGATATATCCAATTTATGTATATGGCATGCAGGTGCTTCGTAAAGTGGCACAGCCTGTCCCTGCTGATTATCCTGAATTACCTCAGTTGGCTGATGATATGTTCAAAACTATGTATCATGCCGATGGTGTTGGTTTGGCTGCTCCGCAGATCGGTCTCTCGATTCGTATGTTTGTCATCGACCTTAGTGTAATGGCCGACGAAAAGCACCCTGAATTTAAAGATGCTAAAAGAGTCTTCATCAATCCTGAAATCCTTGAGGTTGGTCCTGAAACTAAGACGCAAGACGAAGGCTGCTTGAGCCTTCCTGGCATTAACGAGTCTGTTAAGCGTTCTACCATGGTTCGTGTTAAGTATTTTGACGAGAACTGGAACGAACATGAGGAGGTTTTCACTGACTTCTTTGCAAAGGCTGTTCAGCACGAATACGAACACCTCGATGGCAAGTTGTTTATCGACAACATCTCTCCTGTTCGCCGCACAATGAATCGTAGCCGCTTGCACAATATGCAGAAGGGCAAGGTGAATTGCCGTTACAATGTTAAGACTGTTTAATATCACTATCTCTATTTTCTTGTATTTATGGCGCATCATTATACCATTAATACCCAAACCACTGCAGGCAAACGGTTGCAGAATGAGATGAGGAAGCGTATGCGTGAAAACATTCAACGCGATCAGTTGTCTCGCGAAAATGCAGCTTCTGCCGAAGATGTGATTGCTGAAAAAGAGCAAACAGCCAACGCTAACGTTGAAGAAGAAAACAAGAACTAGTTTCTTGTGGTTATAATAAAAGAGGTCAGTCACCTCGTTGTAAACTAAAGAAGGTGTATCATAACAAATTCAGTTATGGTACACCTTCTTTGGTTTTTGTAGTATAAACAACGGTTTTCTGTTAATAACCTATTATTTTGCTACCGATTGGTATATAATTTCCAAAATTAATGTTGTTCTTCTCGATGTTGTAGTTGTTATGCTCATCAAATACAATATAATCAAGAGTCAAATCTATTACAATACTCATATATCGACTGAATTGGATTTTGACTCGGGAGTCTGATATTAAAGAACAACCATTATTAGTTTTTCCGAATGGTACGTCTATGTTTCTTTATTCTCTTTCTTAGTCTTTTTTCTTTTTCAAGTTGGTCTATTGTCGTGTCGCTTTTGTTCCATTTGTCGAGACTGTTTTTTGACCACAGATATTTTCTGGTTTCTTTAACCAATACATTCGAAAGTAGTAGAAGCGATATCAGGTTTGGAATTGCCATAAGTGCGTTCATACTGTCTGCTATATTCCATACAGCGGCTAAACTTAGAATTGAGCCTACGAATACGCCTATCACAAACACTATTCTGTAACCTTTAATCCATTTTTTTCCTCCTAAGTATTCAATGGCCTTTTCTCCGTAGTAAGACCATCCGAGTAGGGTAGAGAATGCGAAGGTAAACAGCCCCACTGCTAATACAATAGGACCTATAACCGGTATTGTGCCGAATGCTGAGCGCATCATTGCGGTTCCTGCCTTACATTCCATTTCTGGGTAGGCTACCATGCAGCTCACTAACACGATTCCTGTCATTGCACAGATGATTACTGTGTCCCAGAATGTACCTGTCATCGAAACCAAGGCTTGTCTCACCGGATTTTTTGCTTTGGCTGCTGCCGCTACAATTGGTGCCGAACCCATACCCGATTCGTTCGAGAACAGACCTCTTGCCACACCATAACGGATGGTGTTGATAAGCATGCCCCCCACAAAACCAGATCCCGCTGCCGATGGGTTGAAGGCTGATTCTACAATAAGTTTGACTGCTGTTCCAACATAGGCGTGGTTGCAGCAAATGATGTAGATGCAGCCTATTATGTAGAACATGGCCATAAATGGAACCAGTAGCCCGCACACTTTCGAAATACTTTTCACTCCGCCCAACATCACTAAACCAACTAGTGTGGTGATGACTAAACCTGTCTGCCAGGTGGCAATGTTGAAGTCGGTCTTCATTAGGTCGGCAACTGCATTGGCTTGCACCATGTTGCCGATGCCAAAGGCGGCTATTGATGTGAATATGCAGAACAAAACCGCGAGCCATTTCATTCCAAGCCCTCTTTCCAATGCATACATTGGTCCGCCAAGCATCTCTCCATTTGAGGTGCGAACTCTGAACTTTACGGCTAAAAGACCTTCACTGTATTTTGTCGCCATACCCAGTAAACCGGTTATCCAACACCAGAATACGGCTCCTGGCCCTCCTAATACAATGGCTGTTCCTACACCTACAAGGTTTCCTGTTCCAATGGTGGCTGCCAGCGCTGTTGCTAATGCGCCGAATGCGCTTACGTCACCACTTGTTTCTTTATCTTTCTGAAAGGTGAGGCGGATTGCGGTAATGATGTGGCGTTGTGGGAAACGGAGTCGGATGGTAAGGAAAATGTGGGTGCCGACCAAGAGCGCTATCAATGGCCAACCCCATAGCAGGCCGCTTATTTCTTCTGTTATTTTGACAAAGTCTTCCAAGATGATTAATTTTTTGGCGGTTTCTAATGCAAATTTACAGTTCTTTGGTTAAATATACGAACATATTGCTATCGTATTGCCCTGTTTTGTGCCATTATTCTCTATAGTCGGCTATGTGGTCTGCCCATTCGGGGTTTTTCCTGATGGCGTAATCCATAAATTTGAAGTAGAAGTTCTCTCTGTTGTTTGACCTCTTCAACCGTATTAACTCTTGTGCTTCTGTAGCAGTGAAGCCTACTTTTACGAAACCGCTGGAGTCTAACTGGAGTGGGTCTATTTTCCCTTTAAGAGGACGGTTCTCTGTTAGTTTGCTCATCTGTTCTTCCAACTGGTGCAGTCGCTCTATCTCTGTTTTCGACAGTGCTTTGTTCGTTGAGCCCGATTGCAAGTGGGGTAGTGCAAAACGTATAAGTGCAAGAAGGATAATCAGTACTGTTAGTACGGCAATCCCTCTTCGTTCTGTTTTAGTATAGTAGAGAAAGTCTTTCCACATGTTAGAGCATATAGAGGCATTTCTCGATAGGCAGGCCACAATTTTTGTCTTGGTCGGCTTTGTTAACAACCACCATTTGTCTAACAGCGTTCATTGCATATTGTGTGCTTACCTTTAAATTGTCACCTTTTAGCAGGTGCCCGATCAATACTGCCGAAAAAGTGTCTCCTGTCCCGTTGAAGTGGGCTTCCACGTAGTCGTAGGTTATCACAAAATGCTCTTGGTTCGTATGGTTATAGCCAATTACGCAGTCTTTCCCGTTTATGCGCATGCTGGTTACCAAGGCCGATTTTGTGCCTATCTTCACCAGGTCGTTTAAAAGTGCTATTGCCTCTTCCTCGCTGCAACCCTCTTCTTTATATTGGTGTCCTGTAAGGTAGGCTGCTTCCGTGTAGTTAGGGTAGATAAGGTCGGCTACCGATATCAGGTCTTTCATCACCTCTACGCGGCCTTCGTCTACGCCGTTGTAAAGTTTCCCGCCGTCGCCCATTATTGGGTCAACATATATTTTTGTGCCTTCTGCGGCCTGTGCCTTGCAATACTCTTTTACGAGATCTGCCTGGCGTTTCGATACAATGAAACCGCAGGCTATAGCGTCGAATTTAAATCCTAATTCTTTCCAAATGGGGAATACGCCGGCCATATAGTCGGTTGTTTCCAAAATGTTGAATTTCCCGAATTCAAAGGGGTTAGATACTAATGCGGTGGGCAGATTGTAAACGGAGATGCCGTAGTACGAGAGTATGGGCAGCATGGCTGCAGTTGCTACTTTCCCATAACCGGGCATATCGTTTATTATTAGTATTTGGCTCATCTCGTTTTTGTTTTATACTGCAAATTTACGCTAATTTGGCCACTATAACTAAAAATAGGTGAATTCGTTAATTTCTCCTTCTATCGTTTGGCCGTTTTTTATCTTTTGCCTTAATGTTTTATTGTCTTGAAGATCGTAGTTGAAAATCTCTATGTCAATTAATGATTGGTCTTTTACCCTTGTTACTGGTTCGTGTTCTGGTGTCTCTGGCTTTATTTTGTCGTCGTAATGAAAAATAGCCGTTTTGTTGCCTCTGTTGTCATTTTCAAAAATGAACAACTCATAAGGTTCGCCGTTTAACGATATCTTTTTACTGGTCTGCATTCCCCATGCATTGTACATTGTTACAGTGCAGAGTGTGCTGTCTTTACCATTGTATTTCGACCACGTGGTTAGTTTCCCTTCTTGGTTGTAGGTGAAATTCTCTTTCTTCCGGAGTTGCTGGTTTTGGAAGATGGTCATTTCTGAAACATTGTTCTTCTTGTCGTAAGTGTATGTTGTTTCCAGCACTTTTTGGGGGTCTTTATATTGCGATGCCGATTTCCGCCCTTTCTTGTCGTACGAGAATGCCCATTGGCTGATGGTGTCGCCTTTAGCGCTAATTTTCACAGCGTTTACCAATCGCCCTTTTTTGTCGTATTTGTTGTCTGTTCTTCCCGATTCTTCTCCGTTTTGGTTATAGACTTTTTCCTCTAAAACCTTGCCTTTTGAACCCACTTTGCTTTGGGTTTTTGAAATTAGTCCTTTTTTAGGGTTATAGGTTCTCGACTCTATCTTATTCCCTTTTTCGTCAAACAGGGTCACTTTCTTTAAGTAGTCTTTCGTTAAGGTGTCATTAACAACTTTTGTGGCATATTGGGCGTAACTTTTCACTTTACCTTTCAATCCCATTTTCTGCACATCGTTCATTTGTATGGCTTTGCCGGCGTGGCTGCATACATTAATTTGGAGCAGGAAAAGGAGGAAAAGTACTCGTTTCATTGGCTTTTGCTTAACTTTCTATTGAGCGTAGTTTTTCACTTATTTTTTCCTCGTAGTTTGTCCCTGTTCCTTTCGATTCGCCCACAATACGGTGGCAGGGGGTGATAATTGCTAAAGGATTGGTGCTTATGGCAGCCGCAATGGGGCGGACCGATTCTTCTTGCCCAATGCCGTTGGCCAAATCTTTGTAGGTCTGGGTCTTTCCATAGGCTACCGTATTAAGCGCGTTCCAAACTTCCTTCTGGAAGTCGGTTCCAATTAACTCGGTCTCTAAATTGAACGAGGTGCGCTTTTGCCCCAGGTATTCTGTAATTTGTTTGCTTGTTTCTTCTAAGAGGGGGGAGGTTTCTTCCACGAATTTCTCTTTAAGCAGGCGCTGCAGGCGGTGCTCTATGGCAGTGCGCTTGCTGTGCTTGGCCCATACGCATAGGCAGAGTTTGCCTTTGTGGTCGCCTATAAGGATTTCTCCTAACTGCGTTTTTATAGTTTGTGTTTTGATAATGTTTATTGGCATTATGAAACTACAATTTTATTTAATCTTGATGAGCGCCCAAAAAGAGGTGGATGCGAAGTTTCTGATGAAGGGAATGCTGGCGAACCACTTCCACATTTTGCGTGGCTTTAAGCCGAATTTCTGTTGGTAGGGGGGATTAATGAACCAGAAAAGTTCCTCGCAGGTTTCAAAACCAGTTTCCACAGAGAACCTGTTAAACTCCCCGGGGCTCATTTGCGAGCGTACAATACTCAGCAACTCGTTTATGCGGCCTTCAGGTTCGTTGTTTTTGGCCAATAGCCATTTGTAAAGACTGGTTGGCAACAAGTGGATGAAGGGGAGTTGTGTTAGCTTGCTGCCGCATATCTGTTGGTGGCCGCCGTATGGCATTTGCCAAACAGGGAAAGCGAAAAAGATGATGCCGTCTTTCTTCAGGTAACTCTTGGCGTTCTCAAAGAACTCCTTTTTATAAGGAGGTTCAATGTGCTCTATAACGTCGTGTATTAATATAATGTCGTAACGTTCTTCTTCGGTTGCAGGTTTCTGGGCTTCAATAAAGTTCAAACATTCGAATTTCGCGGGCGAGCCTTTGGTGTTGAATTCGGGGTAGAACTTGTTGGCGTTCTCAATTTTCACAGGGTCAATGTCCAAACCGTATACCGTGCAGCCTAATTCCGAGAAGGGTAGCAGGTTCCCTCCTTCTCCGCATCCAATTTCTAATATGCGTTCGCTGCCAGTCAACTTCTTATATTGGTTTAAGTAATCAATATAGTATGCTCTAGCCGTGTTCGCTAACTCAATAAAATATTGTTTGCGGTCTTGGTGTCTTTTCTGCATTTTCTCTTTTGCTAAATTACACCGTAAAATTACTAATTAATTGTTAGAACCGGTCTATTCAACTTTTGCTATTTGTCCTTTTTGTATTATTTCTCTTTAAATCTTTCTTCTTAACTGATATTTTTTGTAATTTAGCAACCAATTTGATGAAAAAGACAAAAAAGAAAACAAATAAAAATTATTACATCTAAAGTAAATGGCAACATTAGAGAAAATCAGAAGCAGAGCCGGATTACTTATCTTTATCGTGGCTTTCGCGTTGCTTTGCTTCATTGTTGGCGACTTCTTGACCAACTCAACTTCCCTATTCCGTCAACAGCAGAATATTGTTGGTACTGTTAACGGTGAAAAATTCTCACGTGAGGAATTCGAAAGCAGCTATCGTCAGCTTTCAGAAGTTTCTAAACTTCAACAGCGTAACACCGAAGACGCTGCTATTCGTGCTACTGCTTGGGAAAATTTCAAACAGAAGGCGCTTTTCAATGCCGAAGCTGAAAACGAAGGTATTTCTGTAACTACAAAAGAGTTGACCGATGCTACTATCGGTAACAATCCTCACCCAATTCTTTTCCGTAGCGGTTTGTTCACAAACCAGCAGGGTCAGTTCGACAAGTCTCTTGTTGCTCGTGTTATTGAAGATGTAAATCGCGATCCTAATACAATTCAAGATATCAATCAGCGCAACCAGTTCATTGAACGTCAGAATGCTGAACGCAATTTGTGGTTGTATATGGAAAACAATATCAAGGCAAGCTTGCTTACTGATAAGATGGGCTCTCTCTTGGTAAATGCAATGTCTACTCCAAAGGCTGAAGTTGATTTCTTGGCTTCTCTTTCTACTAAGGAATATGACGCTTTGGTTGCTCGTAAGCTTCTTGCTGATGTTAACGATGCTGACGTTCAGCCTTCTGATGCTGAACTTTTGGCTTACTACAACAAGGTTAAGGATTCTAAATTCAAACAGGAAGGTTACCGCGACATGGATATCATCTTGATTCCTATCCAGCCTTCTGCTCAAGACCTTAAAGACGGTTATGACAATATGGACTCTCTTCGCCTTCAGTTGAAGAGAACTTCTGAAGAAGAACAGCTTCGACTTCTTTTCGAAAGCGCTTCTGAAAAGAACTACCAGTACATTAATGTATTTATGAAGCCTGATAACTACGACCGTGCATTTACTGAATTCGCTAAAACTTCAGTTGCTGGCAATGTATCAGAAATCGTTACTGACCCTTCTCAGAAACTTTACAAGGTTGCTAAGTGCTTGGCTAACCCTGTAAACCGTCCTGACTCTGTACGTTTCAGCCTTATTGCTGTTCAAGAAGCTGATTCTGCTGCTTCTCAGCGTCGTGCTGATAGCATCGTTGGTGCTCTTCGTGGTGGCGCTAATTTCGCTGATTTGGCTGCTAAACTTTCTAAGGATACAAGATCTGCACAGAATGGTGGTGACCAGGGCTGGATTCAGGAAGGCTATGTATCTCTTCCTAAGTTCGACGAAAAGGCATTTGCTGGCAAGAAGGGTGATGTGTTCACTGTAAACAATGGCCCTGTTTGTTTCGTAATTAAGGTTACTGACCAGACTGCTCCTATCAAGAAGGCTAAAATCGCTATCTTGGCTACACGTCTTGAACCAAGCTCAACTACTATCGACAGCCTTGACCGTATCGCTAACGACTTCGTTATCGAAAACAAGACTGCTGAACAGTTCGCTAAGAGCGCTGCTGAAAAGCACTTGCAGATTCGTCCTTTGTCTAAGTTGACCAAGGGCCAGCCTTCTACTTATGTGTTGCCTAACTCTCGTTGCCTTGTAAAGTGGGCGTTCGAACATAAGAAGGGCGACGTTTCAGAAGTGTTTACTGAAATCCCTGAATACTACATCCTCGGCGCTTTGACTAACGTTGTTGATGATGTTGACGGCATTCTTCCTTTCGAAAGTGTTAAGGACGAAATCTCTGCTGAAGTTATCAAGCAGAAGAAGGCAGATAAACTTGCTGCTGAATTGAACGGTAAGGCTTTGGCTGAAATCGGTACTATCGATACTGCAAAGGCTGTTCGCTTCTCTGCTCCTTATTTGTCTAACTTCGGTGCTGAAGCAGGTTTGGTTGGCGCTATCGTTAACGCTAAGATGAACGAAGTTTCTAAACCTGTTAAGGGTAGCAACTCTGTATTCGTAATCCAGAAAGTTGCTGAACGCGATTCTCAAATGCCTGCAATTGATAAGGCAGCATTGGACCGTAACATTCAGAATGCTGTTGGCCGTTCTTTGTTGGAAGCAATTGAAGACAAGGGCAAAGTTGAAAACAACAGCTTCAACTTCTTCTAATTTTCCGATTATTCTGAAAATATAATAAGATGGAGTAGGAGTGAATTTTATTCGCTTCTACTCCTTTCTTTCATATAGATTTATTTATTTTTCATCATGCAACAACTTCTGGGAATGACCTTGCCTCAGTTGAAGGAGGTCGTTACATCTTTGGGTATGCCTGCTTTTACGGCTAAACAAGTGGCCGATTGGCTCTATAAGAAGAAAGTGACTTCTATCGATGCTATGGCTAATATCTCGAAAGTCAACCGCGAAAAAATGGCGGCGGCTTTCGAAGTCGGTTGTGTGGCTCCTTCCGATGTGAAGGAAAGTGTCGATGGCACTAAAAAGTATCTTTTCCCTGTTGGTAACGGTAAATACATCGAGTCTGTTTATATCCCCGATAAAGACAGGGCTACTCTTTGTGTTTCCTCTCAGGTTGGTTGTAAGATGAATTGCCTTTTCTGTAATACTGGCAAACAGGGCTTCTCCGGACAGTTGTCTCCCGCCGACATCCTCAACCAGATTCAATCAATTCCCGAGTCCGATAAACTAACCAATGTGGTGTTTATGGGTATGGGTGAGCCAATGGACAATGTTGACAATTTGTT
The DNA here is from genome assembly GCA_024401615.1 of Paludibacteraceae bacterium. Lineage (GTDB taxonomy): Bacteria > Bacteroidota > Bacteroidia > Bacteroidales > Paludibacteraceae > Physcocola. The sequence continues at coordinate 10,837 of JAKSKS010000080.1, forward strand.
GCAGGTGTTAGAGGTGCTTACTGCCGATTATGGATATGCTTGGAGCCCTAAACGAATCACCGTTTCTTCTGTAGGACTTATTCCGGGTTTAAAACGGTTCCTGACCGAGTCTTCCTGTCATCTGGCAATTTCCTTGCACTCGCCTTTCGCTGACGAGCGTCTGAGCATTATGCCCGTGCAGAAGGCTTATCCTGCTAACGAGGTGCTAAACTTGATTCGACAGTTTGACTTTACCGGCCAGCGTCGTATTTCGTTTGAATATATTGTGTTTAAAGGCGTCAACGACACAACTAAACATGCC
>JAKSKS010000081.1 GCA_024401615.1 Paludibacteraceae bacterium
ACAGTCAACCGACATCTCAATATCGTCAACAATCATGTTCTTGAATTGCTCGTTATCGTCGAAGTCAATAATGTCGAAGATGCTGCCACCGCCAATGCACAATTCTTTCAGATAACCGAAACTTCTTAGTTTAAATCCGCTGCAAGGAACTGTTTTTAAAGTGGTGGTGTGGTTGGGGTAAATGTCCAAATTCGGGAAGTGCTCCGATTCGTTTTCAAACACACAAAGCGCGTCGCAATCTTCCATTTTTAAGTCAATCTCTTCTCTCCCGTCGCAATGGACCTTATAAAGGTTGTTGCAGTTTTTTATAGAAACCGACATGCCGTAGTCACAATCGTAAGAATCGAGGAACACTTCCTCTAAATTTCCGCAGTTGCTAATTTCACACTCCTCAGCATCAACCGAGAGCCTTGTGATAGCGTCGCATCCGCTGATGCGGGTGTGGTTGGCGGGTGTGCAAGTGATTTCCAACTTTGGGCAATTCTCTATTATTGCGTTCTCTATTGGGGCTTCGAACTTTATCTGTTTTAATTTGGGCAGATTGCAAAGCACCAGATCGTCTAAGCAGGCCGAAATTGTGATGGTTTCCACATTATGGTCATCTTTAACCCTGTAGATGTTCTTTTCAGGAACTTCAAAAAGCGTGTCTTCTTTTTCCATATCTATTGTATTATTTATTAAACGTTGTAAAATTATGAATAATAATTGACAAATGGTGACAAAATAAGAATTATTTGAAAAATTTTATTTTGAAAAAGTTGTATGCACTGTTTTGACGCGTGGCGAATTTGTTTTGATTTTCGTAATATTGTACTTCGAAAACCAAAAAAAGAAACAAAATGGAAACTTCAAGAATTATGTTGCGGCGTTGGCAAGATAGCGATGCCACGGCATTATATAAATATGCTGCCGATCCGGAAGTCGGGCCGCGGGCAGGTTGGCCTCCGCACCAGTCAGAAGCCGAGAGCCTTGAAATTATCCGAACCATTTTTAACGATGCCACCACTTGGGCGATAGTGTTAAAAGAGACAGGCGAGGCGATTGGTGCTATGGGGTATGGTCCTTCGTGCGAATGCAAACTACCGTCTCGTCCCAACGAACCCACTGTAGGGTATTGGGTGGCGAAACCCTATTGGAATAAGGGCATTTGTACCGAGGCTTTGGCTTTGCTGATTGACCATATTCGTAAAACAACAGATATTAAGTCGTTGGTCAGCGGTCACTTTATCGACAATCCGGCTTCTGGCCGTGTTATGGAAAAATGCGGATTTGTGCCAACTGGCGAAACTGCAGAAGACGACAGCCTGTATATGGGTGCGGGAAGGCCAATGAGGGTGCTGAGGCTGGAATTGTAAAGGTATAATAGGAATGGGGTACGGCGTGCAATTCTGCTTTTTTATCTATTACCCAAACAAGTCTTCTGATGTCACTTCGTTTTGTGCGACATTCGAATATGCGTTTCGTTTAATACCATAAGTCGTCACAAGAACTAAGTGAAGGGCTTTTTTGGTCTTTGTGGTCTCTCTAAAAAGTTCACGACGATTTGTTAGACGCTCTGCATACGATTCTGTGATTGTGTATTGTGTGTTGGAGTATTTCATCTCACAAAGATCGATTATGGAATCGGCGCGATCGATAAGCAAATCAATTTGTGCACCTTCTTGTTTCGTGCCGTCGGCAAGCAACTTTGTTTTAACTTGCCAAGAATGAACATTTGTGGCAACTCCCTCAATCCCTAATTTCTTTTTTATTTGATTAATATGAAGTAAGCACACCTGTTCGAAAGCATACCCTGTCCAGGCTTTATGTGAGGCGCTGTCTTGATAGTTCTGCCAGTATTTCTCGTCTTGACTTGTGTTGCCTGCCACAAATTTTAAATAGAACAGCGAGAAAAGGTCTGTAAGTTGATAAACAAAATCACGCTCTTTTTTACCATATGCCGAATATTTTTTGATAAAGCTACACATTTGTAGATTCTCAAGAATGGTCGAAAGGTTTCCTCCTTCTGCCATTTTTAGGGAATCTTTAATCTCCTCACGAGTCAAACCTTGATTTTTCTTTGCTAATAATTCTATGACTTTTCTATATTTTTGAGAATCAATGAATAGTGAGCGGAAAAGAAAATTCAATTCGTTCCTTAATTGTCCATTAGCGGAAAATAGCAGATTGTCGACATTCGCTGCAAACGAAAGCCTGCCATCGAGAAGACTAAGATAGAAAGGTACTCCCCCAAATACCATGTAACACTCTAGTGTTTGGTAACGATTCCATATCACATTTCTCGATTTCAGATATTTTTCAGTTTCTCCTAAAGTGAATGGTTGAAGACAAATTTGACGGTTTATTCTATTGTGAAGACCTCCTTTGTCTCCAATAAGCTTGTTAAGCATCCATGTTGTGGCTGAACCACATACAATAAGTTTTAGTCTGCCGCATGTAGATCCCCACGAATTCCAAAAATAATCTAATGCCCTAAGAAATTTACTTTTGGGGGTGTCGAGCCATGGTAATTCGTCAATAAAAACAACAAGTTTTTGTTTTTTTGATGATGTAAGGAAGTGTTTTAACTGGTCAAATGCGTCCAACCAATTATTAACCAATGGATAATAGGCGTCTGAATAATCGTTAATGGCCTTGTTGAAATTGCGAAGTTGTTCTTGTGTCGACCCATCCAACATGCCCGTAATGTAGAATGCAAACTTACCTTCAAAATATTCCTTTATGAGAAATGTTTTGCCGATTCGTCGCCTTCCATAAACGGCTACGAATTCTGGATCGGATGATTCGTAAATATCATTAAACAACTGTTTCTCGTTTTTTCTGCCTATAATATTCTTTTCCATTGGCAAATTGTTGATAATTATGCTACAAAGATAATGATTTTTTATGAATACCTTATCCGTAACTATGTTTTTTGAACCACTTACGGACAAGTAATTTTGTAAATACCTTATCCGTAACTATGTTTTTTGAACCACTTACGGACGAGTGATTTTTGAATCACTATAATTTATTTCCTGCAATCCTTGCAAACATTTCTCAAAGATCCCAAATTTGACGATATTGCAAAAAAATATACAGATATGAGAAAAACTGTTAGCTTCTTTTTGTTTATAGTTGCTCTGTCAGTGAGTGACATGGTTTCTGCTCGAGATAGTGAACCCGTTCTTCCAAAAACACAGATTCAAGCCCCGAAAAAGGTTGTGCCTGTTAAGAATATTGGAGGTAGAGACGAAGTTTCGGGCTTGACCGAATCTGCCCAAAACAAAATAATAACCCAAATGGCTACAGCGCTCGATTCTTTTGCGTCGGCTTCTTTGTTCATCTCCGATGCTTTAGAAATAGAAACAAAGAAGTCTATTGATTTCGTCCATAAAATGAAAAAGGAGGCGCTCAACGAATCGTTGCCGTTTGCTACCCGTTTGGCTACGCTCAGCAAAATGCAGACTTATACGGCTTACGGTTTAAGTTATAGGGCGCCCTGCAGGCTTCCTCCTATATGCTGAAGACTGGCTACGATGTCGACGAACTCCCCATTGCTGCGATTCAAAGCAAAGTGCAGTATGCCGATTTATTGGCTACTCAAGTCGCCGATTCTAATAATTTTAGTGTGAAAGAATTGTCGAAGTTAAATTTTACCTCAGATAGAGACATGTGTTTCTATTTTTTGTGCTACAATGGGTCGTTGCCTGAAGAGGATGACGGTTATTTGTCGTATGATGATAAAGTGAAGTTTATTGCCGATTTCACATCTTCTACCGTTGATAGTTTGGCCAAATCGCCGAAAATGCAATATAGGGCTATGGCTATTCTGGAATCTCCGGCTTTCTTGTGGACCTACCAGCCTTTTGTGATGAAATACTGCCGTCAAAGTTCCGATGCGTTGGCGTACATGCACTATATTACGGCAAGCGACACTTTCTCGAGACTGTTGATTGATGATGCGTTCAAAAATGTAACCGATAAAGAATTTGAAGACGGACTCTTGAAAATAACAGAATTGAAGTCGCGCGTACTGCTTCTCGTTGCCAAACGAATCGCTGAAAAATTTGGAAACAGATAGTTTATGGACTATAATGAATTAGGAACCCAACTCTGCAGCCGGTGCATTGAATTGCTGCATTTGTGGGCTGACCAGTTGGGTGTATCTTACGGGGCACTGAATGTCGGACTGTTTGTTGTGCTGGAACCGGCAATTATTGTGTTCTTGTCGCTAATGCTTGTTGCAAGCGTCTTCCTGATGAAGTACCGTTGGTTTAAAATTGCTTCTTCTGCCGTCGTGGTTCTCGTCCTCTTCTTCTGTGTTTATGTGACTTGTAAATTACTGCTAATTGTATGAAACTTCCCTGCCTATGCCACTAATAGCCGTTCGCCAAGGTGATAAATACCGTTTGAAAGATATCGAGACCAACTCTTTTGTTAGTGATAGGTTGTACGATGAAACTGAACTTCACGAAGTGGATCTTGGTTGCACGCGGATTTATACTGACCCCGAGGTTTTTCTTACTGAATATTTCTGTAAAGGCAAATATGGCCTAAAGAACAAGATGGGGCAAAAAGTGACTCCGCCTATATATAAATCGATATGGATTCCTAACGGAGCTGATTACGCTTTTGTGCAAAAAGGACGGTCGGAACTTAAAGGCTTGTGGGGCGTTGCCGATGCCACGGGACATGAGATCGCCTCCTGTAAGTATACACATATCTGCCCTTTCCACGAAGGATTCGCTTTAGTTTTCAATGGGGACTTTATAAGTTATGACAACCGTACGGGTAAAATAAAATACAAGAATAAACGATATGGTTTCATCGATAAATCGGGTGAAGAAGTCATTCCGCTTCAATATGATGAGGCGTCGTCTTTCAGTTCTGGATTGGCTGCTGTTAAACTTGGCAACTTATGGGGGTATATCGATAAGGCAGGTTGTTTTAAGGTTCCCTTGTCTTTCGACAAGGCAGAAACCTTTAGCGAAGATATGGCCGCTATAAAGGTGGGTGGGAAATATGGTTTTATTGATAAAACTGGAATGATAAAGATATTACCTATTTACAGCCGAGTAAAACCCTTCTGTAATGGTGGCGCTATTGTAAGGAAAGGAGAAAAGACCGGCGTTATTGACAAAAATGGAGTAGTGATTGTCCCTATAATCTATGATCTGATTATACGAATAGCAGATGAAAACTTTTATCTTATAAATTTAGATGGAAAAAGCGGAATTCTGGACGCTCAATACAGATTCCTTACAAAAGTGGCTTATGATAATGCCGATCTTCTCTTTGACAAATATCCATATGTGTCAATTGATGGAATAGCCTATCTTGTATCGGGTGAGGGTGCTCTAAGCGAGTTAGGCGACATCAGTTCGCCCGATCCTTATATAAACTTACCTTTTTAACACTGTTCCTCACTCAACTTCCTTTCCCTGAAAAATCCTTTCGTCTTGGTGTAGAAGAGCATGGCGGCAATGCTGTGGCTGGCAAACATGGCCAAGAAGGCGTGGTGGTAGTCGATGTGTTCGGCAACAAATCCGCCAACCAACACGCCAATACCAATGCCGAGGTCCCACGAAGTGAGTAGGGTAGAGTTGGCGGTTCCGCGCTCGTTGTGGTGCGCAACCCCAATCATCATATTCTGAAAGGCAGGCCAGAGGTGCCCGTTGCCTAAACCGATAAGCAATGCCGAAATGTAATATCCTACAGAATTTTGGCAGAAGACAAACAGGCCGTATCCTAACGTAGACAACAGCAAACCTAAACCACAATTGTGCGTAATTAATCCCTTCTTCAGGGTGCGGTTGCCTAATAAGCGTGAGGCGATCAAACCCGAAGATAGAATAAGGAAGTAGGTGCCAGTGCCGTTGGTGATGCCCAACATCTCTTTCCCGTAAATGGCCAAATAGTTAGAAAGGACGCCGTAGCAGAGGCCGACCAGCACCACGTTGATGCCAATCATCCAACCGCGTGTTAAAAGGAAACGGTCGAGAGACACTTTGCTTTTGTTCTTTACAATCTCTTTTATGGGAACATCGACCTTCGCGTCGGCAATAAGGCCGATAACAGATACGGCAAACGCAATCCAGAACAACCATTCGAAGCAACCCGTCTGCTGGTAGATGAAAATGCCAATGCTGGGCGCAATGGCGGTGGCAATATTGTTGCTTAATCCGTAAAAGCCGATGCCCTCGTTCCTTCGGCTCGAAGGCAGCACATCAATAGCCACGGTGCTGTTAGCCACGGTGCAGGCGCCGAACGGACCGCCGTGAAGCGTGCGGAAAAGGGTGAAGAGGAACAGGCTGCCCGCAATAAGGTAACTGCCCATAAACAGGCAATTGGCCGAAAGGCAAAGTAAAAGCACCTTCTTTCGGTTGAAACTGTCGACCATGTATCCGCTAAACGGGCGGATGAGCAGGGCGGTGATGGTGTAGCCTGCCAACACAAGTCCGATGGTGTCTTTAGTGGCTCCGAAGTGCTCGCTTAAGTAGAGGGGAAGTAGGGGCATGGTGATGTAGAAGGCAAAGTAGAGGCAAAAGTTGGTGACCATTACCTTGTTGTAGTTGCTGTTCCACAGTTTTTCGTTGTCCATGTTTTTTTTGCAAAGTTACAGAATAATTGAGAAATGGTGAGTGATAAATGAGGGTGGAGAAATGACAATAAAGTTGAAGTTTTTGCGTTGAGTATTAGCAGTAAAATGGAATTTTTCAAGTTATTGCGACTAAAGTTTTAAACTTTCAACTTAAATTCCTAAATTTGTATTTTGAAATGAAAGCGAAGTATTTACTCATATTGCTCTGTTCTATGGTGCTCTTCACATCGTGTGGCGAGTATCAGCGTTTGGTGAAAAGTACCGATAACGACTTAAAGTTCGCCAAAGCAAAAGAATATTACGAAAAGGGCAAATACCTCGAGGCTTGCACGTTGCTCGAGGCTGTCGTTGTTCCGTTCCGTGGCACTCAGAAAGGCGAGGAAGCCCTCTTCTTGTTGGGTAGCGCACACTATAAAAACAAGGACTATATTGCAGCACGCAGCTATTTCTCTGGTTATATGCGCAGTTCTCCGCGTGGCAATTTTGCAGAAGAGTCGCAGTCCCACGTTGGCTTGTGCTATTATCAAGATTCTCCAGAGGCAAAACTCGACCAGGTGGGAACCAAAAAGGCCATCGAAGAGTTCGATAAGTTTATGAAGGGTTTCCCAAACAGCATGCACGTTGCCGAAGCGCAAAGCAAGCGTCAGGAGTTGAACGACAAGTTGGCTTACAAGGCTTACCTCAATTCCCGCCTCTACTATCGCTTGGGCAACTACCAGGGAAACAACTACCGCTCGTGCGTTATTTCAGCAACCAACGCGTTGCGCGAGTTTCCTGAAAGCATCTACCGCGAGGAACTTTCGTTCTTGATTCTGAAAGCGAAATACCGCCAGGCGGTTGAAAGTGTAGAGTCTAAGAAACAAGACCGCTACCACGACACCATCGACGAGTATTACAACTTCATTCAAGAATACCCCGACACCGAGTATAAGAAGGAAGCGTTGAGCATCCTCGAAGATTCTCAGAAACATGTTGGTTCAGAAAAAAGATAAAAATAAATTTCAATTATAAATCATGGATTACAAAAAGCTTAATGCTCCTAACACCACCATCACTCGCGACATGAACTCAATGTGCGGTGATACCAACATCTATGAGGTGGTAAACGTAATTGCAAAACGCTCTAACCAGATCGCTGTTGACATCAAGAGCGAACTTGATAAGAAGCTCCAGGAATTTGCTGCTGTTAACGACAACCTTGAAGAGGTTTTCGAAAACCGCGAACAGATTGAAATCTCTTGCTTCTACGAACGTTTGCCAAAGCCAACCCTTATGGCAACGCAGGAATTCATCGAAGGCAAGCTCGCTTACCGTTTGGCTGGTAAGAAGGGCGTGAACATCGACAAATAATAACTTTTGGCTTTTGCCTAAAAGTTCACCCGATTAGAAAAAGATAAAGCACGCCTCCACATAGAGTCGCCTTTATCTTTTTTTGTTTTCTAGTTAATAATCACACAACCTATGCTGAAAGGTAAAAACATATTGTTGGGAATAACTGGTGGTATTGCTGCCTACAAGTGTGCTGGCTTGGCACGTCTGTTGGTGAAGCAGGGCTGCGATGTGAAGGTGGTGATGACACCGCTGGCTCGCCAGTTTGTTACTCCGCTTTCTATGGCTACAGTTACCCGTCACCCTATCTTGGTCGATTTCTTTAATCCTGAAAATGGCGAATGGAACAGTCACGTGAGCCTTGGTTTGTGGGCTGACGCCTACCTTATTGCTCCCGCTACTGCCAACTCGTTGGGAAAAATGGCCAATGGTATTGCCGACAACTTGTTACTAACCAGTTACCTTTCTGCCCGTTGCCCTGTGTTTGTGGCTCCGGCTATGGACCTCGATATGTACGCCCACAAGGCAACCCAGCGCAACCTCGACATCTTGCGTGCCGATGGTGTGAACATTATTGAACCAGAATCTGGTTTTTTGGCCAGTGGCTTGGAGGGCAAAGGCCGTATGGCCGAACCTGAGGCTATTGTGGCTGCCCTCGACGCCTATTTTGCCGAACAGCAAGACTTGGCCGGCAAAACTGTGATGATTACTGCCGGACCAACATACGAAAAGATTGACCCTGTACGTTTTATAGGTAACTATAGTAGTGGAAAAATGGGTTTTGCCTTGGCCGAAGAGTGTGCCCGACGTGGCGCTTCTGTAAAATTGGTTGTCGGCCCCGTTTCGCTAAAGACTTCCACCCCAAACATTGAACGTATTGATGTGGAAAGCGCTCAAGAAATGCACGATGCGGCGGTTGCGTTGTCAGACATTGCAGATATTGAAATTCTTTGCGCTGCTGTGGCCGACTATCGTGTGGCACAGCAGGCTGACCACAAAATAAAGCGTGAAAAAACTGGCGCTATGACGCTGGAACTGGTACCAAATCCGGACATCGCTGCCGAATTGGGACGACGCAAGCGCGATGGCCAACTGATGATTGGTTTTGCGCTGGAAACAAACGACGAACAACAGAATGCGGCTGGCAAATGCGAACGCAAGAACTTGGACTTCATTGTCTTGAACTCGTTGCGAGACCAAAATGCCGGATTCCGTTACGATACCAACAAAGTCACTATTCTTGACCGTAATGGAGATGTAACTCCGTACGACTTAAAGAGCAAGGCGCTGGTGGCTAAAGATATTATTGATTACGCCTTAAAGAAACTGAATAAATGAAAAACAAACTATTCATAGCATTGTTCGGCCTTTTCCTGTCTTCTGCAACCCAAGCACAGGAACTGAATGCCCGTGTGGAAGTGAACGCACAGCAGATTGAAGGTATGAACAAGGATGTTTTTACCACTTTGCAGAGCGACCTTAATGAATTTATCAACTCACGCAAGTGGACCGACGCTGTTTTTAGCAATGAAGAGCGCATTGAATGCTCGTTTATTTTGACGATTGATAAGGTGTCGGGAAATGCAATGAGCGGAAACTTGCAGGTTTCTGCTTCGCGCACGGTGTATAATTCCAGTTACACCACTCCAATATTCAACTTCAAAGACAATAACTTCACTTTTAAGTACGCCCAATACGAGCGCTTGGAGTTTAATGATAATGTCTATGAGTCGAACTTGATGTCGATTGTGGCGTTCTATAGTTATATTATTTTGGGCGTGGATTTTGATACTTTCAGTCGTAACGGAGGCCAAAAATACTTTGAAAAGGCTGAAACTGTTGCCACATTGGCTCGCTCGAGCAACGATGAGGGTTGGCAGGCCTATAAGAGCGATAATAATCGTTATGCGCTCATCTCCAATTATATGGATAGTAACTTGCGCGGACTTCGTGAAATATTCTACGACTACCACCGCCTTGGCCTGGATATGATGAGCCAAAATGTAGAGAACGGAAAATCGCAGATTCTTTCAATTTTGCCAGGATTGCAGAGCATGAACAGCGCAAAACCTTTCTCGGTGGCTTTGCAGAACTTTACCGAATGCAAATTGAACGAGTTGGTTGACATGTTCCGTAACTCTTCTGCAAGCGACAAGCAGAAAGTGTATGAAATCCTTTCTGCGGTATTGCCTACCCAAACTTCTAAAATGAAGGATCTCACATCAAACTAATACACGACAGTTATGCTGAAACAGCTTTCTATAGACAATTATGCGCTGATAGGACCCACTTGTATCGACTTCTCGAAAGGTTTCTCTGTAATTACGGGTGAGACTGGTGCGGGTAAGTCTATCATGTTGGGTGCATTGGGGCTGCTTTTGGGGCAGCGTGCCGATGTGAGCGTGTTGCGCAACCCTGAAGCAAAATGTATTACAGAAGCTGTATTCGATATTAAGGCCTACAATCTCCAACCTTTTTTCGCAACAAACGATTTAGACTATGACGACGAGTGCGTCATTCGACGTGAAATTGCGCCAAATGGAAAAAGCAGGGCCTTTATTAACGACACTCCTGTCGTTCTAACGGTGTTGAAAGAGTTGGGCGACCATTTGCTCGATATACACTCCCAACACCAAAACTTGTTGCTTAGCAACGCAGGTTTCCAATTGAAAGTGGTGGATGTTGTTGCAAGTAACGACGAATTGTTGAAACAATACAAGGCTAAATATGTAACCTACAGGCAGGGATTGGTCCAGTTGAAAAAACTGACTGATGCGGCCAGCAAGGGTGCGTCTGATTTAGAATTTGTGCAGTTTCAGTTCAACCAACTGCAAGAGGCAAACTTGAAGGCTGGCGAACAAGAGGAACTGGAAGCGGAACAGAGCACACTCTCGAATGCTGAATCGATTAAGGAAGGACTTTCCCGCGCAACTTGGTTGATTAGCGAAGGTGATAGCGGTAATGTGCTTTCAAATCTGAAAGATGCTGTTTCCGCGTTGACTGCTGTGGTTGAAGCCTACCCACAGGTAAAGAGCGAAATAGACCGCCTTAACAGTTCGTTGATAGAACTGAAAGATGTGGCCCGCGAATTAGATGCAGACCAAAACAGTGTGGAGGCAAGTCCAGAACGACTTGCTGAAGTTGACGAGCGTTTAAGCCTGTTGTATTCGTTAGAGCAAAAACACAAAGTGGAAT
>JAKSKS010000082.1 GCA_024401615.1 Paludibacteraceae bacterium
GCTGCGCGTCGTCGATTTTCAATTCTAAGACATCTTCGATGGCTGTTTTGGCTCGACAAAGCCTCACCGATTTTCAATTCCAGGCCTTTCCGATTATAAGGTGTGTCCTAAAAGGCCTGTTTTCTGTTTAATAATTTCTATCAATTAGTCTGCCAATTACTGCTAAGTGTCAACTATTGTCTTTTTGATACAACGTCTTTTTTATTGGATTATGAGAATCTGCTTAAATTTAACTCAAAACTAATTTGGGAGACATAAGCAAGTACCTATTTCAATAAAATTTTAACAGCTACTTTCTAGCCTCGGCATATAGTTGCTCGTAGTTGGCAGCTATGTTTTTCAGTTCTTCTGCTTTTGTTGCCAAGTCAGTGGTTTTGATAACCGACTTCCACAAGGTTATCTTTTCGTAAATTAAAGAGATTTCACAGGCAGTTGCATCTATACCAGTTGCTTTTAAATATTTGCAGCCTGGCGCCTTCTTTAAACTATCGAGTAATGCTTTAACCGCAAATTTGTTCAACTCTTTCAGGCGCTTGTATTTCTCTTCATAGGGGCACTTACTTATTTTCAAGTCCGATATATAACCATCGGGCAGTCGAACCTCGTTCAAATTTGGGCAGTTGGTAAATACATCAATTGCCATTTGCTTGACAGAATCGGGAATGTATGCGGTTTCCAGTTTGATACATGTCTTGAAAATTTCTCTTCCAATTAACTCTACCCCGTCTGGTAAGGTTATGTTCTTTAAACTCCTGCACGATTTAAAGGCGCGCATACCAATTGTTTTCAAACTATTTGGAAAGTTTATCTTCTCAAGTTTGGTACAACCATCAAACGCATAATCTTGGATGTAAGTCACACCCTCTGGAATTGTGATTTCCTTTACCTTCTTTGTATCGCCCAAATAACCATAGCACTTGGTGCCATTGTCGTATAAAAATAAACCTAAGTCTAGTTTTACTTTATTAGAGCACTCAAAAATCTGACAGCCAATCTCCTTTAATGAGTTTGGTATATTGATAGTAGTTAATGATGGGCAGTAGCTGAAAGCATATTCGCCGATTTCGACGACCGAATCTGGAATAGTAACGCATTCCAATCTCTCGCATTGGTTAAAAGCGCCGTTACCTATAAAGGTCACAGTGTTTGGTATTGTTACTGATTTTAAATGATTATCACCCCAAAAAGCTTCTGGACAGATTCCTGTAACTTTATATTTGTTGCCGTTGATTTCTGTGTATGGAGGTATGTTTAAATGATATTCATTTTTATTAATTAATTGGATGCCAACCACCATAACGGAGTCGTCGGTCAGAATTTGATAGTTAATTATATTTTCATCCATAATGTTGGTTTAATTTTCTATTTTAAGCAAAAGTAGGTAGTATAAATGTATCAGGAAATAGCAAATGTGCGCTAAAAGTGAACAAAACGGAACATAGTGGATTGTTTGTACAAATAAACAACCAAAGCCTCACACTACATATGGTATTTTTCTGCTAATTTAAGCACACGTTTGGCGAATTCCATATCGGGACATTTGTCGGTGTCGCCGTCTACTGCCTGCATCAACATCTCGGCCCAGAATTCTTCTGGTGAAGCAGATGCATAGGCTTTTTGGGCGTCGTTTTGGTTTTCTGTCATCCAATCTTCCCAATCCTTTGCAATTGCTATAACCTCGGTTTTGAGGTCAATACCCTTTTTGCAGATGGTGTTCCAAACAGCATGGCACAATTCGTGAATAAGCACGCTGCCAATAGAAAGGTGGCTTGCTGGGTGGAGCTTGTTTTTCTGTGTCTGCTCAATCATTGTTTTCAGCGTCTGTAGCGACGATTGGGCAAAATACTCGCCGCTGAGCGTCACGGTGTTGTCGTCTATGGCGCAATAGGCTAAAGCCCCTTCGGGTAACTGGTCTTCCATCTGCAGGCTAAAGTCAACCTCGCCTACAAACATTTCCAGTTTTACCACAGCCAGCCACAACTCGGTCTGTACCCCCTCGTCGGCTATTAGTTCCAGCTGTTTCAGCCTGTTATCTTCAAAAATCATAATTATTCTGTCTGTTAACTCAGTTTTATCGTGCACCGCTGTCGCGGTAATGTTTCGTATGTTGATATTTTTATCTAATTTAGAGATAATTATTGGAATTATAAAGGAAACTCAATGGCGGTATCTATAAATATCGAAGAATTGCACAGGGTGCTAAGTAAAACCCCTGCCGAACAGAATATTATGCTTTGTGGAAAGCACGGTATAGGTAAAAGTGAAATCTTGACCAGGTTTTTTGAAGAACAGGGCATGAAAGTGGTGCCCCTTTTCCTTGGTCAGATGGCCGATCCGGGTGACTTGATTGGTCTGCCGGAAAAAGATGAGAAGGGGGAGTCTACCATCTTCCTTCAGCCCTACTGGTTCCCTAAAGACGGTAAACCTATCGTCCTCTTTTTAGATGAGTTGAACCGTGCGCGTCCCGAACTGTTGCAGACGGTGATGGACTTGGCTCTGAACCGCAAATTGGCCGGAAAGAAACTGCCAGAGGGTAGCCGCATTATTTCGGCTGTTAACGATGGTGAGGAATACCAGTTGACTGACCTCGACCCTGCGTTGGTCAGCCGTTTCAACATCTACAACTTCCGTCCTTCTGTAAAGGAATGGATTAACTGGGCCGATTCACATGGAATTGACGAGCGTATTATTCATTTCATTCAGAGTAAACCCGAGTTCTTGGAGGGTGGTGTGAATGTAGATATTGAGTCGAACGGTTTGGAAAAGACGCCTGACCGCCGCGGTTGGACTAAAGTTTCGAACCTTATTAAAAACGAGCGTAGCCTCGACGAGTTTATGCGTAAGATGATTGCCGGTGTGGTGGGCGTACAGGCTGCTGGCGCTTTCTTCCTCTCGCTCTCGAATGATGAGGTTATTACGGCAAAACAGTTGTTTGAAGACTATGGTAAATACCAAAGCAGGGTGAAAAAATACAAACCACACGAACTCTCTATCGTGTGCGACAGAGTGTGCCTCTATGTTGAGAACGGTCACATGGAAAATGACAAAATAAATGAAGCGGTTAAGCACCTCGGTATGTTTATCGACGACTTGTTGAATAACGATAACCACGAGGGTGCTGCTTATTTTGTTACCCTCATATCGGGCGACCACCCTAAATTCGTGGCCTTCATCACTAAAAAGTTAATGACCAATTATATGAACCTTATTAAGTACGTGCAGTCTATATGAGCGACCGTATTTCGAAGATTCTGGAACAGTGGTCGTTGCGCGAGCCTGCACTCATCTCCGTTTACTACACCCATCAGTTGGAGGTGAACAATAGCATGAAGTGCACTATGCGTGTGGGCAAAAGGAAGATTGAATACAACCCCGCACGTGTCAATCTCCTTTCCGACCCGGCCTTGGAGGAAATGTTGAAGGCTACGGTGTTGCGTATCTGCCTCCGTCACCCCTATGAGCGACAGCCATACGGGTGTACCGCCAATATTCTGAAAGCGGCAGGCGACCTCGTGCTCCCACCTGTCGATGTCTTCACATATGCCCGACTCTATTCGCCGGAAGACTTCAATCTGCCTAAAAATAAACATTTCGAATGGTATGCCTATAAACTGATGGAACAGGCAAAGAATGCCATGAACAATCTTAAATCCATTGCCGCGAATGGTGGGGAAGAAAATGAAGAAGGGAAATCTATTGACGGGTCGAAACTCAAACCGTTAGAAAAACTGCTTAAAGAAGGCGCTGAAGAGGCCGCCCTTTGGGAAGAGGATGATGAAATGCGGGAAATCATTAAAGAACGCGTTGAGCAAATCACCAATTGGGGAACTCTTCCACACGAAATTCAAGAAGCCATTATGGTAGCGCAGATTGGTCGAATTGATTACCGAAAGGTGCTCAGGGCGTTCTCTACAAGCATTGTCTCGTCAGAACGTAAGTTCACGCGTATGCGCCCCAACCGCCGATTGGGCTACAAGGCTATGGGAAGCAAACACGATATGGCATCGCAACTTTTGGTGGCTGTAGACGTCAGCGGCTCTGTCGATAATCAGGCTTTTGCGAAGTTCTTCCGCATTATTACCAATTTCTTTAAGTATGGTGTTGAAAAAACAGATGTCATTCAGTTCGATTGTGAAATAAAGAATGAGGTTCTACCGCTCGATAAGGCCAGCGAGAAAATCAAGTCGTTCGTGCGTCACGGCGATGGTGGCACCAATTTCCAAATAGTTTTCGATTATTTTAGCGAGCACCGCAACTACGATGCGCTTATCATATTCTCTGACGGATATGCGCCCGCCCCTACCAAGAACATTCCGCCTCGTGCAAAATTACTATGGGTAATCGATTCCGAAAGCAATTATATGGAGAACAAGGATGAACTCTCGCCTTTGGGCAGAATGTGCTTCATCATGTAGTCTTGTTTATCTCGTTACCGTTCTGTACTTTAATTTCTATGATTGCGTGTTCAGGACAATAGTGTATCCATTGCGCAAATATTCAAAGGGGACTATACATAATGGTAAGCCATTTTGTATAGTCCCCTAATCGATTGTAGTAAATACTACAAGTAGTATGTAGTTTTTGTAGCGTGGTTTTATTTGTTGGTAACTGCTCTAATTGGCATGCCCTGTTTTCTAAGTCCGTTTTTTGTGCTTTGGTTGTGAGTCAGCATTCTCACGTAGTAGGCCTCCAAACCGTTGTCTGCCTTCTGGTTGGCGGTCCAAAACTCAATTTCGTCCTTAATGAAGGCAGTGCCATTGTAGTAGCCAGAGAATGGGAATAAGATGGTGTTGCCATTGGTTTTTGAGGTTCCCTTCTTCATATCGAAGCCTTTCCCGTTGTAGTTTTTCACCCATTCCCAAGTGCAGCCGTCCAGCAGTTCTTCCCATTCTTCCTTAGTCGGAATTCTCCACTTGCCTGCCGATAGGGTAGCGGCAGCGTCGTCGGCTGCTTCAAGTTGCAGTAGGTTGTCTACCTCACCTCTTTTGCTGTGCGAGCAGTACTTTGTCATCTTTATTTTTGAGTCTGTCTCGCCATTTCCTAACTTATAGTTAGTCCATTCATATTCCTTTTTGGGTTCAACCTCGCCCCATGCGAAGTAGGTTCCGTATTCTTCAGGGGTGTTGGCGCCAAGGTTGCAGGTTGCCCATATTTTGCCGCTTGGCAGGCCAAGGTCTACACAGTCTGCGTTACCTTTTTCGTTTTGCTGTTCTTGTTGTGGCTCGTTTTGGTTGCCGTTAGCAGCAGGTTTTTCGGTCGAGTTACATGCGGTGCCCATTAAGGCAACTGCCAAACCTAAAACAACATTCTTAAATTTTTTCATGTCTTTAAAATGTTAGTTGGGTCAATAATTATTTTGTTTCTTTTTGATGAAACAAAGGTAGATGTGATTTTATACTCAAAAAAGAGCAAAAATGCCTCATAAATGGGCTTAATTGACTTTTTTGAGGTGCTTACTGCATTTTGTCTAAAAAAGGAGGTGGCTATGTTGTTTCATTAGCCACCTCCCGTATGTTTAATGCCTGTCGTTATTTAGCGACCGGACGAATTGTGAAACCAAAGTTTCTTGGGAATGTGTCAACATACCAGGTGCATTCGGTCTCGCCATACGACGGACGGTTTATGAGCATACCGTATGCCGAACTGTTTGTTTCCACGCTGAGGTCTGACGTCCAATAGAAACCCGAGGTTGAGTTCAGACCTGGCAGGAAGATAATATTACCGTTGTATTTAGATACACCAATGTGGCCATATTTGCCAGTGCCGTTAAAGTTTCTCGACCAGGTCCACTCGCAACCGTTTACCAGTTCTTCACATTCTTCTTTTGTTGGCATACGCCAATCGTCGTTCCAGTTAACTGTGGCTGCATCATCTTCAGGCAGAATTGTAGTGAGGTTGTCTAATTCAGAACCGTTATAGACATAGTCGGCCGATGTCACGTACTTGAAAAAGTCAACAGGATTGTTATATTCGCCAAAAGTATGGTTCTCGCACCATTTATAGTCGCCCCAATTTTCATTTTCTTTTCCATTCAGTATGGCAGGTTCTGTTTCTGCCCATGAGTACATGTTGCCCTTTTCGCTTACATCGTTTGCTCCCACATTGCGGGTTGCCCACTTCGTGCCGCTTGGCAAACCGAGATCTACATAACTGTATTCGCCTATTTCTCCACTAATTGTAGGCTCAACCGGAAGTTCGTCCTTCTTTTTCAATACTGGGCGTACCGAATGTCCGAAATTACGGTAGAAGGAAGTTGAGAATAACTGACATTCTTCCCCGTTTGTAGTGGGGCGGTTAATCACCAAACCAATTGCCGAGTGATTCTTTTCTTCATCGAGGTCCGAACTCCAATAGAAGCCCGAGGTTGAATTTTTGCTAGGTAAAAATATGGTGTTGCCATTTACCTTCGACACGCCAAGATGGCCCATTGTGCCGCTCCCGTTAAAGTCTTTTACCCAAATCCAGTAGCAGCCGTCTTTTAATTCTTCCAGCTCTTTATCTGTTGGCATACGCCATTTTTCGCCCCATACAACACTTGCCACATCGTCTTCTGGGCGTACCACCTTGTAGTTGTCGGCCTCATATCCGCTTACTTGTCCGTATTCCTTATTTGTCACGTACTTGAAAAAGTCAGCAGGAGCGTCATATTCGCCAAAAGTGTGGTTCTCGCACCATTTATAGTCGCCCCAATTTTCTATTTCTTTCCCATTCAGAATGGCAGGTTCTGTTTCTGCCCATGAGTAGTAGTTACCCTTTTCAGTTACACTTTCTGCGCCCACGTTATAAGTGGCCCAAAGGGTTCCGCTGGTTAGTCCAAGGTCTACGTAGTTGTAGTTGTCTACTGTTCCGTTAACCGTGGTTGGTGGTGGTAAGGGTCTGGTGCCGGTTGGGTTGCCAGGAATTGAGTCACTAGTGAAGTATATCTGTTCAATTTCGTCAACATTGTAACTGTTGGTTGATCCATCAGTCAACTCAATGTTCATATAGTCTGTTGCCGACGCAAATTGCGCCATTGCTGTAATCGATACTGCGGTTAGCAATAAATTCTTCATAATTTTATTTTCGTATTAGTTTAAACGATTTGTTTCCTGCTGTAATAACGTAAACTCCCTTCTTTGCCGGAAGTTCCAAAACGCAGTCTCCTGCCTTGTTGGCCTGTTTTTTCTTTAACAGAACTCCGTTGCTGCCTACAAGGGTTACTTCTGCCAATGCTGGCATGTTCTGTAGTTGCAGAGTGGCGTCGTCGATGGCTACGATGCGAAACTCGTCCGATGCGGTTGTCTGGTTTGCAGATACCGGTTCCTCGGTAAAATGATACATCTTCACATCGCCAATCGAATAACTGGTGGTCGCATCACCGTTTACCACCAAATTCCCTTTTTGGAACGTGAGTATTGGATTATCGGCAAGCAGGAAGGCGTATTTTTCCCCGCTTTTCAACTCAATGCTTAGATGAGTTGCGGCATGCAGCGATAAGCAACAGCACATTATCGCCGCTGTAGTAAACATTTTTTTAATCACTTATCGTGTGTTTAGTAAATAGATTAACAGAACTATAAAAAGACAGATGCGTGAGGTTGGCTATTGCCTTCTTTATGAGTCAAACAGATATGGGTTGTTTTTCTTTATCTGGTTTCCCCTGGTATTATTTAAACGCTATAGGTTTCCTCTCGTTGAACCCTATAGCGTTGATGTATCTTTTTAGTCGTCGTCTTCGTCTTCTTTAATGCCATATTGCTCCACCATATTGGCAAAGTCTTTTTCAATCTGGTCCATAATGGCATACGAGTCGTCGGTTTCCGGCAGTGTTGGTTTGCCGAAGTGCAGGGTGGCGTTGTAGGGTAGTGGAACCATGCCGCCTTTTGGCAGCGAGGTGCCCATACCGGTCATAAACACAGGCACGTATTTCAAGCCTGGTCGTTGTGCCAGCAGTCGTGCTATGCCCGACTTCATCTTGCTCATCTGCTCGGGTTCTCCACGGCTTCCTTCTGGGAAGAGGATGAGCGAGTAGCCGTCGTCGATGGCCTTCAGCATCTTGTTCATCGAGTAGTTGGGGCCGTCTTCCTTCTTCGACTTGCGGTTGATAAGCAGTGTGTTGATGAAGAAGTTGCTCAACTTTGCCTTCAACTTGGTGTTGCCAAAATAGTCTTCGGCTGCAACTGGGCGAACCCTCCACAGAATGTCACCCGGCAGGGCCGACTGCAGACTCAGGGTGTCGAGGTGGCTGTTGTGGTTGGCTATAATCACAAACTGCTTTTCGTTTCTCAAGAACGAGCAGTCGGGATACTGGATGCCAACAAAGAACTTCAGCACTGGGCGCCAGAGCCATTTGTAGATGATGTTGAGGCAAATGGACTTTATTAGAGGTTTTTGCATATTTCTTCGAATGGTTGGAACGGAGGATATACCAAGAAGTACATAAGGTGGAAGAAGGCTGGAGCGGTGAACGACAACGAGTCGATGCGGTCGAATATGCCGCCGTGGCCCGGAATGGTGTCGCTCATGTCCTTAATTCCCTTGTCGCGCTTAATGGCCGACAGCACTACGTCGCCCGCAAAACCGAATACCGAAATCATGGCACTGGTGAAAATGACCTGTGAGGTTGAAAGCGGGGTGAGGAAACCGATGAAGTAACCGATGACCGTTGTGCTGATGACGCCGCCAATAAAGCCTTCCCAAGTCTTGTTCGGGCTTACATTAGGCAGAATTTTGTGCTTGCCGAAAGTCTTGCCCCAAATAAACTGCATGATGTCGTTAATTTCGGTCAGGAACACCAAGAAGAGGAGCAAACCCCTGCCGCCTGAAGAGAAACCTTCGAGGTCGGGCATTGAGAGTAAGAAGGCCAAGTGGCTCAAACCGAAGACTGAAAGCATAAGCGACCAGTGGAGTAGGGCCATCGACTTGGTTATGCGGTGGGTGTCTTGCTTAATCACCATAATTGGCGGTAACAGCAAGAACATGATTACCGGAATGAAGATGATGTAGCCGCCGTACCATTTGAAGTAGGCAAGGGCGTACTGAACTGGTATGGTTAAAAGGGCTACCAACAACGCGCTTCGGTCCGACTGGCGGAAGTGGAGCACCGAATAGAGCTCGCGGAATGCGAAGAATGACAAGATGGCCAAGAATACATACGAAGCTGTGTTGTTGATGAAGATGGCGGCGATAAAGATGCCGATCATAATCCACCACGACTTGGTTCGGTTTACAATTTCTGTGATGTTCTTTTCAGGCATTGCCTTCTTTACGGCGAGCAATATCGCGCTCACCGCCAATAGCGTGATGAGGATGATGGAAATCATTAAGATGACTTCCGAACTTTGTTCAGGGAACAAATTGCTTAAAATCTTTCTCATTTTTTATCGGTATGAGTCATTAAATAGAGTCGGTTGATGAGGGTTGCCACCAGTCCGATGTTCATTATCACCAATGCAATCAGGTAAACGGTCTTGTCGTAGCCAAACGGAATGCAGGCTGCGGCTGCCAACGATGCGAAGGTCAGCACTGCCATGCGGTGCTGCTTGGCCATAGGGCCGTCGAAGTAGTGGTTGTGGGTTTTGTAGGCGCCAATCCAGCGGAAGTAGGCGGTCATAATTGCGTTAAGTGCTGCCAACCAGGCCAGTTCCACGCCAATGCCACCTACTATGTAGCCAACTGGCACAATAAAGAAGGCGTCGGCAAAGCGGTCGGGCATGTCGTTGTAAAGGTCGCCGTTGGCCGAGCGTTTACCGCCTTCTACAGCCACCATGCCGTCGAATAGGTTGCAGAGCAGGCGACTCTGTACGCAACCGGCAAAGAGGATGTAGGCAATGTATGGATTGAAACCGAAAAAATAGTTGCTTAAAAGCAGGGCGCAACCTACCATCGAGAAGAATATGCTCATCAGCGAGATGGTGTTTGGTGCAACATCCCATACGGTAAGTTTGTGTGCTATTGCGTTTGCCCAACCTGTGTTGCGAGATGCAATTTCGCGTCTACCGTCAACTTCTTGTTTTACTTGTTCCATATTGTTTTTGTCTTTAAAATGCAAACCGACGTCAGTTATGTGGAGGTAAAGCGTCCTATATAAATGACCACCTTTGGGCGTCTATACGGTTAGATTTCAGTTTGCAAAGATAATAGAAAAATTATTATTTGTTATGTCTTTTGTTTTTGCCTTGGGTTTGTTGCCGTTGGCGTTTTGTTTTTTAATGAGACAAAGTTAAGGCGGCAAGCATTAACAAAAAAGAGCAAATGTGCACAGAAAGTAAGCAGATGTGTACAAAACAGGGAACAGGTAATAGGTTATAGGTACTAGGTACGAGGTACGAAAGACTAGGTAATAGGGAATAGGTACTAAGTAGTAGCTGATAAAGCGACTTTGTAGCAAGGGGCTCCGCCCTGCCGCCCTTCTCATGCAAGGGGCTCTGCCCCGGTAATCCTGCCAATCAACTAGTCCTGAAAGGACGTCAGATCCTAGCGTAGGGTGTAAACCCTACGGTGTTAGCGTACGTAGTTACAGGAGTGCTGAAGGCACGGCAGAAATTCGTGTGATTCGTGTTCAAAAAAATCCCGCTACAACAAAGAGTTTTAGGAGTTTTATATGTTTTATTCCAAACACCTCGTCGCGAGGGGCTCTGGCCCGGTAATTCTGGCAACCAACGATTAAACGTGGGTTGTCTTATAGTCCTGAAAGGACGTCAGATCCTAGCGTAGGGTGTAAACCCTACGTATTAGCAAACGTAGAGTCTGGAGTGCTGAAGGCACGAATATTCACGCCTCCCGGCGTTAGTGGGGTGCAACCCCACGGTTGCAGCGTAGGTGACAGCTTGCAGCGGGGCAGAGCCCCTCGCGACGGAGAGTCTTGGGGACTGGGACAGGGCAATCAGTTAGTCCTGAAAGTACGTCAGACCCTAGCGTAGGGTGTAAACCCTACTTATTAGCAAACGTAGAGTCTGGAGTGCTGAAGGCACGGCAGAAAAAATAGGTACGAGGGAATGAGGTGTTTGTCATCAACGAATTTCACGAATAAAACGAAAACCAGAACATGTAAAAGATTTCACC
>JAKSKS010000083.1 GCA_024401615.1 Paludibacteraceae bacterium
TAGTTCTTCCTGCGTTTAATTCGTGTGCTGTAGTGCTCAATTTAACACCTGCAACATTGTAAATGCTAACACCGATGGTTTGAGCGTTGTTGGCATCGTATATGAGGACTACGCCATTGTCTGCTTTTACAACCTGAACCTGTTCGTCTTCGTTGTTGGTCAGCGTAGTGTTAGATGGCTCGTAGATGTCTTTGTAGTCGAGAAGGTAGTAGCAGGCATTCTTAACCACTGTCAAACCGTCTTCGGTGATGAGTTCGTATGAACTTGAGTTCATGCCGATCTGGATGTAAGGTTCCTTCATTTCGGTACCTGCAACCGATACGCCACGTCCCATCTCGAAGATGCAAACCTGGTCTTCTCCTTCTACTTTTGCGATGGAGTGGATTGTACCTTTTGCTTCTGTCAACGATTCAGGATTCATGTATGTAAGGGCCTTGGTGTCTACGTCGCTAAACATTTTCACCTCGTTGTTCTCGCCGAAAGTCACATCCTTGAAAATTGGGTGGTTCTTGAACTTGTCGTCAACAACAACCGAAGTTGCGGTGGTGTTGTCGCCAAAACCGTCTTTTGCCCAGTTCCATGCGCCAGTTGCATTCTTGTAAGCGTGAACCTTCATGCTCAACATTGGTATGCCCAAAGTTTTCAATTCTGCAACGATTGGAGCGGTTGAAGGCGTAAATTCGCTGATGACAACCAGTTTGAAGCGTGAGAAGTCGACTTTGCTGCTTGCTGCGTCAAATGTGCGGACGTACAAATCGTTGCAACCCTTCAATGTCGCCAATACTTTGTCTTTGGCATATTTTTCAGCAGAGTAGTCGGTAATGTAGGCTACATTCTTCAAACCTTCTGGAACTACTGAGATGTTTACTTTTTTAGTAACAGGAGTGCCTTCGCCGGTAGTGGTAACTTCGAAGGTTACATTTTCTTTTACTGAACCTGAAAGGATATAAGAGCTACCGTCCTTCTTGAGGGTTAAGCCTTCTGGCAACTTGGTTGCCTCTACACCGGTTGCTGAACCGCCAAAATTGAAGGTGATAGGAAGGATGCCTTCGTTAGCGAATACTTCCTGGCTCAATTGGCCTGTAACATCGAGTGTTGGAGTGGTAGGAACCTGTGGAGTTACGTTCTTACCAGGATAGTAGATGTCTGGTTGCTTAATTTTGTCTACGCCGTCGCCAATGTAGAAACCAAGGTGAGGAGGCTGGTTGTAGGCAGTGTTCTGCCAAGCCACACCGCAGCGATAAACTGCATCGTGCATAAGGGTGAAGAGGCGGTACTTGGTTGGAATGGTGGTGGTGTTGATGTAAATCTTGTCTGCACCATTGTGGAAGATGACTTCCTCGCGCCAGTCGCCAAACAAGTCGGCCTGAAGACATGGAGTGTTCTTGGTGCCGTTACAAGCCTGACCTGTGAAGGTGATGAGTCGGTTTACGCCCTTGCCGTTCCATTTGTCGCACTTTGTTCCGTCGAGGAGCTCGTCTTGCAAGTCACCGTCCCAATAGATACGGAAGTTGACAGAAGGCTTGGTGGTAGAAATCACGTTACCTTTGCAGTCGTATACGTTTGGAGCAGAACTCCACATTTCGAAGCCTTTGTGGTTAGGGTCGATGTCTGCGGCCAAACCACGTCCGTTGTCTGTTCCGGTGTTCTTGCCGAAAATAACCTTACCTGTGCGGAGGTTACGCAATTCGTAACCGTAAGCAGAACTCTTTTCTTCGTGAACAAACCAACCAAGGAAATCGTTGGTAGAAGGGTCCATTTTAGAAACGTGCTGGGCGTCGCCGTGACCGTAACCTGTTCTGTAGATTAGTTTGCCATCGTGGTCGATACAGGCTGAACCGTAGATGATTTCGTCGAAACCGTCGCCGTCAACGTCGGCTACGCTGATGTTGTGGAAACCTTCGCCGTATGCGCCTTTGCCCTTTTGGTCTGAGTTGTGGTACCAACGTTGTGTAAGCTTTCCGTTCTTGAAGTCGTAAGCGGCCAAAGTTGAGCGGGTATAGTAACCGCGGCAGACAACCAAACTTGGGTGAACGCCATCGAGGTAGGCTGTGCAGGCCAGGAAGCGGTCAACACGGTTTCCGTATCCGTCGCCCCAGCTGCTTACATTACCACGTTCTGGAGTGTACTTTACGGTTGTGATTTCAGCACCGGTTTCGCCGTTGAATACGGTCAAGTATTCAGGGCCGCTAAGAACATAGCCGCTGCCGTTTCTGTAGTCCTTTTTAGGGTCGTCGTTGCCCATTATTACATATTTGCCCTTGCCGTCTTTTGTGCCTGGTGCGGTTTTGCAGGCAACTTCTGCCTTTCCGTCGCCGTCGAAGTCAAAAACCTGGAACTGGGTGTAGTGTGCACCTGCGCGGATGTTTACGCCAAGGTCTATTCTCCATTTAAAGGTGCCGTCAAGTTCGTAGCAGTCGAGGTATACATTGTCTGTATTGCCGCTCTGCGAGTTGTCTTTCGCATTGTTTGGGTTCCATTTCACAATAAGTTCATATTGTCCGTCGCCGTCAACGTCACCTGCGCTCATATCGTTAGGAGCGTAACTTGAACCCGGACGTTTTAGTGTGAGTGTCTTTGTCTGGGTGTCCCATACTTTAGTTGCTGTAGAGGCTTCTACCTCTTTGCCGTTAAGAACAGCCTTTACAACATAAGAGGATGTTGCCTTACCACCTGCGTCAGAATAGTTGGTTTGGGTGGAGATGGGTTTATCGTTTACTTTGGTGCCGTCTCTGTATACGTTAAAAGAAATAGAAGGATCATCTGTTCCTAAATAACGCCAGCTGACAAATACACCATTTGATACCTTTACTGCAACAACACCTCTATCGAGGTATTCCATCTGTTTGCTCGCAGAGTAAACATTGCCTGTGCAGAACAACAAAACTAATAGTAAAGTTAGTTTGCAATATGAAAATAATGTGTTAACCATGATATTAATTTGTTAGTTAATTCCTGCAACAAAATTAGTATCATGCTGAATTTCAATTATGCAAAATCAATTCAAACATATGTAAAATCACCCCAAGCCTTATTTTTGAGAATAAAATCCTATTTGATGCGACAATGTTCGAATGTGAGAGGACGTAATATAGCAGGTCACAACCAGACTATTCAAATTTATTTCTCCACCACCCATTCGGTGAGTGTGCGTGTTTGTGTGCTGAAGTTGGCGCCAATTTTAATTATCTTGCGCTGGTCGGTGGCAAACGCTGCGGCGTAGTTCTTTTCGTTTATCTGGTCGAGCGCTTCTTGTGCGCTCTTGTCTAACTTAAACTCGAAAATAAAGATAGACTGCGGGAAGCAGACCGACATGTCGAGGCGGCCTTGGGCGACCGCTATTTCTGCATTAACATTCATGCCAATGGCATAAAGGGTGGCATATATGATGCTTTGGAAGTGTTTCTCGCTACAGTCATCGCCCAGATTATATGGAAATCCGAGTAAGAAGTTCTTCATTTCTGTCATGAAGGCATCCACATTGTCTTCCTTCAGATATTTGAAAAAGCAGGACACGCATTCTATGGTCGGTGGTCAAACCATATTGTTTCTCGTAAATAGCCAACATTTCGCTGAGCGTTTCCTCAACGGCAGCGGTTGTCTCGTATTTGTCGCGACTCAGGTCAAACTTGAAAACAGGATACACGGTCCAGTCTTTTTCCAGCGTCTCCATAGCAAGGCCCTCGAAACGCTATACTGCTGGAGCGTGTTTAAATTACAGCCTACCAAATGGTTAAATTTACATTGGATGTCCTGCTAACGGGACGAGCGTCGGCCGCCTTTCCTTTTCTTTTTTGAAGAGTTAGTTTTCTGCTTGCCCGGTAGCGTTTTCTTGTTTTCTGGCAGTGTGTTCTTGCTTTCCGGTAGCGTATTGTCAGTGTTAGGCTGAACTCGGCTGGTACTTACAATTTCAGTCGATTTTTGCTTTTCGAAAGGATTAACGAATACCGCCCGATAAGATGAATACTTTTGGTTGTATTGTTCTTTGACGGCTTCATCTAGTTCAATCTTAGTCATAACCGTTTGTAGAAACTCCCATTCTCCGTCGCTAATAACACTTTCATCGAGTGCAAGTTTAAAGAGATCGTCAACTATTGCCACCTTCGACAAACTGTTTAACCTCCTTACTGTCCTAGTGGCTCTTTCCAAAGATTCATCATCTTTGTATTGAATCTTTGTATCTACTTCATAAAATCTATATTGGGCTTTAATAGTTTCCAGTTTTTTCTGAGTAGGCTGTTTTTTATACAATAATAAGGCGAGTTCCAATTTGTAATCCATATTCGAAAATGGTTCACACATTGTTTCCAATGAACTACGGACTTCCCTTTTAAACTTTATATGAATTAAGTAATAAATAGCAAAGGCAAATAGAGAAACTTCCAACACAGAAAGGATTAGACTCCAAGTTTCATCAAAAGGTCCCCAAAAAATGGCAGGAGCCAGCATAAGAGAAACGGCAAGTAGGGAAAAGCCCCCAACTCCTAAAAAGAATTTTGCCCATTCTTTCAGTACGTTTATCAGTATTTTAGTATTCAAATTAGATCCTCATAAATGAATTCATTTACAAATATAGTAAAAGATGTTGTTGGAAAAATTGAGACGCTTACTTAATTCTCGATGGAGGACAGCCAAATGTGTCTTTAAATTTTCGGCTGAAATAAAGAGGGTCGCTAAAACCTACTGCATAGGCTACTTCGCTTACCGAGTCATTCCCAGCAAGTAACATCTGTTTAGCTTTGTTGAGGCGGAAATCTGACAAAATTTCTACTGGAGATTTGTCTGTTAGGGATTTTAGTCGTCGAGACAATGTCGATTTGCTCAAACCGAGAGCGCTTGCCATATCGTCGAACGAGTAGCCTGGTTCTTGATAGTGCTCTTTCACCACGTCGAGAAGTTGGTCTAATAGAGGGTTTACTTCTTCCTTTTTCTGTTCTTCTCCATTCATTGCCCCCAGTAGGATGGACAATTGTTGCTTTTTGAGAACAGAAAGGACGTTGCAAGCCTTCATAATGAGTTCCTGCTCGTTAAATGGTTTTGGAATGTAGTCGATTGCGCCACGAGAGAGTCCTCGAATACGTAACGATTCTTCATTTATTGCCGAAATAAACAAGAATGGCACGTTCGAAGTCAGCGAATTTCCCTTTATGGCGTCAAACATCTCCATACCACTCATTTTTGGCATGTCTACGTCGCTTAAAATAAGGTCGGGTATGTTGTTCTTTGCCAACATCAGTCCATCTTCTCCGTTATCGGCGGTCAGCACATTCACAAATTTCGACAGCAGCGACTTCATGTGGAGTAGAATCAGCGGATCGTCATCTACAATCAGTATGGTTTTACCCTCTAACAGTTCTTTGTCTATTTCAATTGCGGTGGCTTCTGTTATCTTTTTGACTTTTTTCTCTATTTGCTTTTCTGTCAGCACTAAATCAACATCAATGGTCGTCCCTTTGTTTGGCTCGCTTGCAATGTTAAGAGTGCCTTGGTTCTGTTTGACAAATTCAAGTATAATGCCGAATCCCAGACCGTATCCTTTTTCCGAGGCTGTGCCTAAATGGGTGGTGCGTATGCCGGAAAGGAGTTTGTCGATGGTCTCTTGTGACATGCCTGTACCTTCATCTGATACCGAAATGCGTGCGCGACCGTTTATTTCGCAACCCGATAATTTGACTGTTTTACCTTCAGGCGTGAATTTTATGGCATTGGTCAGTAGGTTACGGATAATGGTAGATAACATTCTTGGGTCGGCATAAATATAGTGGTTGACGTTGATTTCTACCACCAGTTTCACGTTCTTGTCGCTGATCATGCCGTGTGCCAGCGCCGTAACTTCAGCAACAATCTCTTTCAAGTCGATGTGTTGGTATTCGCAGGTGGCGGTAATTTTGTTTTCTGTTGCCCAATCTAATAGTTTTAGCATCTGACCTTGTAGCACAGAAGAAGCATGGTAGACTTGGCGGAGAAGGGCATTGTCTTTGCCTTCTTCAGTACGTAGTATATCTTCTAACGAGCCCACTATTGAGAACATTGGGTTCTTTAAGTCGTGTGCGACAATTGAAACCAACTGGTCTTTGTCTTTAAGTGCGCTGTGTAGCATCTCATTCTGCAACTCCACTTCTTTTTCGCGTTGTTGCAGCGAAAGGTTGGCCTCGCTCAATTCGTGTGTTCGCTCTGCCACTTTCTGCTCAAGTTCTTTCTTTTGTCGGGTGATGTTTCTGATTCGGTTATAGAAGAAAAGAAGGACGGATGCGACAATAAACAAAGTGAGCAGTGTGTAGAACCACCAGGTGCGCCACCAAGGTGGTGACACGTGAATGCCCATTTGCAGTTTTACGGTCTCTAATAACTCGCCTTTGCTGAAAAAGCAGACTTCCAGCAAATAGTCGCCTGGCGCGAGTTGGGTGATTCCTATGGTTTGGTCATCGTCAATAGGAACCCAAGTTGTGTCGAGTCCGCCTATACGGTAAAAAGCGTTGATGGAATTACGGAAATCGAGGTTGACAACATCAAATTTCAAACTGATGTCGGTCTGGTCGTAGTCTAAGTTGAGTTGCTCTAAGCACGAAAGTGAGGTGGGTAGAAGTCCGGTGCTGTCTACTTTTACTTTTGTTCCGCGTGAGTAGAGGTCTGACCATTCAACGTAGGGCTTTGTCTTCCTTTCCGCTATCTGGTTGTTTAGCATTACAAAACCTTGCTTTGTGCCAAAGTAGAGACGGTTTTGACGGTCTTTGTATACAGCTTTGGGAATAAAGAAGTTGCGGTCGTAACCGTCGAGAGCGTCGACTTCGTTACAGAAAGTCTTGTTTTGGAAGGAGAAGGATATAATACCATTGGTGCCACTGGTCCAGAACTGGTTGTCCCCATCGTAGTAAATAGAGCAGTACGATCCTGTGGGTAGAAACTCCAGTTTCTCAAATGCAGAGCCTTGTGCCTCGCAACGGTATATGCCGTTGCTTGTTGCCACAAAGCAATTGCCAGCCTCGTCTGTGGCGCAATGGTTCAATTCCGTTGGGTTGTGGGTGTCCTTTTTTTCGGTATCTGGAAACAATGATTGGAACTGTCCTTTGTTATCAATTCTCCAAATGGTTCGGGTGGTCAGTACCCATGTTGCCTGCGGCGAAAAGCACACGTGGTTAATCCATTTGTCTTGGTCGGGATGTTCAAATCCGGCGTTAGATGGGAATGCTACGCGTTGCCAATCTGTGTTCTCGTTCCCTGTATAGATACCATCACCAGAAGTGCATACCCATATTTGCCCGTTAGAATTGGTATTGGCAAATTTTGTAGTGTATGACGGTTTTTCTATTCCTGTATAATGTATTTTCTTGTTCTGGAACGATTCTGGATTTAAAAGGGAAACCTCGCTTCCCCAATACGAAACCAAGCAATTGCCGTTATTGTTGTTTATCGACAATATGCTGTTTGCCGAGAGCCCGTCGTTTTCGGTTATGTGGCGTTTGATGTTGTATAACGAGTCGAGGATGAACAGACCTTGCCCATCGGTGCCAAACAGAATTTCTTTTCTGCTGTTTTCGAAGAACGACGACCCCGTTACTGTGGGAAATCCTAAGTCAGATGAAAAGGCTATTGCGGCTTGCCTTACGGGCGCAACTCGCCAGATACCAGTGTTTTGCGTCCCAACCCAGATGTTCCCGTCTGCATCTTTGAACAAGGCCGATATTTTTCGCAAATCACTGTCGTCACGGTTAATCGGCATGCATCTTTCAAACGAAAATTGTGGATCGTTGTAGGTTACTTTCCACAATCCTGATCCGGCGGTACCAATC
Organism: Paludibacteraceae bacterium; assembly: GCA_024401615.1. Lineage (GTDB taxonomy): Bacteria > Bacteroidota > Bacteroidia > Bacteroidales > Paludibacteraceae > Physcocola. The sequence continues at coordinate 7,791 of JAKSKS010000083.1, forward strand.
CAGATGGTGGAACCATCGGGACAGATTTCAGATATATTTTTGAAGGGGGTGTCTACTTTTTTGAGTTGCTCGAAATTACCGGTATTACTGATTCTCACCATCCATAAAGAACCTGTTGACGCACAAAGTAAGATGGTCGATTCGTCGAGTTGGCAAATGTTGTTGATTTGTTCGTTGATGTGCTCAAGATCTTCAAAACCTTTCACCTTCTCACCAGTTTCCAAGTAGAGGGCAACACCGCGGTGTAACCCAAGCCAGTACTGTTGGTGGCGGTCTTTGTATAATTCGTACACAGCTGTTCCTTTTGGTACAATTGGCTTGAATTGGAACTTTTTATGCTGTTCAGCATACGAATATATGCCTCCGCTTGTTGAAATAACCTCTTCGCCGTCGGGACATAGGGTGTAGCCTGTTATGTCGTGATTGAAAGAAGCGGCTGGGGAAAAGTCCGAAAAGTTGTCGAATCGGTTATTATACGATACAAGTGTGCCTTTTGAACTGCCGAAGGCAACGTCTCCATTCTTCATCAAGAAAGAGTGGTAGATGTCGTTACGGAACATAGACGGATAGTCGTTCGCAAGAAAATTATGGAAGGAAGTCCCGTTAAATCGGCAGATGCCGTAGTGGGTGGCTATCCATATAAAACCGTTTTTGTCTTGGGTTATGTCGTGAACATGGTTGCTCGATAGGCCTTCTCTTGTTGAAAAATGCGAGAAGACATATTGTCCTGCATTTGTACGGAAAGCACAAATGAAGATGTTGAAAATCAGAATTATATAGAATATGATTTTGTTCATTCGTATTGTAGTTTGCCAGTGTGTTTAGTTTCCAATAATCTTGCAACTTGTAAATATAGCAGAATTTTGAATATAAAGTTTTTTTGGCATAAAAAAATAGGGACCTCCGTTAGGAGGCCCCTATAACATAGTTAAAGCCGCGTTGTTACATTACATTGGGATAGGTGTAAATGAAGTTATGTTTCTATCTTTTGAGTATTTTATTGTATGTATGATTAGTTCTATAAATATAAATTCCTTTAGGTAGGCTCGACAAGTCGAACGTCTGGTTAGGAATGTTTGGCTGTAGGTACAACTGGGCAATTACAATGCCTGCGGAGTTGACAATTACAAGAGGGGTCGTTTCGTTGTAAGTGCCGAATACTGTCAACTCGCCATTTGCGTTCATCACCATAGCATATGCGTTGTCGTTGCTTGTGTTTTCGTTATGGGCAGACTCTTCTGGTTCCATCAGGTAGAAAACGCTGTTTACAATGAGGTTCTCTGCCGTTTGAGTCAAATTTCCGTATGAACTTGAGTTGATGCCAATCTGTAGCATCTTGTTTTGGATAGTAACACCGTTTATGGTGGTCCCCGCTCTCATTTCGAGAATATTGGTCTGTTCAAGTCCTGAAATAGAGGCAAGTTCTATCACATTGCCTTCAACATCAATAAAACCGTCGGCATTCATATAGGTGAGTCCCTTTGTGTCGATGTTTTTCAGCAACTCAATTTCATTGTCGGCTGATAGTTCAAGATTCTTAAAGATGGGGTGGTTGACTTTTTCAGCGTTGACAGTGATGGCTTTTTGCTGGGTGTTGTCTCCGAATCCGGTGGTAGCCCATTTCCAAGCGCCAGTTGCGTTTTTGTAGGCGTGAACCTTCATATTGAGTGTTGGTTTTTCCATTTTCTGGAGTTGCGCTATTGCTGCGGCTGTTGAAGGGACAACTTCGCTGATGACAACAACATCGAAACTGGAAAGATCGAACTTCGCATTTTGGGCGTCGAATTCTTCCACGAAGAGGCCTTTGGTCTTTTTCAACATTGGCAGAATGTTGTCGTTGCTGTAGGTCTCATCGGAAGGGTCGGTAAAGTAAGCCACTTTTTTGTCGCCTGCTTCAAACACGTCTGGTGTGTTTTCCTGTACTGCTGTTCCGCCTTTGAAAATTGCGGTGAGTTTGGCTGCCTTTGCGGGCATTGTAAAGCGGTAGAGGGTCTTGGTTGAACTGTTTGTTCCGTTGTTGTTCCAATTTTCAAAAGTCTTGCCAGATGCAGGAAGCACTTTTACTGTAACTGGTGTGCCTTCTGCCAACTTGATTGACTGGCTGATGGAACCCGGATTAGCGATGTTTGCCTCTACTGTGAGTTGGTAAGTAGGCTTCATATAGTTGACCAATGCCTTGGTGTAAGGATCGTCAATCTGTTTCAAAGCGTCGGCAATAAAACTGCAGAGGGTGATTGCTCCCATTTCTTGGAAGTGGGTGTTGTCGCTGTTTCCGTTAGGGTAATTGGCATATTCACCTGCCGCGTAGTTGTTGTAGTAGAAACGTGCCAGGTAGTCGCTGTTAAATTGCTTGAAGTAGTTGTATGAAAGCATGTTCAAGTCAACAAACGGACAATTGCGTTTTTTTGCGACATCTGCCATCGCACCACGGTAGTCATTGCCGCTTTCTGTGAAAACGTTTCTCATTTCACCGTTTTTCCATGCGTTCATCACCATTGGAGAAACCATTACCGGAATAGCGCCTTTTGCTCTCGCTTCGGTAATGAACGAGTCTAATCGCATTTTGTAGTCTGCAACAGAGGTGTATCTCTCTGGTTTGGTGTCGCGGTCGTTGTGACCGAACTGGATGAATACGAAGTCGCCAGGTGCGAGGGCTTTCAAAACGGTAGCCCAGCGACCCTGTTCTCTGAAACTGCGGGAACTGCGTCCGCCAATGGCGTGGTTGATGAATTGGATGTTGTTGTTGAAGAAGTATTTCAAAACCATACCCCAACCAGTCATTGGGTATTGGCTGTCCTTATATTCACATACGGTAGAGTCGCCGATAAGGTATACTTTCCTTATGACGCCGTCGGTGCCAATTGTCACGCACACGTCGAGTCTGGTTTTTGAACCGTCGGCAAGTATCATTTCAACAGCGTAAGTGCCATTGTTTGTGCTTTTTAGGGTCGATTTTGTTTCACCGCTGATTTCTTTATTGTTGAAGTACCTTTTGTCACTTTTTGCGGTAGAGGCAACAAGTGCTTT
>JAKSKS010000084.1 GCA_024401615.1 Paludibacteraceae bacterium
ATCCAGACTTCTCTTACTGGTTGCAGTTGGCTTACCGCCACACTCTTGACTCAGGCAACAGCAATCCGTTGGAATTCTCGCCTATGGGTGGTATCAACTACAAGGGCTTCCACCTTGGTTATGCCTACACTTTAGGTTTGACCGCACTCAACCGTCACAACTCTGGTTCACACAGCGCTATGATTGGTTACTCATGGTGTAAGGTTAAGAAGTTCTGCCGCTAATAACAAAACAGACATAACATAAAAAAGCAACACTTTTAGTGTTGCTTTTTTTATGCCCTTTACTAATAGCATCAAAAGGCGGGGGTTAACGCTAAGGACGATCCAACGAAGAGCAGCCTCCGAATTAGGTTAGTTTGGCGGCACACAGCAGTGCAAACCACACCGTATAGCATCACCGACCAATCGGATGTGCTGAAGTACTACGTTTTTTGGGTGACGTGTCGTATTCTTCCCCTGGCAGTGTGCGGAAGGCGACAATTGACGCTTCCGTTTCCTAAGTTCCACCGCATTTTCCACACCATATTGTGCCACATCGTTATGCCAATAGAAGCAATCACTGCAATGTTTGGCATTCATTTCTTTGTGGCAATGGCAACGGCATTCATCATCATCGTGAAAAGAACTACATTTTGAGCACCTCACACCGCCTATCTCGTGGCAGTCACACTTACAATCGGTTTCGAACGAAAATGCGCACACAGCGTACGAAAACATCGTCAAAATCAAAAATAACTTCTTCATACCAGTCAATTTATGACTGAATTTAACCTTTTTGCGTAAAACAAGCGCATTCAAATAGCCTTAATTTTGAAGGACACAAACCAAAAGGATTCCGCTATTATTAAATTACAACCCGATTTTATGCCGAACTGCTCACTTTTAGAGAAAGTTTGCTCTTTATTTGACTGACTATGGTAGTTAATTTTGCTGTGTACAAATCAAATGTTCAACATAAATTAATAACTTATGGCTCCAGTATTATTCTTAATTGCTTATTTAGTCGATTTTGTGACTCTCATCCTTCACTTCAAGGGTATTTCTCCGCAGTTTGTTAACATTGTGTCTTATGTCAACATTGCAGTGCTACTTGCATTATTAGTCTATGTTGGGACTTGCGATTGTCCTTCAGATGCCAAGGCTGGTGTAATCGCTATATTGGTCATCGGGGGACTGTTCTCGATATTCTTCCCTTTTAAAACTGCAATGCTGCTTACAGCCGTTTCAATAGGTACAATTGTATCCATTTTCCTCGTTACATTCTCTTTGCTGTGGACCGGACACAATTGAAAGCCTGCAAAAAAACTTCCGTTTCACATAAGCGGTAGCCCAACAAGGACAACTCTGTTAGACTGTTGACACCATACAACACCACCCCACTATGTCCAGATGTCCTGACCCACATTTTGGGCACGATAGAGTGCAGCGGACAAAACATCTGTTAATACTACAAAAACAATGAGGGTGTACCATAACTAAAATTGTCATGATACACCCTCTTAACTTTATATAAAGTCTATGATTAGAGCTTAGACACGATATTCAAAGTGTCGAGCGCAATCATATACTCTTCGTCAGTAGGAATAACGTAAAGTCTTACCTTAGAACCGTCTTTAGAGATGTCACCCTCACCACCGTTCTTGCGAAGATCAGCATTCTTCTGGTCGTCAACTTCGATGCCAAGATAATCCATGTTAGCGCAGATGTTCTTACGGATGTTAACCTGGTTTTCACCCATACCGCCAGTGAACACAATAGCGTCAACGCCATTGAGGGCAGCAGCATAAGAACCAATGTACTTCTTAATACGGTATACGAACATTTCAACAGCCAACAAAGCCTGTTTGTTGCCAGCCTGGCAAGCAGCTTCAATATCACGCATATCAGAAGAAACGCCAGACAAACCAGCCAAACCACTCTTCTTATTCAAAACATTGTTAGTTTCCTTAACATCCCAGCCCTTGCTTTCCTGCAAGAAAGTAACAGCAGCAGGGTCGAGGTCACCACAACGTGTACCCATAACCAAACCTTCGAGCGGAGTAAGACCCATTGAGGTGTCGATTGACTTACCGTTAAGGATGGCTGATATAGAGCCACCATTACCAATGTGGCAAGTAATAATCTTAGATTCCTTCTTACCCAACTTTTCGATAGCCTTACCAGACACATAACGGTGGCTGGTTCCGTGGAAACCATAACGGCGGATACCGTCGTTCTTGTAAAGATCATAAGGAAGAGCATACATGAAAGCATAATCAGGAATGCTCTGGTGGAATGCAGTGTCGAATACCGCAACCTGTGGAATATTAGGAAGAAGTTTAGAAACAGCCTCAATACCAGTCAAGTTAGGACCATTGTGGAGAGGAGCCAACTTCTTACAATCTTCAATCTGCTTAATAACATCAGCATCAATAAGGACGCTGCTTGCAAACTTTTCACCACCATGCACAACACGGTGTCCAACTGCATCGAGTTCAGCCAAAGAGCCAAGAACACCAGTTTCCTTACCAGTGATTACATCAAAGATAAGGTGAATACCTTCCAAGTGATTTTCAATCTTCTTGTCGATTTGAACCTTAGCATCGCTACCTTTCTGGAACTTAATAAAGCTATCGGCCAAGCCCAACTTTTCGAGGGTTCCAGACTCAAGGACATTGTTAGCAGGCATATCAATCAACTTAAACTTGATTGAAGAACTACCGCAGTTTAGTACTAAAACTTTCATATAGGATTTTTAATAAAGAATTATCGAGTTAAAGAAGAAATCAATCTGTTTGTCTTCAAGTTGCAAAATTAGAGAGTTTGGCGGAATTTTCAATGAAGACAGCCACCAATAAATATAAATTGATAGAACAAATTAACAAATTAGAGCAAATTGGAAGGCAAGAGCATAAAAAAGGAGCAAGACGACAGCCCTGCTCCTTAAAAAATATCTTGAAAAAAGATTTACTTTTTACCTGCAATAGCCTGACAAGCGGTAATAGCAACAGTCTTAACGATATCATCGACAGAGCAACCACGAGACAGGTCGTTAACTGGAGCAGCCAAGCCCTGCAAGAATGGACCAAGAGCAGTAGCACCAGCCAAACGCTGCACCAACTTGTAAGAAATGTTACCGGTATTCAAGTCAGGGAATACCAATACGTTTGCAGTACCAGCCACCTTGCTTTCTGGAGCCTTAAGAGCAGCCACCTTTGGAACGAGGGCGGCATCGGCCTGAAGTTCGCCGTCGAGTTTGAGTTCAGGAGCCATTTCGTGCGCCTTTGCAGTTGCTTCAACCACCTTATCGACCATTTCGTGCTTAGCACTACCCTTAGTTGAGAAGCTGAGCATAGCCACGCGAGCCTCATCGAAGCCAAACACGTCGGTAGCAGACTTAGCGCTGCAAACAGCAATCTGAGCCAACTGGTCAGCATCTGGGTTTGGAGTTGCAGCACAGTCAGCAAAAATCATCTTACCGTCGCAACCATATGTATTGTCCTTCAAAATCATCAAGAAAGCACCTGAAACGCAAGAAACGCCTGGTTGAGTCTTAATAATCTGGAATGCAGGACGAAGAGTATCGCCAGTAGGACTACCAGCGCCACTAACTTCACCGTCAGCATCACCAGCCTTAATCATAAGGCAAGAAAGATAAAGCGGATTCTTAACCAATTCGGTAGCCTGTTCAACAGTCATACCCTTCTTCTGGCGAAGTTGTACCAAAAGATCGATGTATTTTTGAGAGTCAGGGTTATTAGCAGGATCGATAATGGTGATTTTATCCATATTCTTCAATCCAAATTCAGAAGCCATAGCAGCGATTTTAGCCTTATCGCCCAAAACTATAACTTTAGCAGTACCCTTTTCTGCTACGATGTCAGCGGCCTTAAGAGTTCTCTCTTCAGTACCTTCTGGCAAAACAATGCGCTGCAAATTTGCTTTTGCACGCGCTTCCATGCTTTCTATCAAATCCATTTTTGAAAGTTATTATTTTATATCTAACATAAATGCATGGGTGTTATGCGCCCACCATTACAAAGGTATGCAAACACAAAGAAAAAGCAAAATGAAAAAGCCCAATCGTTTCCGATTGGGCTTAATTTATTAATATGAAAGACGGGATTATTCAGCACCACCGTTTGCCTTACGGCGTTCCTCAAGAATCTTAGAGTTCTTTTCGATGAGTTCTTCGTCAATCTTGTAGAATACCAAAGCAGCAATACCGATTGCAGAGCCAAGCAATGGAAGGCCAGCGAAGATATACTTCAAAGAACCGATAGTTTCAGCGCTGAGAGAAGTGTTAGCAACGAAACCGATAGCAGCCAATGCGAATGCTGGGATTGAGTTAGCCAAAGCCTGACCAAGTTTCTGAGCCATAGTTGCAGAAGAATAAATCAAACCAGTAGCACGGCGGCCAGTTTCAACTTCGGCGTTGTCAGCAACGTCAGCATACATACTCCACATGATGTAGCCAGAAGGGCCGATAGACAAAGTGAAGAGGATGTTCATGATGATGATAAGACCGATATTGTTCTTATCAACAACCAAGAAGCCTAATGAAAGGATTGAAGCCAAAACGAAGCAGCCCATCCAAGTCTTCTTCTTACCGAACTTACCCACAACACTCTGAATCATCATAGTACCCAAAATAGTGAAGATTGAGCCAGAGCTGAGCAACAAAGTAGAAACCCACTCCCAGTTCAACTCGAAACCAAACAAAGTGCCGTTAACAACAGGGTTGCCATTTGCATCCATGTCGGCAACACAATACTTTGCGTAGTAAGGAATCAAGCCATTGTGAACGAAAACAAAGAACAACATTGCGATACCGGCAACCGACAAAGCAATCCAAGGTTTGTTCTGAGTCAAGTCCTTAACATCATCCTTCAAGTTAGTCTGTTCCTTCTTAACAGGTTCAACACGCTCGCGGGTGAACAAGAATGTACACATCAAAAGAATAAATGCAGCTACCGCATACATAAAAGCAGTCCAAGAGAAAGCAGCCTGTCCAGAGCAACCAAGAGCCTCCTTGAAAGTAGCAACGATGGTGAAGACGAAACCATAACTGCACAAGCAACCAATCTGAGCACCAATGTTACGGTAAGCAGAAACAGAGGTTCGTTCTGCAGGGTCAGCAGAAATAACACCCATCAAAGCACCATAAGGAACATTAACGATAGAGTACATCAAACGGCAAAGCAAGAAAGTTACATAAGCGTAAACAATCTTAACTGGCTCGCTGAATGCAGGAGTATAGAAAGTGAAGAAACCGATAACACAGAAAGGAACCACACCAAAGAGGATCCAAGGGCGGAAACGGCCCCAACGAGTGTTCTTACGGTCAGCAATTGCACCGATAATAACGTCGAAAGCGATGTCGATAATAGATACTACAAGTACCATTGTACCAACTGCAGCAGCTTCCATACCGAAATATTCAGTATAGAATGCGGTGGCGATACAGATAAGACCCCAGAAGAGGTTACATGCCAAATCGCCCGCGCCATAGGCGCACTTCTCTAAGACAGAGAGTTTTTGATTATTTTCCATGTATTGAAATTAGTTAGTATTTTATTTTAAATAAATCAACCCGCTAAGTTAGCAAAAAAAATTGAGGTCAAAGCCATAATAGGCGCCACACAAAAGAAAAAGCCGCATCTTTTACTAAAAGACACGGCTTTATATCAATTTCGAGAAAAGAAATTACTGTTTTGGTTTGTAGAGGTTGGACGGTTTTAACACTGTAGTGTCGCGCACATCGTTGTTCACAACATTGAACACACGGCGAACGTAGTCGCCACTTGGGGTGGCATTGTTCCACTTGCCGTTCTTACAAGAGTAAGGCAACAAGGCGGCACTCTTCTCATCCTTGTCAGAGTAACTCCAGTTACAGAAACTAACCTTCTGCTTACCAGCGTTCTCTCCTGAAAGCATCAACAACCATTTGTCGGTACGGTCTGGATCGATATCGCCATCACCATCGGCATTGGTCAAACCAAACTCAGAACAGAAGACTGGCAATTTACCCAAAACATTGTACATGTACTTGTAGAGGTTGTAATAGTCAGGCACGCCATTCTTCGGCCCACCTTCGTTGTGCGAACCAGAATAGAAGTGGAAGGTATACATCAAGTTGTCGAACTTCAAACGCTGGTCTTTAGCAGGCAAGTCAATCAAATCGAGTTCGTTGCCCTGGTAGCGTCCTTCAACAAGACACGCATCAACCAACTGGTCCCACTGCGGAGTACCGCAAATAATGAGCGGATGCTGTGCGCCAATGCTGTCGTAAGGAGCATAGATTTGAGGGATAACCCTGTTGGCATATTGGCTGATAACTTCCCAAGTTGCATCATTGCCGTTTGGTTCGTTACAAATTTCGAATATAACGTGAGGAGCGCCAGCGTACTTCTTTGCCATATACGACAAGAAAGGAGCAGCGTCGGCGTAAATTGGAGATTCCGGATTACCTGGTGTAAGGATGTGCCAGTCAACAATGCAATAAATACCCATTTCACCACAAAGGTCAACAAGTTTGCACATCATCTCACGAGAATAATTAGGCTTGGCGTTGTAACCACCTTCTTCAACATACATAGCCAAACGAAGGACGTTGATATGCCAGTTGCTAACCAAGTTCATTAATGATTCTTGTGTATAGCAGTCGGCACACCATTGCCAGCCCATAGTGCTGAAACCAGCCAACTGGACAGGTTCGCCAGAAGCGTCACACAACTGTAGTCCTTTCACCATCAAAGCTCCGTGTTCAGCAACAGGAGAACCCATTGGATATGTATAATGAGTTTTGTTGATTTGTTGTTCGGCAGCCAACTTTTCCATTTGGCCATTACTGCCTTGCTGGGTACAAGAAACAGCCAAAAGGCCACACAAAGCAGCACCGAATAGAGATTGTAATTTTGTCATAACTAAATAAAAGAATTGTGTAAAGTTAACTAAGAATGTATAAAAACTTCATAAAGTTACAACAAAAAAGGAGGTTTACCAAACCTCCTTTTTTCAAAACCATAAAAAACGGCTATTTTTTGACAGTCAGCTTGTCGCCAACAAAGTCAATTTCTACATTGCCACCTTCCTTCAGCGAACCGAAGAGTATTTCGCGCATCAACAACGGATTGAGCTGTTGGCGGATTACGCGGTCCATTTCACGCGCTCCGTACTGCGGCACAAAACCTTTTTCCAACAAAAAGTCGCGTGCAGGTTCAGTAAGTTCAAGAGTGACATTTTTTGCTGCCAATCGCTCGGCCAACTGACGGAGTTTCTTATCTAAAATAAGATTGGCCATCGTCTTATCCATATCGTTAAAGACAACGGTTCCCGAAAGGCGATTCAAGAATTCGGGTTTAAAGGTTTTCTTCACTTGTGCCAGCATTGCCTCGCCTGCGGTTACTTTAGAAGCAAAACCAACAGACGCTTGCGACGCATATTGCGCACCGGCATTTGAAGTCATCACCAGAATCACATTTCTAAAGTCAGCCTTTTGGCCTTTATTATCGGTCAGACGGGCATAGTCCATCACCTGCAACAGAACATTGTAGATATCGCTATGTGCCTTTTCTATTTCGTCTAAAAGCAACACACAATGTGGCGTTTTACGAATAGCATCAGTCAACAGTCCACCATCCTCATAGCCCACATAACCGGCAGGCGAACCTATCAGTTTGGCCACGGTATGCTTTTCAGTGTATTCACTCATATCGAAACGGACCAATTCAAGTCCCAACTCTTGCGCCAAGACGCGGGTCACCTCAGTTTTACCCACACCGGTAGGACCAACAAAAAGCAAAGAAGCGATTGGTTTGCCATCTTCCAACAAACCAGCCTTTCCCATCTGCACAGCCTCGACCACCTGGCGGACCGCATCGGGCTGACCATAAATCTGACTTGAGATTTTATCTTCCAAATGTTCTAATGCCGCATTGTCGTCGTCGGCGTGTAGCGCCATAGAGTCAACTTTGCAAACACGGGCCAACACATCAGATATCAGTTCTTTACCCACCACCTGTTGTTCAACGCCAGCAACCGGATGCATTTCGAGATAAGCACCCGACTCGTCAATAAGGTCGATAGCCTTATCGGGCAAGAAGCGGTCGTTGATGTATTTAGCACTCATTTCAACTGCATACTCGATAACCCCATCGGCATAACGCACATTATGGTAGTCTTCGTATTTTGCACGCAGACCTTCCAAAATCTTGATAGTTTCTTCTTGCGAAGGTTCTAACACATCAATCTGCTGGAAACGGCGTACGATGCCCTTGCTTTTAGCAAAATACCGGTTATATTCTTGATATGTAGTGCTACCAATAAAGCGGATATCACCACCTTCAAGGTATGGTTTCAGCATGTTAGAGGCATCCATAGAGCCGTCGCCAGTACGGCCAGCACCAATAAGGTTGTGAATTTCGTCAATATAGACTATTGCTTTGCCTTCCTTCAAGATGCCGTCCATAATTGACTTGATTCGCTTTTCAAAGTCACCACGGAACTGCGCACCGGCCAACAATCCACCCAAATCGAGGCTGTAGATATGGAAGCCTTCCAAACGAGGCGGCACATCGCCCTTTTCGATACGTTCGGCAAGACCGTAAACGAGAGCGGTTTTACCCACCCCAGGTTCACCCACATGCAACGGATTATTTTTTTCCTTACGGCAGAGCACCTGGATTGTTCGTTCCAACTCGGCATTTCGGCCAATTAGCGGGTTATGGTCCTTCAGAAGGTCGTTGATGCAAACTACGAAGTTGCGCCAAGGTTCCTTTCGGTTTTCGCCATCTTCATCAGCGTCCATCTCGCCATCGACGCAGTCGTAACAATCAATAAGGTTGTTAAGGAATTCAGCCTCGTCGCAAGCAATATGCTTACGAATAAGATAAGCCGCCCAAGAATCGGGCAACTGCATAATAGCCTGCACAAAATGAGGAACATCGACCGCTTCGGCAGATGAATGTATAGCCTGTTCGTTAGAAGCCTGCAAGATGTCAATCATCTGCGCAGACGCCTCTAAGTTGTAAGGTTGATCTTCGGGAATGCGCTCCGCATCCTTAACATAGATTTCTAATTCATGTCTAAAATCCTCTGCATCAGCGCCAGAATCGGCTAAAGCCTCAATAAAGAAATCTTGTTCGCACAATCCGAACAAAATGAAGGCTTCTGGAGTGAGCAATTCAAGTCGGAGTTCTTGAACCGATTGAACAGCCTCGTTTAAGGCCTTAGAGGCCCAAAATGTTCTTTCCATATCTATAATTAGTTTTCAGGGGAATAAGTCACTTTTAAAGGGAATTTGTTTTCTCGAGCCAGTTGGGTAGCCTTCATAACTTTTGTTTTAGCGACATCGAGCGAATAAATACCCACTACAGCCTGACCCGACTTATGAATAGCTAACATAATCTTCTCCGCATCAGCCTCCGATTTAGAAAATACCGTGCGTAGGACCATGACCACGAAATCCATAGAAGTGAAATCGTCGTTATGCATAATCACCTTATAGCGTCGGGGTTCTTTCAGGTCAACCCTTTGCCTTTCCCTAATACCAGTTTGTTCTTGTGCCATATATTCCTTTTATTCCTTTACACACAATTAATGTGCGGTTTATGTTAATAAACAAAGATATAAAAAGATTTTCTGAGCCCTTTTATTTTAGTTTCAATAAATCACCACCATTCAATTCAGTTTATTGGGTGGACAAACAAATATTCACCCTCTGTAACTGAAAAATGGGCTTAACCACAAAAGAAACAAATAAAGCAGTTCTGAAATACACAACAAAGCCAATAAAATGCCAAGACTCATCCTGCAATTTCGCAAACAAAGAAAACTTCCTAAAGCTGAAAAGAAAACGGTGAAGAAAAGTATTGCTATTGGATTCTTTCCTTGACAAATGAAGATGGAACTAACCAGAAAAGCGAGAAGAGACACTATAACAATAATTGTTGCTTTTATGAATGGCGTAAATTTATGCTTCTTTAGGAAGAAAAGACTGACATAAACAGCAACCATCAAGCCTAATAGTATCCATCCCAAGGTCTTCGAGAAAAAGGAACGAGTCACTTCCAGAACCATAGTAATACTCTCCTCTAGAATAACATTCCAACCTGCTGCAGGTCGGTCACAATTACGAAAGCCATACGCCGGCAGAGATGGATCGGGAAAGAAAGAATAACAGTTTACAAACGCATCTGTATCTACCGCACACTGAGTAGGTATGTTAACAGAAGAGAGACGGTAACAGTTATGAAAGGCGAAAACGCTAATCCGTTGAACATTAGAGCCCAGATTCACTGTCTTCAAGTTCTTACACCCGTCAAAACATCGGGAAGGCACAATTGACAAGTTTTCGCAAAAAGATACGGTTTCAAGGTTTTCACACTCGGCAAATATCCGTGATTCCATCTTTGTTATGTTATTTGGCAGGACTACCTCTTTCAAATTTGGACACTCTGCAAATGCCATATAATCCAGTTCCACAACACTTTCAGGCAGATAAAGACTTTTCAGTTTACTACCACAAAATGCAAACGAGCGGATACCTTTCAACGAATTAGGAAGCACCACCTTTTCATACAACGCTTTTTCGAAAGCCTTTTCAGGTATGTAGCGAACACCCTCTTTCACGGTAACAGTCTTTCCATTTACCTCAATGTATTTCTGAAAATCGGCAGACGAATTATAAAATCCCTTCTGCTCCATTAGGACTCTAAGCCTTTCATTACAATTGTTAAAAGCAG
>JAKSKS010000085.1 GCA_024401615.1 Paludibacteraceae bacterium
GTGTCTTCCGCCCCTATAATCGCACGCAAGTTGCACTGCGCGGGTTTGCATTTCCTTGTTGTTTACCACATATTTGTAAACGGCTTTAGAGTTTGCCATACCCGCAAAATCATAATTGGCCTTGTTCCACATGTTAGAATTGAAACAACCCTCCACGTCGTCTTTTTTAGAACTCCAACTGCAACCGTTACCGTGTTTCATATCTTCCATGGCAACAATATAGGCCTCAGAACTATCGGGAGACAAACCAATAATCACACCACCCTCACTCGGCAAGAAGGTGCCCACCGCATAAGTGTCTTCTTTCGAGTTTTCGTCTATCAGGCGGTTCCAGAAGTCTGCATCGGAATGATATTCGTATCTGATAGTTAGAGTCCCCTTAGTGGTGTTAGTGGTCAACATCTGCATAATAAACTTATGGCGGTATATTTCCACATTCTTTTTATTGGAAGGGAGTTGTTCGAAACGGTCGAAATTGATTTTTTCAGCACGATAGGCATCAATGTCTTCCTGGCGGTGCAAACGGTAGGAAACGAACTTACGGCCATCGGCACTTTGTTTCACAACAATATCTTCGGCGTTGTTGTACTGCCAACTCATATCGTAAGCATCACCGTCAATAACAGTCGTGTTTCCATCCCAACCTTTTTCGCGCATAAACGCAGGCAGGGCCTCAGGAGACATATGGTATATTCGCGTCAAATCGACCATCGTAAGCGACTGACCGAATGCCTGAATTGTAGTAAAAAGCGCTAATAGCGCCACATAAAATTTCACCATACCTTAATAGATACACCAAATGCCACCCTAATAAATAGGGTAACAATAAACATATAATTGCAGTTAGTCAGTTTTCGAATTTAGATTCTAAATTCTTGAATTATAGGTCCATTTTTTGCACCTGTCGAGCGATAAAGTGCATACGGTTCTGCACATTCACTTCACTCACACCACCATCGAAGTCAAGATAAAGCAAATTGAGGTCTGGATACAAATCCTTCACACGTTTCTCAATACCTTTAGCCACAATGTGGTTTGCTATACAGCCAAACGGCTGTAAACTGATAGCAGCACGAATTCCTTGTTCGGCAAAAGAGGCAAATTCAGCAGGAATCAACCAACCTTCACCAAACTGTGCAGCCAAATTTACTATTTTTGTTGCTTTTTCAGCACTCTTATGGATATTTTCTAATGGTTCGTAGTAAGAAAACGCAGAAGCGGCTTTGTCAATTTTCTTGCCAATGTGGTTCAACATCTTCTCACCAAACAGCTGCATAAACTTCGTTTTAAGCGAAATCTTTTCATCCAAGTTCACCTTACTATTGAACTTTGCATTAGGGAAGTACTGTGTAAAGAATTCAGAAAGTGGTGGAATAACCGGTTCAATACCGTGGTTAACCAACCAGTCGACCACATACTGGTGTCCATAACTGTTGTACTTGATGAATATTTCGCCTACCACACCAATACGCGGAACACGACGCTTTTCGATAATAGACTCGAACTTTTCAGCAGCTTCCTTAATCAAATCAACCAATTTAGAGCTCTTATTTTCGGCAACCAGTTGAACAGCACGCTGAATATAAGTATCGCGTAGTTTTCTTGCTTCTCCTTTAACTTTTTCACGAACAGCGGCCGCATAGTAAATTTTAGCCAATGCGTCACCAAAATAAACAACGTGAATAGCAGCTTTAGCCGCTTTCTTCACCTTAGGTTGGAATCCTGGTTGTTCGTTAATCGTATTCATAATAGACAACGAAATAACTGGCACATTCGGATAACCAGCAGCAACCAAAGCCTTCTTCATCAGTGCAATGTAGTTTGTAGCACGACACTGACCTCCGGTTTGGGTGATGGCAAACACCACTTTGTCCAAATCGTACTTACCAGAATTTAGAGCCTTGATGCAGTCGCCCACAACCAATGTTGCAGGATAACAAATTTCGTTGTTTGCATATTGCAGACCATATTCTGCCGACAATCTGTCGCTAGGTTCCAAGTTTTCTGCTTTTTCGCCCATTAGGTTGAAAACTACAGGAACAAATGGAGAAACATAGTCGTTAAAGAAAGGAACAAGTATTGTTTTTCCTTTATCGGCAGCAGTATATGCAGAGGTTGTAACGAAAGGCAGCGCCTCACGTTTCTCTGCATCTTGGAATTTCAAACTTTCTATGAGGGAACGAATACGGAGTTTTAAAGAACCCGCATTATTCACATCGTCCACCTTCAAAATAGTATGCGTCTTGTGCGCACGGCGCAAAATATCGCTCACTTCGTCGAGAACGAATGCATCAGGTCCACATCCAAAAGATGTGAGTTGCACATAATAAACGTTATCTACATTGTTCTCGGCCACCCACTGGGCAGCTTTCACAACACGGTTCACATAAGTCCACTGTGGAATTATGTTTACATCCTTCAATCCACCACAATCTTCACGGCGGATTACGTCTTCCGTAATCACATCTACACCGAACTGTGTGATAATTTCAGACACCTTGTGTTGAACCAAAGAATCGGTATGATATGGGCGTCCGGCCAACAAGATGAGCATACGGCCCTCCTTTCGAGCCGATTCCAACAAATGTTGGGCCTTGTCTTGCAGTCCTTTGATATAGTCGTTTTGTGCTTTAACAGCCGCAGCGAAAGCCTCTTTAAAGACTTTAGATGAGAAATTCTTACCCAAAATCTCCTTCAAATAGCGCTTGCACTGTTCCTTCAGCAAGTCATTATCTTTAAAGTTAATGACTGGAGAATCGAACGGAATGCCATATTTTTCTTCCGGATTTATCGCACTACGGATAACGTCGGAATAACCAGCCACCACCGGACAGTTGAAACTGTTGTTGGTGTTAGGGTCTTGCATTTCGTAAATAACATATGGGAAGAACAGACGATCCACCTTCTTGTCTATCAAATCGAAGATGTGTCCGTGAGCCAATTTAGCAGGGAAACATATATTATCGGCCATCACTGTATTCAAGCCACGTTCATACAGTTTGTATGACGAGCGTTGAGACAAGACGACGTCGATATTGCATTTTACAAACAAAGTATTCCAGAATTGGAATTCCTCGTTCATATTCAATGCGCGAGGCAAACCTATCGTCAAGTAAGGCTTTTGTTCAGCCTCAATGCGGATGTTCTTGTGGAATACCGCCTCGTTCTTGAAGAGGTTCATATTGAAAGCCATGCGGCTCTTTTCACCCTTGTTGGTATAAACCTTTTCGCACTTATTGCCCGAATAGAACACTTTGCCGTTGGCAAACGTATTTTTCAGCACACGGCAGTTGTTCTCACAACCCGCGCAACGGAAAGGTTTAGTGGTGTATTCCTTTAAATCGCAAAGTTCAAGCAACGGACGTGGTTCAGAACAGCATTCTTTTTCCTTCATGCGCTTCGCATACAAGGCACCGCCATAAGCACCCATCAACTCTGGGTAGTTAGAGACAGAAACAGGTCGGCCTACAGAAAGTTCGAACGCACGCACAACAGCCAAGTTACGCATTGTGCCACCCTGGAGGACGATGTTTTCACCCAATTCGTCCACAGTCTTCAATTTCAGCACTTTATAGAGGCAGTTCTTCACCACCGAATAGGCAAGGCCACTTGAAATATCATCAAGAGGTGCGCCCTCACGCAACGACTGCTTTACCTTTGAATTCATAAACACGGTGCATCGGGTACCCAAATCGCACGGATTGGTACTTTTGCAAGCGCGTGTTACGAACTCACCCAACGGACAACCCAGCGAAGTTGCGAAACTATCGATGAACGAGCCGCAACCAGACGAGCATGCCTCGTTGATTTCCAAACGGTTGATAGCACCGTTGTCGACAAAGATAGCCTTCATGTCCTGGCCACCGATATCGAGAATAAACGACACATTCGGATTCAACTTACGTGCGCCAGTATAGTGCGCTATGGTTTCCACCATACCGTAATCAAATCCAAAAGCAGTCTTTATCAAGTCCTCACCATAACCAATTGAGCAACTACCCAACACCTTAAGGTCGTGACCAGCAGCCTTCGCTTCGGCATAAAGCTGTTTCAAACCTTCTTGGGCAACTTCGAGCGGGCGACCGCTACTCTTTTGGTAGAACGTGAAGAAAATATTATCGTGTTTGTCGGTTGCCACAACCTTGGTGGTTGTAGAACCGGAGTCAATACCAATATAGCATTCATCGCTATCGAGGTCAGCCATCGCCACTTTCTTGATAGCGTGTTTTTCTTTCTCTAATTTCCAAGCCTCAAATTCAGCATTGTCTTTGAACAAAGGCTGCAAAGCGCTCTGTTTTCTCACGCCCTCAGAAGGTTGTTGATCAAAGAACTCAATGAACTCGTGTAAAAGTTTCACCTCGTTCTCATCTGTAGCGGAAAGGCTGGCGCCCCAAGCCGGAACAACCTGCGCATGTTCGTCAAGAATAACGTCTTCGTCGCTCAACTTCAACTTTTCCTTCACAATGTTTTTCAAGGTTGGAATAAAAGCGAACGGACCACCACACAAGAAAACCTTTGGCATGATGTCGCAACCACGAGACAAGGTAGAAAGCACCTGCGTTGCAACAGCGTTAAAGATAGAGATTGCAATGTCTTCGCGCTTAACATTCAGCGCAATAAGGTTTTGAATATCTGTTTTAGAGAAAACGCCGCAACGTGAAGCGATAGGATAAACAGTCTCCGCGTTTTCGGCAAGGGTATTTAATTCATTAGTCGACACATTAAGAATAGCAGCCATCTGGTCGATAAAAGCGCCTGTTCCACCGGCACAGTTACCATTCATACGCATATCAGCCTGCATATTCTTGTTGAAGAAAATAATTTTACTATCTTCTCCACCTATATCGATAAGTGTGCGGACTTGAGGAAATTTACGTTCAACAACCTCAGTAGCAGCAACAACTTCTTGAGTGAAAGGAATATGATAACGTTCTGACAAACCCATACCAGCCGAACCGGTAATTTGGAAACGGACGTTAATATCGCCCATTTTCTCTTGCAACGTTTTCAAAGCGACAGAAAGTGTACGGGCAATATCTGCATGGTGACGCTGATAATCAGCATACACAACATCTCCGTTTGCATCTGTAACTACTAATTTAAGTGTTGTAGAACCTGCATCTAAACCGATACTATAGGTTTGCATACTCATGAAAAATATATCCCTTCTTTAGTTTATAGTTCTGTCTTTTAAAACAGACAGTCCAACATATTTTGCAAATATACGACAATCCCTCCGATTTTTCAGTTTAAAACACGAGTCTCGCCCCCTCATTTGTTAAAAAATCATTTTTTTGGCAAACAATTAGTACGAAAAGCAAGAAGAACTAACGTATTTGTAGACTTGTTTGCCTTAAAATGAATAACTTTGCAGAATAGGAATCATAGTCTTATGGTAGATAATAAACAAACCACAAATACAGATACAAACATCGAGGTTGGAGCGCCATCATCGGGAGAAGAGTTCAGCCCCAACCAAGAAGAAATAACGAGCAAGAAGCCCTACCATTGGGTTCCTACCCTATATTTAACCGAAGGTTTACCTTACGTCATCATTACCGCTTTGGCAGTGGTGTTCTACAAAAAACTTGGTTTTAACAACACCGACGCAACCTACTTCACCAGTTGGCTGTATTTGCCATGGGTTATCAAGCCCTTCTGGAGTCCGTTTATCGACATGTTCAAGACCAAACGCTGGTGGACACTTGCCATGCAACTGCTGATGGGAGCCGGTTTTGCCAGCATCGGTCTTTTACTAATGGAGGGAGTCAACCACTTCCTTTCCATCAGTATGATCATATTCTGGCTGATAGCGTTTAGCAGTGCCACACACGACGCAGCGGCCGATGGTTTCTACATTTTGTCGCTCTCTACTCACGACCAAAGCTTCTATGTCGGTATCCGAAACACGTTCTACCGTGTCAGCATCATTATAGGGCAAGGAGCCTTGCTGTTTATTGCAGGGTTGTTAGAGGAAAAGTTTGCAAACATTCCTTTGGCATGGTCGTCTACATTCCTCATTGCGGGTGCCCTCATCTGCTTAATGCGCATCTACCACGGTTTCGCTTTACCCAAACCGGCAAGCGACATTGCGGCAACCCATCACGACAGCAACATTGCCAAAATTTTCTTCCGCACGTTTTACAAGTTCATCACTAAAAAAGGTTTTGGCCTTGCTTTAGCCTTCATTCTGTTGTTCCGTTTAGGCGAGGCACAACTCGGCAGAATGTCCTCGCTGTTTATGCTCGACAGCCTCGAGGCCGGCGGATTAGGTCTCAGCACCAAAGATATCGGTATCATTTACGGCACATTTGGCGTCATAGCGCTTACATTGGGCGGCATTCTTGGCGGTTACGTAGTATCGAGAGACGGTTTGAAGAAGTGGTTTTTCCCTATGGCTCTCAGTATGAATGTGCCAAACCTGGCGTATGTTTTCATGGCCAACGTGCAACCTGAGAACTATGTGCTAATTACGAGTTTAGTTTGCATCGAGCAATTCGGCTACGGTTTTGGCTATACGGCATTCACCCTCTACCTCATTTATTTCTCCCGCGGCCAATACAAAACAACCTACTACGCCATTTGCACTGGTTTAATGGCTTTAGGCATGATGCTGCCTGGTTTTGTTGCGGGTATGATACAAGAGCACATTGGTTATTCCAACTTTTTCATTTGGGTGTGCATTTGCACCATTCCTGGTTTTATAATTGCTTATCTTCTCCCGCTCGACGAAAAATTCGGCAAGAAGGAATAGGAAAAATCCAAATAGTTACTTAACTTAGGCAATAGAGATAGCATACAAAGCGTTGTATGTTAAAGGGATGTTTATTGTCTGCATTCCAACGAAACCAAGGAACCAAAATCAATACCATATAGAATATGAATACAGAAGAATTGCTTATGGAGATTCAAGACACCGACGAACTCCTTTACACGCACGCCGAGGCCGAACTGATGTTAGAATACAAAGAATCGGTAGAAGACTTCAATCCACACAACGACGAGGAGAAAGCCACCCGCGAAGAGTTGATTGAAAAGTTTGGCAAACTCAACACCCTTATTTTAGAGTTTAACGACCGTTTGGAACTTACAGCAAACAATCCGACAAACCCTTCGAAAGAAGAGTTGGAAGCCTTGAAAAGCCTCTTCAACCAGATTGAAGATTTAGATTTCGAGACTAGCGACAAATACAAATTCCTTACTGGCGATATGAGTTAAACACCGTTCCGGATAGACAAAAAAAAGAGCGCCAAAGCAACGACAATGTTGTTTTGGCGCTTTTTGTTTTTGACCATTCGCCTTTTACTCCCTTGGCAGACCAGTCTGCCAAGAATCGAGAACGGACTTTATGATTCCATCAAACTCCTGTTTCTCACTTTCTGGATATTGGAAGTAGACCGAATAAGCCTTTCCGTCGTTAAACACTGTTTTCTTATAATAGACTAAGCCGTCTTCCACACCCGACCATACCGCCCAATTGTCTTTATGGGTAACATATGTGTCGGTAGAACTTCCGCCAAACGCGAGCACCTCATCGAACGACCCGCAATGACTTGCATAGGCAATAATAGTAGCACCATTACGCTTAAACGAACGGCCATCGCCATTTTCCGGATCAGGTTGCGCGACAAAGTCCGAAGGAACGGTTACCGAGAAACGGAAGCGTTCGTTCTTATAATAAATGCCGCTATTTTCTGGAACAGAAACATTCGGCACACTATCTACAGGTGCTGATTGCACTGCAACCGAATCGGCAACGGTTTGGTCGGTTGTTTTTGAACCTCCACAAGCAGAAAGGGCTAAAGCAAGCGAAGCAAGAATAAAAACACGGTATTTCATATTACACACGCAAATTAATGAGACTTAAGGAATTCTTCCACTTCCGACAACAGCACGTCACGCCCCACTATATTACCGTCTTTCGCAATAAAGTAGTTGGTAGGCACATTCTTGAAATTATAGGTCAAGGCCGAAGACTGCTGGGCGTCGAGCACCACAATCCAAGGGAAAGAAGCCGCTTTCTGCTTCCAAATTTCCAAATTCTTGTCGAACGTCACCATATAAATTTCAAAACCTCGGTTTCGGTACTTTCCGTGAAGTTCTCTTAGTTTTTGGAAAGCCTCGTCAGACATTTGCGCCAAATAGCAAAACTCCAACAGCACATTTTTACCCTTTAAACTTGAAAGTTTCACCATATTGCCTTTCGCATTCGGATAAGCCAAGTCGAGATATCCTGTTTTAGGAGTGTCGGCAGTAGCCTGTTGGAAACGCTCGTTCTGTCTTACTTTCTGCACATTTTGCACCAAATCCTTCAAATAGGCCGAGCGCATATCTTCAGGGTAGAGTTTGTTCCATTTGTTAGCCACCACGGCAAACGAGTGAAAGTCTTCTGCCGCCATAGGTTCGAACGGTTGCAATCCCAAAGCAACACGTTTAAACAGAAGATAATAAGAGACGGGAGAAGCGGCATTTTTCTGGATAAAGGCGTTTGCCGAGTCTTTATAAGCAGACACCATGTTGAACAGCGCCAAATCGACCTGGCGTCGGTCGGCCCCTGCTACAGCCATCACGCGTGCCAAACTATCTTCCATACTACGTATATACTGCTGCCACATCAACAATTGTTCGCTTTCAGCCGAGCCCTTAATTTTACAGTCAGTCAAATTACGGTTGGCAGTTACTTCAATGCGTTCGGTCGAATCAACAGCCAGCCACAACGAGAAAGAGTCAACGCGCAACGAATAAAATTCAGGAGCGCTACGGCGCGGGCCTTTCAATTTGAAACTGCCTGCAGAGGTAAACTTCGCAGAATCGCACACAACAACGCTGTCGATACCCTCGCGCACCAGATAAACAGTGCCACCTTCAAAACTATTTAGAGTTCCACTCACCACAAAGTGTTCGTTGTCGGCACACGAAGTCGCCAACATTGTAACAGCCACAATAGGCAATAAAAGATAGTGTAAAAATTTCATCTCCGTATATAAAAAAAGGAGAAAGACAGGCTTCCTCCTTTTTTATCCGTTTAAACTTATATTTGAATTACTTGCCAGCCTTAGCAGCAGCAGCTCTTGCAGCCTTAATAGAATCCTTCTTGTGCTGCAAACGCTTGTAGTAAGAAGAGTTGTCTCGAGCAAGAGTTTTAGTAACTGTCATTTCAGGTTGGTTCAAATCATATTGTTCCACCATGATGGTGTATTCATAACCTTCTTCGTAGTAGAAGTTGTTAATTTTACCACAATATGGAGTCCAAGGAGTATTGTCCTTACGGCTATAACCAGGCTTTACATTGTAGCAACGCTGGTAGTCTTCGGTAATAACATACTTCTCTGCAACTTTCATATAATCACCCGCAAAAGATGGAGCGAAAGACAAAGCCATCAAAAGAGATACGAACAACTTTTTCATATAGCTAATTGTGTTTTAGTCGTTTTAAATAATTTGAACAATGATAAAGTTTGTTACAAACACTTGTTCAACAATCATGCCATAATAGCAGACATGTAACAACATTGTTTGTAGAATAGTTCACAAATATAGAATAAACTTACATTAAATTCAATTTTTCGACCTTAAATTTCATTGCCACAGAAAAAATTGATAGCAATGAAAACATTTTATCTGATAATATCGAATGGTGTGTTTTAGAAAGTTCAGTCGTCCGTCCAACGCATAAAGCACGATTTTCTGCTCAAATCGAAGTCCCACTGTGGTGTAGGTATAATCACCTCCTCAAGCGGATGTTCCAACAATTTCCACGGAGAATCGTTGTCGTAACGGTTACACAAAATTTCAATTTGCTGGGCAGGCATATAGCTTTGGCTGAACATCAGTTTCAAGCCCTCTCCATTCTTTTCGTGCAAGACGTCCATAACCATAACGGCATGTCCAGGACTGCCGCCCAATATCAGCAAGTCGCCCGGACGCACATCGGTAATCTTCACCTTTTTCAATTCTAGTGACAGTGAAAGCGTACCGCAGAAAGCAAAAACCTTGGAAAGATACTTGCGGAATGTTATATAACTATAGTCGTTCCCATGTTTAGCCACCCACTCTGTATAGCGGAAAACTTCACCGGCAGAGCTTTTGAAATGTATCTTCCCATATTGTTTGGTCTGCCAAAGGTATTCTGCACGCAAGCGCATACACGCATCGGCACATTGCTGCAAGTCTGCCGCATATTCCTTACCATTCCTGTTGAAATAGCCCACCAAATCCATATCGGCCACACCTACCCAAATGCGGTCTTGATACTTATCACTTCCATCAAAGTACTTGGTCACATGCCCGTCGGGGAAAAGTTTCAAATCTAAAAGCCATTGTCCGAAATCGTCGGGGGTACGCCTTTCGTAGTTGGGATTTTTATTAATGAAGCGTGTGGCAATTGTTGTCCCTTCGGGGTCAATCAAGAAGTCTTTTTCCTCAAAATTCTCTGATGCTTCTTCAGCCATATGCGGCACCAATTCTGTTTGTTGCAAATCAGTGTTCAGCACAGGTGCAGGTTGGCCACTGCATTGGCAACAACCACAAAGCAGGGCGAGCAAGCCTACGCATGCAACCAACCGCTTATTTTTATTTATCAGTTTCATAACAATACTTCGTTTAATTTAAAATAATCGACTATGCGGCAACATCCGCAAAG
>JAKSKS010000086.1 GCA_024401615.1 Paludibacteraceae bacterium
AATGCTACCGGACGATAATTGCTCGGTTGAATGTCTTTTTTCATTGTGAATTATACTTTAAAATTGTTTACTATAAATAAGTTGCGTTGTATTCCAAAAGGTCGCACTGCCCATTCTGGTCGCAACAGCGGTGCAAAATTACTGAAAAAGGAAGTAAAACAAAAAGAAACTTCAATAAAAATTATGAACAACTGATACGAAAGAAAGAGAAAAAGCGCTTAAATTTGTAAAAAACTAAAAAGAAGGCAAAAATGATTAAGAAATTAATAACAATAACGACTTTACTCTTTACACTTATGTCATGTAACGCTAAAGAGCCTGTAGTGGTAATTGAAACCGACTACGGCACCATGAAGGTTAAACTTTACAACGAAACTCCACAGCACCGCGACAACTTCTTGAAGTTGGTTAAGGAAGGTTTTTATAACGACTTGCTTTTCCACCGTGTCATTAAGGAATTTATGATTCAGGGAGGAGACCCAGATTCAAAAAACGCTCCTGCAGGCAAGCAGTTAGGTGCAGGTGACGTTGGTTACCAGATTCCTGCCGAGTTCAACTACCCTAAATTCATGCACAAAAAGGGAGCTCTCTCTGCAGCACGCCAGGGCGACCAGGTGAACCCAGAAAAGAAGAGTTCAGGCTGCCAGTTCTATATTGTACAGGGCAAGACCTACAGCGACAAGGAATTGGAACGCATGGAAGAAAACATGAAGAACCAGGCTATGATGCGTAAGTTCAACGAATTGAAGAAGGCCAACATAGACAAGATTAAGTCTATGATGATCAATAAAGACCAGGAAGGTTTGCAGGCTTTGCAGAACCAGTTCGTCAAGGAATGCGAAGACTATGTTGCCGCACACCCTGAAGAATGCAAGATGAACGACGAGGTTAAGAAAATCTACAAGGAAATTGGAGGAACTCCATTCCTTGATGGTGAATACACCGTTTTCGGCGAAATTGTTGAAGGTCTTGAAATCGTTGATAAGATTGCCGCAGTGGAAACTGCTCCTGGCGACCGTCCGGTTAAGGATGTTAAGATGAACAAAGTATACGTTCAGGAATAAACAATCCCAAATAAAAGCATTAGCCCCCGTTGAGCATTCAGCGGGGGCTATTGTTTTGTGAAAACTATAAAGTTGCTATTTTTGTAAAAAATTACAAAACAATGAAAATTGACATTAACGGATGTGTAGATAGCGACTTGCATGCCATCTGCATCAGAAAAGACGACAAATTCTTAAGCGTCCAAAACGACAAATGCAGTTGGGACGCTGACATTGAACTTTGTGCGTGCTTCCTTTCCGAAAAGAAGGCCCTAGCCTGCATGGAAGAATTACGAGTAGAAATGGGCATGGACGAAGCCGACCTAATTTGGACAGACACCCGTTTCAGCATCTATCACGATCTGGCTGCTTTGCGAAAGTTTGAAGAAGATATGAACAAATAAGGTTGAGTTCAGACCTATTTTCACTTTTTATCGGGAGGAAGACGAAAAGCATCTTCTCCAGGATCATCATCGTCAATCTCCTCTCCCATTTCCTTTGCCGCATCTTCCATTTGATGCTTTTCGCGCAATTTTTCCATCCTGCTATAAATGAGGTAAAGTAGCACGATTATCACAGCCATCACACCCCATGTAAGTAAAAGGTCGTTAAAACGGGCCCCATTCACCACATACTGGTACAAAGGCATACCAAAGCCATAAATGGCTAAAACCGCCAGTACTATAACATGTTTCTTTGCTTTCATAAATCTCAAATAATAATCAATACAAAGATAACTAATTAGTAGGCAAAGGCAAGTTTTTCTACAAAGTCTACCCAAATAGAAGGACGTAAAGTTGAAAGCAAGACATAAAACTGAAACGAAATGAAGAAAATACTGACAAACATAAAATTCTTTTTTTTACTTATTACAAGTTTTCTTGTAGAATCCCTTTTGGCCCTTTTAAAGAACATAGGAGAAGTCTTATATAAACCAGATCTTTTCGGGTCGGGTCTGATTATGTTAGCATTATCAATTATGCAATTAAAATCAGATCCATTTGGCCTCATAATATTAGGTGCAATAATCCTATTTTTGGCTGTTTGTATACTAACATTCAAATACTACGACAAGATTTTGAATTTCAAGTTAATAAAGTTCATTGAAGACGAATTTCAAAAAACAGAGAGTATTCTATCAAATACTTCTTACATAAAAAAATGTGAAAAAGAGATAAAAATCAAAGTCGCAGCAGCAAAAAAGGTGACTAATTTAAACAAGGCAGCGAAAGATTCTCAAATTGAAATTCTGAGAAGAGAATATACAGAAACAAGCTTCAGCATTATAGATAGCGAATGGGAGAAAGAACATACACCAAACGAACAAGAGGAGGCTATTAATAAGATAAAGAATTGGTCAATAACCAAGAAAAGAGAGTTTGCGATGACACTATACAATTTATGCGTTGCAGAAGATGGCATAAAAGAAGACGAATGGGACCAACTACAACAGATGGTAAGACAACTCAAATTAGGAACATACTACACAAACAAGTTAAAAGAATATTGGGAGCCGCTTCGCTACAGAGAAGAAGAGGAAGCCAACACAATAGCCTTTAACAGTGCAAACTTGGAAAACTGCTACGCTTTGCTGGGTTTGGAAAGTAACGCAACAGCAAATGATGTACGCAACGCTCTTCGCAAAATGGCATTAGAATATCACCCCGACCTTATAAAGAATGCAGAGAGGAGAGAGTTTTGTGAAAAGAAAATGAAAGAAATAAACATCGCTTATTCAAAGATAACCGCACAAAAAGCGGGTGTAACCAAGAATATAAATTGAAAATATGTAACTTTGTGGTTAGAAAAGCAGTTACCTATGTACAAGATTAAGAAAACAATAGAAATTTCGGCAGCTCACCAGTTGAAAACAACTTATGCAACCCCTTGTAACCGCCTACACGGCCACAATTGGATGATTACTGTTTATTGTCAGGCTAAAGAGTTGAACGAGAACGGTATGGTGATTGACTTTTCTGAAATCAAGCGTATTGTAAAGGGCAAAATGGACCACCAAAACCTGAACGAAGTGTTTGATTTCAATCCAACAGCCGAGAACATTGCCCGTTGGATTTGCGACCAGTTGCCAGGTTGCTACAAAGTGGAAGTGGTAGAAAGTGCCGACAACACAGCCGTTTACGAAAAAGACTAAACGAACCTTACACCTAAACCGGACAACAACGCAAATTACTTTTTCTTAATCAGCAATCGGCTCAAACTAAACACACAAGCCCAGAAAGCCACTGCCGAGCCAGCAACCAACGCGCTTTTAGGCGCATTAGCACCAAATATATGAAAGAAAAGGGCCACCAATGTAGCACCTGTGGTTTGACCAGTTAAGCGGGCCATGGCCAGCATTCCGCTTGCGCTTCCACTGCGGTCGAGCGGAGCCGATGTAATCAGCACATTATTATTAGGCGACTGGAACAACCCAAAACCAAATCCACAACACATCAAACGCCAAATAATATCTATATAAGTTGGGTTTTCTGGCAACATCGCCAACGAACCTATGCCAAACGATAGTAGGGCCAAACCTATACCACCCAACACCCCCGCATTTACCTTTCCTATCAAATAACCAGCAAGCGGTGCGGCAAACATAATGCTGAACGGCCATGCAGAAAAAAGCATACCTGTTTCAGAAGTAGACAAATGTAGAGTGTTCTGTAGATAAAACGGTATAGAGACCATTGCCAGCATTTGGGCCGTAAATGAAGCAATACTCGTCATTACTGACATACTGAAAAGCGGTATGCGCAGCAAATCGATAGGAAGCAACGGGTATTTCTCACTGAACTCTCTTCTGAGGTAAACAAAACCCACCACCGCAAAAACGGCCGCAGCAACGGAAATGGCAATTGCAGGGAAACCATGCGAGAAGCCCTCGAGTGCCAATATAAAAGACCCGAAGAAAACAGCATTCAACACAATGTCTACTTTTGGGAATCCACGTTCATCTAACTTGACCACATTGGCAGGTAACGACTTCCAGCCCATGGCCAAACCAACTGCGCCTAAAGGTAGATTGATAAGGAACAGCCAAGGCCACGACAAATTAGACAAGATAACGGCAGACAAAGAGGGTCCAACCACAGAAGCAATAGCCACTAATGTAGCGTTTAAGCCTATACCCTTTCCGAGCCACTTCTTAGGATAAGACAAGCGCAACAATGTCATATTTATGGCCATCATTGCCGAGGCGCCTACCCCTTGCACCATACGGCTGAATACCAGCATCGGTAGATTAACAGACATAGCACAGGCTAACGACGCTAGCGTGAAAACCGACATACCCGCAAGATAGACTTTACGGTAGGAATAGATTTCACCCATCGACGACATGGCAAGCAAACACATTATTATTGCCAACTGGTAGCCATTCACAATCCAGATGGTATCAGCCTCTGTCAAATGCATCACCTCTGCCATTGAAGGCAAAGCAATATTCATTATTGAGACATCCATTACCGCCAAAGTCACGCCCAAAGAAACGGTGGCAATTGCCAACAAGCGTCGAGGCATAGGAAGCCCATCGTACGTTTTCACATTACTGTCCATACGGGAAAATTCTTTTACTATGCAAAGTTAGACATTATAAAGAAGGGTATGACAATTGAAGAGGCAGAAAAAATGAAAGCGGCGTTGGAACAATCCGACCCCGCTTTACTTTAACACACATGTTTAGGTTAATAGTAGTTGTGTTGTTTCTAAGTTTGCTTTACACATTGCAAATGTTACACAAACTAATACATATAGCATTGCAATTATCTTACAAAGACTATAATTTTTCTTTCATTTCATTTGGAATTAAAGTTCACGTACTACTACTATTTAGTCACAATCAACCGGGTAAATCACTTATTTATAGTATATGCGACTAATTTTAGCAATTAAATTATGTTCATTTGAAATAAATGGCCTAATTTTGAAAAAAAGAAAAAAAAACGAGTAGATTATGACTGCGAGAATCATATTATTTTTCATCGTTTGCACCCTATTTAACCCAAACAATATTTACGCACAAAAAAGCGAAGGAGGATTTCCGATAGAAGGAACTAACACTCTGAAATCGGCAAAAGAAGTGCCAGTCATCACTATGCCAAAAGCCGACTTCAAGGCCGATATTGGCAGAAAACCACTCTGCGGAAATATCTTTGCCCACAAGTTTCCAACCAACATAAACATAAAGAAACAAGGGGTTTTAACAAAAGCTGGCGACTATAACATTTGGCGTCTCGGCATAAAGTCAGCACATGCTTACTCACTAAATTTGATATTGGAAGACTTCAAAGTGCCAGAAGGAGCGCGACTTTTTCTGTATAGCCCAGGTAAAGAGCAAATAAAGGGAGCGTATACCGAGGCAAATAATACGCCATACAATTTTGCAATAAGTCCGATTGACGGTGACGAAATTGTAGTAGATTACGAAGAACCCATTAATGCCGACTTTAAAGCGAACATTATTATTAAAAGCGTAAACCACGATTTTAAGGGTTTAAAGTCTATGACCGGATACGGAACTGCAGGAAAATGCCATTTAGAAGCAGCACACGACACCGTCCACTTGAATAATAAGTGCAGTTCCGTCAAACTTATGATCGACGGCGATAATTTATGTTCAGGCAACCTCATCAACAACACAAACCAAGATGCTAATCCATATATAATTACTTCAAGCCATTGTTATTGGATTACAGAAAATAAATATGTTAATGGAAAATTGGTCGAAAATAACTATATAGACACCAATATGGTGCACACGACCATTGCACTTTTCAATTATGAGTCACCAAGTGAGGAATGGGACATAGAGGGGACAAAAGAAATGAGTTTAAGCGGAGCAAAAACAATTGCAACCCGCAGAACTCGCGACATGATACTAATTAAGTTGAACGACATACCGCCGGTAGACTTCCGACCTTATTACGCAGGTTGGAACCGTGAACCCATCATTTTTGGCCCCGTCTACTTCTTCCACCACCCTCTTGGCGATGTAAAGAAATTTTCGAGAGACGAATCCTCTCCATCTACAAGGTCTTGGGACAACACGGACTTTTTTGCTAAAAACTCTCACTGGCGTATTTACAGATGGGATGAAGGTTGGTCTGAACAAGGTTCGAGCGGAGGTGCTTTGTTTGATGCGGGAGACCACATAGTTGGATGTTTGACTGGAGGGAACGCGTATTCATCTTGTGAGACCCCCGGTGACGACTATTTCTGGCAACTATGTAAGGTTTGGAACGACAGTACCTACAAAAAGAGTTTAGGATACTGGTTAGACCCAACAGGTAGCGGCGTGTACACGCTCGACGGGCATCAGCCTTACAAAAATCCTTGTCGACGCATCACCCATCGTACACATAACGAGAAGCCATCGGAACAAACACAAGAAAGCGACAACACAAACTATATCGTAGGGTCGAACGCTAAAGGTATAACCGAATTTGCTGAAAAGTTTACAATCGATCAAGAAGGCACTCTCTATGGGGTGTACTTTTTCCCTGCAGTTGGCTATTACAGTTATAAACAACCAGTATACCTACGAATCTATGCAGGGAATGACAAACCAGACAGTTTGGTGTATGAACAGAAAATTCGTATACAAAACAAACAATACAACGTTTATTCTGGCGAGTTCACCACAGAGGACTCTCGTGTTTGGGGCGAAAAAGAAAACTACATTCGTTTAACAACACCGCTGAAGATTGACTCCTCATTTTTTGTTTCCTTCACAGTGCCATCTGGCACTACTAGCCCATTCGCGCTTTATTATAGCGAGGCAAAGGAAGACGAACAACAGAACACTGCGTTCTTCTTGAATTCAAGCAACGAATGGCAGCCTTTTACAGAGCACCCAAGCCTGAACGCACCTACATCGCTAATGGTTGATGTGGTGTTAAGAGATGGATGGGACAACATCGACTCGCTGAACCCCGAAACGCCAGACGCGCCAAGCGCTCCAATAGAGCCTAATTGTCCAAGTGAAATCGAGTTCTACCCAACCCTTACATCTGGCGAGTTGACAATAGGAATACCAAAAGGCGATGTTCTTAACAGTATTCAAGTTGTAGATATGAGCGGACGCACTTTGCTTTTGCACGACAACCTCTACAGGAAAGCATACTACAACTTCGATGTGTCGAACATCTGCATGCAGAACAATGTTTATAATGTAATTGCAACGTTCAAATACGCAAACAGCAAGACTTTCCGATTCATAAAATGGAAAACAAACTCAACAAAATAGCCCTACGCAAACAGATACGCGAAGCAATAAATGGAATGAGTAGCGAATTGTGCGCAAAAGAATGTAAAAACATTTGGCAGCAAGTGGCCAGCGACCCCATATTTCAGCGTGCTAACACTGTTTTACTTTACTGGTCGCTCAACAACGAAGTAGATACCCACCAATTTATAGAAGAATGGTGCAAGCGTAAAAACATCTTGTTGCCAGTGGTAAACGGCGAATATCTTCAATTGAAGGTTTTTGAAGGCATTGCCAAGATGAAGAAAGGCGCTTACGGCATTCTCGAGCCACAAGGTGAAGTTTGGAAAGATTACGATGGAATAGACCTCTGCATAATTCCAGGAGTTGCATTCGACAAGCAAGGTCACCGAATGGGACATGGCAAAGGTTATTACGACCGTTTATTGAGTATTGTATTGGCCGCTAAATACGGCATCTGCTACAGTACCCAACTGGTAGACGAAATACCGACGGACCCTTGGGACGAAGAAATGACAAAAGTCATTTACCCAAAATAAAATACACAAACGGCATCAGGAATAGAGTTCGTTTTACAAAAGCGACATAATCAGCCGTAACTCGACCGAATGTGAAAGGGGGATGTATCTTAATGTGACACATCCCCCTTTTGCTTTCAAGGAATCCCCCTCTTATTTCTTTGTATTTGGACATGTTGCGCCAGACCGAGCGTCAACCTTAGTGTCGGTTGAAGTTTTCTCAGTAACGACGCTAACCTTGTAGCCAATCTTCTCGAATGCCTTAGTCAAGTCTTCAGCACTTGTTTTGTCAGCATCGTATTTTACAGTTACAGTCTGATTGGGAACACTTGTCTGAATATCTTTAACACCTTTTTCGAACTTCAAACCGTTTTTAATTTTATTCTCACAACCAGCACAGTGCATCTGCGGTGTTGTAGTTACCACAAAAGTCTTGATATCTTTTGCAAAAGCAGAAACTGACATAAGGGCCATGCCCAGAACAAGGAATAACTGTTTCATATAATCGTTGTTTTATTTTTCTTACAATTTAATTCTGACACCCGCATAAGCCATCACACCAGACACAGGTCCCCACACCAAAGTTGGTTCAAAATCTGTGCCAAACGGATTATCGGCGCCATGTATAGGAGTTTTCTGTTTAAAGTTAGTCAGATTCTCGCCTCCAACATAAACCGAGAAGTGGCGAAATTCACGAGTAACCTGAGCACTTAACAAAGTAAAAGAATGATAAGTGTTACGCCAAGAAGGAATTCCATTTGCCAAAGTATAAGCATCGGGGAGTCGACCACCGCCATTAATTTGGCAATTAACATCGAACTGCCACAATTCGAGAGGTGTTTTGTAACTTGCCGTAAATAGCGCCTTGTAACGATTAGTAAGAGGTTTTGTGCGCAAACGGTCATTGTAGGTACACTTCACATCGTTCAAACGATAGGCAGCCGTTACCGTCATACCACGAAACAGCGGATATGATGCATCGACCTGTAAAGTATGTGAATAACTATCTCCGGCCAAATTGTGAATGTAAATCAGAGAAGAGTCCGCTTCGTAATCGACCACCATCTGTTTTTGGAATGTGGTATAAAAATACTCAGCATTTAGCGAAAGTGTCTTACCAAACAACGGTATATACCACGACGTAGAGATACCCGTATTCCATGCCTCTTCCAGATCCAGTTTGTCAATTCTCATTGATCGGCCGCTTGCCAAAAGATTGTTGTTTTCGGCCAAAGCGTGCGGTGTTCTATACCCTTTGCCTGCAGAAGCGCGAATAGTGAGAAAACTCGCTGGACTGTACTTTAAATGACATCGTGGAGTAAAGAACGTTCCGTAATCAGAACTATGGTCAGCACGAAAACCAGCCATACCAGTAAATTTACCGCCCAATGTGTAAGTATACTGGGCATAACCACCCACCACATTTTCATCTTCATCGAGCACCCCATTTGCGTTCAACGATTCAACATTAGAAAATTGGTCAATATTGTCACGCGAGAAATTGGCGCCAACTGAAATGTTGTGGAATTTGTGAAGTGTAGTCTCGTACATAACTTGAGCATACAAGTTCTGTTGTTCGGCGTCGTAATGTTTATGGCCGTAGTCAGCCTCAAAATTGTGCCAGTCAGCCGAAGCCATAACAGCCACACTCTCGTTGCGTTGTTGGTTAAGAAAGACTCCATTTTTCAAGTAGAAATTGTAATGGTCGCTGCCTATACCTATGTTGTAACGCTCATGTCCATGCATAACGGCATCGTGAGTTTGACCGTTGGTTCTTTGTTCACGAACCATCCCTAAACCCGTCTGCAGAATATCTTTTCTTGTTTTGTATTTCCAACGGTTTTGGAAGTTGAGGTTCTTCTTCATTGGAGCGTCGAGGAAACCGTCGTTGTTGTTATCCATATGATGGAAAGCATCCTCGTAATGGACCATATAGAGCGTGCTTAATTTTTCTCCGAAATGGCTGTTGGCATCGGCATTCAGTTCTAAACGGGAATGAGAATCTCCATAAAGGTTGATGTTGATTTGCTCTTCATCGTCGGGTTTAAGATAGTCGACATTAATCTGGCCAGTTACCGATTCATAACCATTTTTTACTGAAGAGGCGCCTTTCGACACCATCAGCGACTTCATAAAAGTACCTGGCACATAATCGAGCGCAAAAGGAGAAGCAACGCCACGGAAAGCAGGCAAGTTTTCAGACAGTAACTGCACATAAGTGCCCGACAATCCCATCAGTTTAACCTGTTTTGCACCAGTTGCCGCGTCACTATAGTTCACATCGGTAGACGCATTATTAACAAAACTCTCGCCCAAATTACAGCAAGCCGCTTTAAAGAGTTCCGACTGATCGAGTTTCAGTCCATTTTCGGCACCCGACAAGCGAGTAAGCCCCTGTTGCTTTGCCTGCACAGATATGCCTTCCAGTTCAGTCATATCCACATCAGCATCATCTTCGTTTGCGAAGAGAGAGAAAGGAAGGGCTAATAATGTATATAATAAAAGTTTTGAACGCATACGGCCTATAATCATTATGCAAAGTTACAAAAAGGCTTTTGCAAATGAATTGCAACCACCACAAACAAATAGCCAACAAAAGAAAAAGCACGCCACAAAAGCGTGCTTCCGCAAAAACTTTTTTGCTCTGTTTATTTATTGTATTTTACAAATTTACGGCTCACACCATTTTCAACCACCACATACACACCTACCGACAAATTAGAAAGATAGGCGGCATAGTCGGTAGAAATCTCTTCTGGAGCGAAAGTACGAAGCAAGACACCCGAAGCCGAATAAACGGACACGCCCTGTTTTCCCGTCTGTTTTTGAACTTCATTCAAA
>JAKSKS010000087.1 GCA_024401615.1 Paludibacteraceae bacterium
CTTAAAAATATCAGCAAATGGGCTTTCTGCAACTGTACTGAATTGGAAGAAGTGGTGATTCCTGAAACAGTTGAAACAGTAGAAAAGCATGCTTTTACAGATTGTATATCACTACATAATTTAACGTTGCCAAAATTGGTAATGACAATAGAGGCAGAGGCTCTTACTGGTGTGCCAGATGTGAAACTTTCAAATCTTTGTACAGTGACAGATGGCTATTTTGACCTTGATGCTCCTCTGTCATTCGAAAATTCTAAAGGAAAACTTTATTCACGTAAGTCGACAAGTGAGTTGGCGCTTTATGGCATCGATACAGATGAGAGTCGTCAACGTTATGATTTATTGAACCATTGGTTTGGTAAGGTGAAACCTGCTTTGAAGCAAAGTGGTTTTAGCTTCTTTTATTGGAATTATGCCGACAACACTTTCGCAGTTCGTATCAATGATAAGATTGATGTCGTTTTCAACACATCGACTTTGCTTGATGCGGAGAATGTATCAGGATTTATTAACACATTGGCAAACAATATCAATAATTCCAATCTTGGTTTCAAGATAGTGGATGAAATTGTTACTGCAAAAGTTCAGAAAGCTGCAAAAGCACAAAAGAAATCAGGTCCATTTGTGATGGTGGTAAGCGATGAAGAAAAGAATGCAACTGCCAAAGCAGACAAAGTTGTGATGATGAACGAATTGTTCTTCAAGGGACAGATGGATGAATATCTTGAGAAGAATGCGGATGTGACTATTACTGTATGCAACGTCGACATGAATGTTGATTTGGGAATAAACTATCACGATTGTTTCAAGTTCATGATAAAAGTCACAACTAGTAGTGTTGAAGACGGATCTGCAGTTGCTGCTGTTGATAGCCTGCTTAAAGAGATGGACCAGTATAACGTACGTTGTAAATTAGTTTAACCGGAAAATAATAATAAGGAATAAGCGTCCATCTTTAAAATCCGTTATGTTTATAAGTTGGACGCTTGCGCTAAATATAAGATTAGATTCTTTAATAAATTATTGCTGTCCGGTACACAATAATTTTTGTAAGCATCCTAGTAAAAAAGGTATTCAATTTGAATGCTTACCATACAAAAAAAACCGTTGCCAGGTTTCCCGGGCAACGGTTTTTTTATAGCGTTTGTTTGCTTATTCCTTTACAAACTTTGTTGAGACGGATCTCTTGTTCGATTCGATGCGTACAATGTAGATGCTGGAAATCAAGTCGCCTACATAAATGCTGCTACCGTTTTCAACCGATTTCTGTTTTACTAACTGACCTGTGTAGTCGTAAACCGAAACTTTTGCTTGGTCTTCGTCGCCAAATGCGAACCAGAGGTAGTCGTTAACTGGGTTTGGATAAACGCGGACCTCAAATCCTGTTTGTGCGAGCAATTCTACGCCACCTTCCAGCAATTCAGAGTGGTCTGGTGCGAATACGTTGCGTTTTGCAAAAGTAGGTCTGC
The DNA here is from genome assembly GCA_024401615.1 of Paludibacteraceae bacterium. Classification (GTDB taxonomy): domain Bacteria; phylum Bacteroidota; class Bacteroidia; order Bacteroidales; family Paludibacteraceae; genus Physcocola. The sequence goes on from JAKSKS010000087.1 coordinate 1,470, forward strand.
TGGTCAACTGCCATGCACCATCGCCTTCGTAAGAGAAGCGGGAGAATGAGTTGCCGCTTGAGTGAGGCTGGTAGCGGATAGAGTCGATAACAGTAAGTTCGCCGTTCAACATTTTTGAGAGCGTTACAGTCTGCCCCTTCTTGGTAGTCAACTGGAAGTTGGTGTGGAGAATGCCTTGTGCTGACGAGTCGGCGTCGGCCCAGAGAATCAGGTAACCCTTGCCAGGAACGGTGGTTTCTTCTGGGAAACCGGTAGGAATCTGGTAACGCATCAGGTTGGTGCGCTTGTCTGAGATGTACACACCACCCAAGTCAACAGGCGATGAACCGTCGTTGTAGATTTCAATCCAGTCGTCGTCTTCACGGTAGTCGTCAACATACTGCTTGTTGGCAACGCAGATTTCGTTGAGGTAGAGTTTGATGTCGTTCTCATTCCAAGTTGGGTCTTCTTCAAACACTGCCTTCAAGGTCAAAGAATCGGCAAATACGCCAGAGTAGTTTCCAAGTGGTGAACTACCTAAAACTTCCAACATATTGTTGCTGTCTTGAATAGACATGTCGAACAAAACAGTGGTAGCCTTTGCCGCACTGTGTAGTTCTACTGCCACAACGTTCTTGCCTTGCAACAAAAGCGACTTGTTGATGTAGAACTGGCGGGTTGCGTAAGAGTCCATTTCCCATACTGCCTTCAAAGAGTCGGTTATCGGTTCGTTTTCCGGCATGTTGAAGCGGTAGGCTTCTTGACCGTTGATGTAGATTACAACACCATCGTTTGCCTTCATGGTGCAGAACAAGTCGCCTGCAGCGGCAAGGTCTTCAATTTCGAAGGTGTTGCGGAAGTAAGTGGTGGTGTTTAGCGTACCGCGTGTGCTGATTCTTGTTTTCTGCACGTAGGTTAAGCCTGCTCCAAGTGGTGCTACACCTTCTTTCCATTCAAGGTCGTTGAATGCTGCGTCTTTCCAAGTTGGGTCAACATCCGTCTTTTGATAGAGGTATTTCCAGTTGGCACCGCTTGGCAAAAGGTATTTTTCCTTGCAGATGTCCCACTGCTTGAAACGGTAGCCGTCGGGCGCAATGGCCTTCACTTCAATTGGCTCGTTCTTAAAGTAGAAACTGCGGAAGTCGTTTTTGTTGATTACGTCAAAACCGTTCAAACCGTAACTTGCGTTATTGGTGTTTGAGCAGATGCGTAGAGGGGCTGGCTCGTCCAATTCGAAGTAGTCTGAAATGTGGTCGAACAAGTAGTTTGGACGTGCGGTGATGAAGTTTCTCACCTTTTCGCATTCGTCTCTCCACCAGTCAACTTCCTGCTTCTTCATCGAACGGATGTAGTTGAAGTAGTAGTCGGCCTCGTCGTGAACAATGTTGATCATGCTGTCGAGAATGGCCGATACGTGGTCTTCTGCGAAGGTGGTACCTGTGTGTAGCACAAACTTGTTAACCATGCGTTTCTGCAATTCCTTGTTCTCAATGAGCAAAGGGAAGAATGAGCACTTCGACGCATATGTGAAACCGTTTGCGGTCAGATAGTTACCATAAAGCGAGGTCGAGAACTCGGTGTCGTAGAGAATCCATCTCCACTTTCCGTCTTCGTGGCGTTTCCATGCTTTAATGTTACCACCCGACCAGTCTTCGTTGCAATAGAAGATTTCGGTGGTGAAGTAGTTTAACATTTCGTCGACATCAATAATCTTGTCGATTTCAGCATAGGTAACGTCATCTTTTTCTGCAACGTCAAGCACCTCTTGGTAAGCGTCGCATTGTTCGGCTTTGGCAGGCGCTTCTTCAATGCAGAATTCTTCCTCGTTTAGGCCGTAGTTTGAATAGATGAAGTCTTTGTTTGTGCGTTCGCGAATACCGAGCATACCATAGTATTCACCGTTTACGAATACCACTGCAGGTTCGTAGGCCTGGTGATCGAGGTCCATGTTCGAAGCGGCCAGGGTCTGCAAGAAACCATCGCGGAAAATCATGCGACCGAAGTCGTTACCGCCGTTTCGGAGAACGATGCTCTTCCACTTCAAGTTAGGCTTTTCGGTGAAGATAGGGTAGTCGAGCTTGTTTGAACCATATACTTTGTTGGCCTTTACTTTTATAGACTTAACGGCTTTAGTTCTTGAGCAGGCACCGAAAGCGCCCACTTTAACTTCTTGGCTGATGCGCTGTACCTTTCCCTCGTCGAAAAGTTCGAAGTTGCAAGGGCGGTCCCAGTCGTTCATGTAGTTGGCTTTTCTGTCGCCGTTGCAGTACGATGGCACGGTGCTGCCGTTAACACCTACTACAAACGCACCCAGTTCGTCGCCGAAGAGGTGCTCTTCGTCACCAACAAGCGAAACCACCTTGAATGAGGTTGGAATATCGTTGCCAATGAAGTAGGTCGATGTGGTAATGTCGCTGCTTGCCTCGCCCGCTGCTATGGCAATTGCACGGAGTGGAGTGGTTGCGGTCACTGCAATAGGACCAGTGTATAGGGTAGATACGCCAGGTTTTGGCTCGCTGCCATCGGTGGTGTAGTAGATGGCTGTCAATGGGTTCGGTGCGGTTATGGCAACGGCTTGCGCGTTGTCGTAGAAACCGCCCGCAAGGCTGAACAATGGCGCTTTGGTTTGGCCACTAACAATTTCTGGCGCATTGCTTGCGCCCATAGTTGGTGTTGCCAGGTGCCCCATCCATTCATAACCGTCGACGGTTCTACCGTATGAGATGTTTCTAATTGCCTTTGGGTAGTTCATTCGGTCAATTTCATTTCCGTTTTCGTCGGAAAGGATAATGACACCACCATCGGTATCGAGTTTGAAGTTGGTGTGGTTGTAATCGTTTGTTTCGTCAAAATGGAAAACTGCGAATTCTTTAGGACCAAGTACTGTCTCATCAAGGTTTTTCCATTTGAAGATGTCGTCATCGGTGTCCGAAAAGTAGCATTTTGACAAATCGACAGGCGCGTCGCCAGAATTGTAGATTTCTACCCAACCGTCGAAGTTGAGGTCGTCGTTAAGAACTGCAGACGGGTTTTTTGCCATTATTTCGTTAATGTGTACCCCTGCATTTGCTGTTAAGGCCAAAGACCCGAACAGAATACTTAAAAATGTGTTTCTCATTATTGTGTAAAGCAGTTTAATTTAGGCAAAAATACTAAACAATTTCCAAATTCTTCTATCTATTTCATAAATTTATCTTGTCGCGCTCACTCTTTCCCATGCTTGCGGCAGTGGTGGTGTTGGTGGCTGAAGACATAGAAAAGGCGGTGTACCGGGCTTCTTTGTGCCCCGATACACCGCCTTCAAATTATTCTTTAAGTCAGATTATTTCTCAACAACGAGTTTCTTGTTCAACACTGCGTTGTTGGTAACTATGCGAACCATGTAGATGCCGTTAGCCAAGTCGGTAATAGACATCACCTTTTCGTTGCTCTTCTTAACCACCATACCCGATGCTGAAATGATTTCAACAGTGTTTGGTGTTACGCCAGTAATTTCAATGGTAGAAGAAGCCGGATTTGGAACAACTGCAACAGAAGCGCTGGTAGCCACTGTTTCTGTGCCCGAATCGTTTCCAAATTTAATCCAGTCAACGTCAATCCATTCGCCAGTGTTCTTAATAATCATGGTCTGTTCGCCTTCTACCAAAGTCATTTTTTCGAGTTTGACTTCTTCGAAGACGCCCCAGTCACCGAGTTTCTTAACATTAACTTCCTGTTCAACGTTCGACTTGTCGAACGAAATCAACAACGAGCCAGAGGTGTTGCCTTCACCCAAGCGCATGGTCACGTCGTAGTCGCCAGTTTCCTTCACGTTTACGGTATAAGCAAGCCACTCTTCGCCTTGGAATGAACCAACAGCCACGCCGTCAGGAATTTCCTTCAAGTCAACATCGTCTTTACGGTAGAAGTTGGTGAAGTCGTCGCAAGTGTTGCCGGCCGACTTGTCGTAGTAGGCCATGCCAGCCGCGCCTTCGTCGTAGTTTTCGGCTTCAATCTTACCCGGAATTTCGGCTGCAACGCCTTTGTATGGCTTGTTTGGCTCAACCACCTTCACGCTGGTGCTGGTCTTGAGTTCTTCGTTATCGTTGCAGGTAACCACCACGTCAATAGTGAATTCGCCCGCACTTTCTGGTGTCCAGGTGAATGTGCCTTTGTCTTCGCCAATTTTGTTGCTGCCAATGTAGTAGACAACATTCTTAATACCGCTTTCGTTGCTGACATTGGCTTTAAATTCAACGCTCTTGCCAAGCACAATGGTGGTAGCGCTTGCCTCAACACTTGCAGAGTTGCCACCCGCACTCTTGCCGCAGAATTTGGCAGTTGCGGTCTTTCCGGCGTTCGATGCCATATATTCGCGCAACCAGGTCATACCCTTACGGTCGGCTCCGCTGCTGGTCACCAAACCAGTGTTGCTTCTCCAGGTAGCGCCGTTTACAAAACCCCAAAGGGTAATACCCGAAACGTAGTCTGCTTCCCACATAGGCTTGAAGGTGTTCTCCATAATCTTTACGAAGGTGTTGTCGTCGCCTTGCGAGATGTCGTATTCGGTAATGTAGCACTGCAACTCGCGACCGCCTTTTTGGGTAATGCCGTCGTGAATTTCTTTGAGGGTTTTACCAAAGTCGTTGATGTTGTTGTATTTGTAGTAGTCGTCCAAGTCGTGGCTCTGGTGTCCGTAGCCGTCGATAGGTGCGCCACCCTTCACAAGTTTTGAAACGAGGTCGATGAACTCGTTCTTCTGCCAGGTGAAGGTGTTATAGTCGTTGTAGACCAACACGGTGTTAGGGAACTCTTTACGCGCCATCTTGAACGCTTCAATAATCCAGTCGTAGCCAGAAGCGCCTTCTCCTCCAAGGGCGGCTTTCAATTTTGGCTTGAACACGTCTCCCTTTTCATTTGTGTTTTCGGCGTGGCCGGGTAGTGCTTCGTTCACTACATCCATAATGGCAATGTCCGGATACTTCTTTGCTACAGCCTTGAACCAGAATTCAATCTGTTGGCGGATCTCAGAACTGCTTAAGTTAAGCAGGTAGCTTGGGAATTGGCTGGTCCAAACCAACACATGGAATTTGAACATTACGCCATTCTGTTTGCACCACTTGTACTCTCGGTCACATGCCGACCAGTTCCAGCTGTTGATAGCCTCGTCTACACTCGATACTTTCTTGTTGGCGATTGAACCCCACTTTGACTCGTTTTCAGGAGTGAGCTGGTCCCAAAGCGATTCGTATTTTATATTCAGGTTTGGCGGATTAATCTGTCCGCTTGTTGTGATGTTTCCCAAAAACTTACATTTGTTTTGGTTAATTTGAGCGTCTGCCGAGCCAATGCCCATTAATGTGGCAGCCGCAAGCATAAGTAAACTTTTCTTCATGGTTTAAATTTTATAGTTCTATTACTTTTGAAATGATGTGGGTAGAATAGAAAGTTAAGTTGTAGTTAGTTACAATTTTTGGTGACTGTTGGGGCCACCCTTCTTCAAACACCTTTCTAATACACATTCTGGATGGAAAAATACAACCTTTTTTTGTTATTGCAAAATAAAAAGGGAAAAACTGACGTTAGTAAGCGGAAAATCGTATATGTAATAGAAAAGACAGCCTGTCGGGCTGTCTTTTCTATTATATGAGGACTGAATGGTTTTTGTTAACATATTGCTGGTTGACAAAACGTTGTCGTCCGGTGGTTTTGTTTCCTTGCTAAAGGTTTTACCTTACTGTCACTTTCAGTCCGTTTACCACATACACGCCAGTTGGCAAATGCAGAGCCTTGACTTCGTTGGTGCGCATGTTGAATCGTTTTGCAAGTTGTCCGTTGGCGTTGTAGATGACGACTGTCTGGTCGGCCAGGCTCTCTATGTTAAGCGTATGTTCGCTTGTGCTTACAATTACGGTTGGTGTGGTGCCGTTTTCTGCCGTAAAGGCAGGCAGGGTTGTTTGCTCGTAGCCTAAACTTTCAATCCATTTGCGGTAACTGCCGTCCGACTCGTCGCTGATTGGGGTGTAGTGGTGCTTCTTCGAGTCGAAGCAGAACGCGAACCGGTTGCCAAGGGTGTTGCCCGCCTTTGCCAAGCCTGCAATGCCGTTTGCGGTGGTGGTGGCGCACAGGTTGCTCAACACAAGGGCGCTGTTGCTGGTTGGCGACAGGTAGTAATATCCGTCGTTGCCCGCTTTAGTAATGTTCCAGAGTTGGCTGTTGCTACCTGTTGAGTCTTCCCAGCAAAGGTTGCCCGCCACTACGCTTAGTGCTTTGCCGTTTTCTGTGTTAACCAGCAGATGCTGGCCTTTCCCGTTGCCGCAAATACGGAAACGGGTGTTCAATTCGTCATTGTCTTCGGTAAGCATAAACTTACCCGACTTGTCGGAGAAGATGCGGTTGGCGTTTCTCGAGAGCAGTACGTATTCTTTGCCTTCCTCAAATTTTTCCACACGGCGGTAACGGTTCAGTTGGTCGAACAGGCTTAAATCCCACTCACCGTAGAAACGTAAAATAGGGTAACCCGTACGCATGTCTATAGGAAGCCAAATGTGCCACGATTCGCCCACATTGGCGTCGCTGAAATAGTCGCCTCCCTTCCAACGGTCGCCCATGTAAATATAAGCGTTGTAGAGGTTTGGCACGGCAAAGACGTAGTTGCTTTGCGAGTTGTAGGTCTTGTTGGCGTTGGCGTCGACGCATGGGTTACCCAGGTCGTTCCAACCCTCAAACGGGAGTTCGCTGTACGATGCGTGTGCCGCATTTGGATCCCACCCCGTGCAACCAGAGGTGATGGCAATAAAGCGGCCATGGTATTTGATAACGGCAGGTGCCTCGTATTGCTTCTTGACGAAGATGCGTGCCCAGTTGTTGCTTAAGTTCAGGTAGTCGTCGGTTAGCAGGGTGGCGTGCATGGTCATGTTCTCTTCCGCCGAACCGAAGTGGTAGCCCACGCGGTATTCTGGGTCGTAGAGGAGGGTTTGGTCGCGCGAGCCCGAAGGTTGCTCGTCGCCCCTCGGACGCATAGTCTTCACAAAGGTATACGGACCGGTAATCTTGTCGCTGTAAAGAATGGCGACTCTCGAGGCGGCGTAGCCCGACCCGTTCTCCCAATGCACCCACATCACATATTGGTTGGTGTTGGGGTTATACATCACTTTGGGGCGTTCAAGCGTGCGGCCGTAGTTCATATCTTGATAGTCGCTGCGCAGAGGTACATTCGGACATTCGTAAGCCATGCACTCGTACTTCCAGTTGTAGAGGTCTTTCGAGGTGTAGCAGACAATGCCGTTACTTTTAACGGGCGCCTTGCGGTAGTTTTCGCCAAACCAGTAGTAGGTGCCGTCTTTGTAGAGCACGCAACCGCCGTGTGCGTTAATGTGGTTGCCCTTCTCGTCCAGCCAGTTCACGCCCAGGCGGGTGGCGCTGCTGCCATTGTGGAACGAGTGGTAGGGCTGTTGGTTGTTGAAGTCGGTAACGCGCACCAGTTGCCAGTAGTGTTTGCCGTCGGCGCCGCTTTTGTCGCTGTAAACGCCGCTGCCATCGGTTGTCCCGTCGGTTCCCAAATAAAGGTTGTTCGAGGCAAACTGAAGGCGTACGAAGAGGTCTTCGTTAGGGGCGTAGCCAATTTTAAGGTGGCTGGCTTTTGTGGAGGTGTTGTCAGTCAATGCGGTGCTGTACTCGCCACTTGCGCAAACGTATTGTCCGTTTTGGACATTCTTTACGGCATAGGTGCCGTCGTTCAGTTTGCTGATGGTAAACTGTTGGCTGGTGCTGTTTGCGGGCTCTTTTAGTTGTAGTTTCCCTCCATTGTTGGTCAGTAGCCGGTTGCCACCGTGCACCAGGTAGTACTTCTCGCCCTCAACAAAAGCCGGATTGCGGGTTTCGTTATAGGTCTTAATGGCATTTTGCAGTTGTGTGGTGGCCGCGTTTATTTCCGTCTGACTCTTGCTGCTCAGTGTGTTTTGCGCGTCGTCTATAGCATTTAGCAGCACTTGGCGGTTTTGTGTGGTATAGTTGCCCTCGCCAGTCCCTTCGGCAGTGTTGGCAAGTTGGTTCTCGGCTTTGGTAATAGCCGCTTCAAGTCCGTCGGTCACAATAATGTTGGCCGAAGCCTCGCGCACGAACCAGTAGTGGAGCATTTCATTACCGCTCTTATCGGAATAGACCGAATTGCCGGGTGCGGTTCCGTCGGTGCCCAGGTAGCGGTTGTTGTTGGCGCATTTAAGTTTAATATAGTCGCCACCCACCTCTTCAATTGTAAATTGGGCCGAGTTTGCTGTAGATGTGGTGTATTCGGTGTCCCAATCGCCGGTTTTTGCCACATTTTTTCCGTTTTTCCTGTTCTTTACGAGCAGATAGTTGCCGCTTTGTACAAATTGGAAGACTTGGTCGTCGGCCGATTGGAAAGTGTGCAGGTTAGGGGTGCCGTCTGCCGACGACATAACCAATCCGCTTGCGTGGAAAATGTAGTAATTCTTGTTTGTGTCAACAGCCCCGCACAGGGTAATGCCAAGTATTATGCCTAACACTAAAAAACAACTTCTCAAATAATTCATAACAATACTTTGTGATAGGTGCGGTAGTTCCTAACTCCGCTATAATTTTCAAATGGTAGTGCAAACATAGTGATAAACATTGAATTAATGAAAATTTGAAGCGGGTAAATCTTACATCCATCCTGATCTTTTATTATTCAATAATTCTTTCCAGAAATTCCAACAAAAGACCGACTCCCAATATAATGGAACAGAACCCCGAAAGTTTTTGTTTAACTTTCGGGGTTCATATCAATTACCTGACGTTTTAAATATAGTGTCTTCAAACATTACCAAACCGTTGGAGAGTAAATTGAATATACTCGTGGTTTTAATTAAGAGCAAGGAGAACTACATTCCTGCCTTAATTGACTCTATGACTAAAGTAATGCTTTTTCTGAAAAGCGCAGCAATAAACAGGTATGTTGTTCGACACGTTTTTCCATTAGTTCTGTTGTGTTTAGAGTAATTAGCACAATTCGTTGGCAAAAGAATAACACAAATCCCCTACCACCTATTCCCTATTACTTCTTCCCTATAACCTCTTCCCTCTTTACCCTTCGGTATTTCCCAAAAATCGCTATAATTTTTGGTGTTTATATACCAAATGGTAGTAAAAG
>JAKSKS010000088.1 GCA_024401615.1 Paludibacteraceae bacterium
AGCAAACTGACCGACTCGTTTACCGAAAGGGGGAAAGGCTACGGACACACCTTCAACGAAGGCATGATAAAATTCAGAATTGACGACATTATGCACAGCAAAGAGTTGTGCGCAAAAAAATATGTAAGAGACAAAGTTCCATACTCTGACCACTACCCCGTGATAGTAGACTTGGCATGGACCAAACAATAAAACAACGCAAACAAACCCAATATGGATAACAGCATAAAGATTGAATTTCCCAACAGTAAGAAAATTTACATGCAGGGAAAACTATTTCCGGAAATTAAGGTAGGAATGCGTCAAGTTACGCTCACACCAACCGTAAAGATAGTTGACGGGAAGCGTGAAATGGAGCAAAACGCTCCGGTTACCATTTATGACACAAGCGGTCCGTTTGGCGACGCCAATATGGAGGTAGACTTGAAGAAAGGTCTGCCACGTATGCGTGAAAGTTGGATTGAAAAACGCGGTGACACCGAAGTGTTGAAAGAAATCAGTTCGGAATACGGCCGCATGCGCCGCGACGATAAGAGCCTCGACCACCTCCGTTTCGAACATATAGCGCAACCGCGCCGTGCGAAGGCAGGAAAAGAAATTTCGCAGATGTATTATGCAAAGCAAGGCATCATCACCCCAGAAATGGAGTATGTAGCCATCCGCGAGAACATGAACTGCGAAGAGTTGGGCATCAAAACCCACATTACCCCAGAATTCGTACGCCAAGAAATAGCAGCCGGCCGCGCAGTGCTGCCAGCAAACATCAACCACCCAGAAGCAGAGCCAATGATTATAGGCCGCAACTTCTTGGTAAAGATCAACACCAACATCGGTAACTCTGCCACCACTTCAAGCATTGAAGAGGAAGTAGAGAAAGCCGTTTGGAGTTGCAAATGGGGCGGCGACACCCTTATGGACCTTTCGACAGGCGCCAACATTCACGAGACCCGCGAATGGATTATCCGCAACTGTCCGGTACCAGTAGGCACAGTGCCTATTTACCAGGCATTGGAAAAAGTGAACGGCGACGCGGACAAACTCGATTGGGAACTCTTCAGAGACACCCTTATCGAACAATGCGAGCAAGGCGTAGACTACTTCACCATTCACGCCGGCATCCGTTTGAAGAACGTGCACTTGGCCGAGAAGCGTTTGACAAAGATTGTATCTCGCGGCGGTTCTATTATGAGCATGTGGTGCAAAAAGAAGAACAAAGAAAGCTTCTTATATGAGCACTTTGACGAGATTTGCGACATTTTAGCACAATATGACGTAGCAGTCAGCCTTGGCGACGGATTGCGTCCAGGCTGCACAGCCGATGCCAACGACGAGGCCCAGTTTGCCGAACTCGACACTCTTGGCGAATTGGTACAGCGCGCATGGGCAAAGAACGTACAAGCCTTCATTGAAGGTCCGGGTCACGTGCCAATGCACAAGATTCGTGAAAATATGGACCGCCAAATGAAGAGCTGCCACGAGGCACCGTTCTATACACTCGGCCCATTGGTAACCGACATAGCCCCAGGCTACGACCATATTACCAGCGCTATTGGTGCTGCACAGATTGGTTGGTTCGGAACAGCCATGCTTTGCTACGTAACACCCAAAGAGCACCTTGCATTGCCAAACCGCGAAGACGTTCGTGCAGGTGTAGTGACTTACAAAATTGCCGCACATGCAGCCGACTTGGCCAAAGGACACCCAGGCGCAGCCATCCGCGACAACGCGCTCAGCAAAGCCCGCTACGACTTCCGTTGGAAAGACCAATTCAACCTTGCACTCGACCCAGAACGCGCGAAAGAATACTTTGTTGCGGCAGGCCATACAGAAGGCGAATACTGCACTATGTGCGGACCTAACTTCTGCGCAGCCAAACTCTCGCACGACTTGGAAAGTTGCAAGTCGAAGTAAAAAAAATAGGGCATTAGTTTGGAGAACCAAACAAAAAGCACTAATTTTGCGTCCGATTAATTCACTTACAAAACAAATATTATGTATTTAGATTCTGCAAAGAAAGCCGAAATCTTCGGCAAGTACGGAAAGTCTAATACCGATACCGGCTCATGCGAAGCTCAGGTAGCGCTATTTTCATACCGTATTGCCCATTTGACTGAACACATGAAGTCAAATCACAAAGATTATACTACACAGCGCGCTCTTAAGGCATTGGTAGGTAAGCGTCGTCGCCAGCTCGACTACCTTAAGGCAAAGGATATCGAAAGATACCGCGCTATTATCAAGGCTCTTGACCTCCGTAAGTAATTCTTACCAAGTTCAAGTAAAAATTAACAGCATCAAGTTTTCTTGGTGCTGTTTTTTTGTACACTTATTGTAACAAGAAAACACCCGCTTTTTGCAAGGGATTGACTATATTTGTATATATTTAGTGAATTTAGGACATAATTGAGAAGTCCGCAATCGAAACTATATAAAAAGACTTTGCTGCCAGCGTCGCCCAAAAAAGGCATAAGACCTAAAAGAAGCGGCACCACCGGCCTATAAGGAAAAGGAAGGCACTACAAATGCAGTGAAGTCGACAGACGTTAAACAAAAAAAGAGAAAAGAAAATGAGTAGAAAAAAAGGCCGAGGTGGTTTAGGCAAAAAAAGCAGCAGCAGTCGTAGAGAACGCCGTAAAGGAGAAGACAGATCTCAAAAAATAGCAAGCACTTTCAGTTTTAGAGGCAGCCGTTTCGGGAAGCCAGCAGAAAGCAAGAAGAGTGCTCCACGCAACGAAACCAGAAACGCCATAGAGCAGGCATTGGTCCGCTATTTCTATAAGAACCGCGACAACGTACTCAACCACAAACAGGTGATGGAGGCAATGAACGCGAAACAGAAAGAAGAAATCAGCGAATTGGACCAGAACCTTATCTACCTCTACAAGCGTGGACTAATTGTTGTGCCAGAAACAGGCAAATACCAGTTCAATCCGGAAACAAAACTCTACAAAGGCAAACTTGTCCGCAAGACAGGTTTCAAGATTGTTTTTGTGCCAGAAGGTGCAGACAACATTGACGGAGCCGACGAAGTGTTTATTGGTGAGGACAATATGAACCACGCTCTTGCAAACGATACCGTATTGATTCGCAAGTTTGAGCGTTCGAAAGAAGAAAACCGCGAAGCCGGCCAGGTAGTAACCGTTTTGGAACGCGCCCGCGAGACCTTCGTAGGCGAGCTCTGCCTTTCAGAGAAGTTCGCATTCGTAAAGATGGACAAGCGCGTCTGTCCTAACGACATATTCGTCCCACTTGACAAAACCAAGAACGGAGAAGACGGCGACAAGGTATTGGTCCGCTTCCTTGGTTGGGAAGACGAAGACAAGAATCCGAACGGCGAAGTTATCGACGTGTTGGGTCATGCAGGTGACAACAACACCGAAATGCACGCTATTTTGGCAGAATATGGCTTGCCATACAGTTACCCAGAAGAAGTGAGCCGCTATGCCGAAACGCTTTCAGGCGAAATTACAGAACAAGACTTGAAAGAACGCATCGACTACCGTGACGTGGTGACCTTCACCATTGACCCAGCCGACGCAAAAGACTTCGACGACGCCCTTTCAATAAAGAAATTGGACAACGGCCACTGGGAAGCCGGCGTGCACATTGCCGATGTAAGCCACTTTATGAAGGAAGGCGACTTGCTCGACCAGGAAGCCGTAGAACGCGCAACATCAGTCTACTTGGTAGACCGCACAATTCCGATGTTGCCAGAGTGCCTCTGCAACGTATTGTGCTCACTCCGCCAAGACGAAGATAAATTTGCTTATTCCGTCCTCTTTGAATTAGACGACAACGCAAAATTGTACAACTACAAGATTGCCCACACCATTATCCGCTCAAACCGCCGTTTCTGCTACGAAGAGGCGCAAGAACGTATTGAGAAAAAAGAGGGCGACTTTGTAGAGGAAATCCTCATACTCGACCGTTTGGCAAATAAGATGCGTGAAGAGCGCTTCAAGAACGGCGCCATCAACTTCGAGAGCAAGGAAACCAAGAACGGCAAGCCTTTCTTCAACCTCAAGGAAACCAAGTTTGTATTGGATGAAAACGGCAAACCTTTGAGTGTATACTTCAAAGAAAGCAAAGACGCCAACAAACTGGTAGAGGAATTCATGTTGCTCGCCAACAAAACAGTGGCAGCCCACATCGGCAAAGCAGGTGCTGGACAGAAGGCAAAGACTTTCGTTTACCGTGTGCACGACACACCAGACCCAGACCGCTTGACCAGTTTGAACGAGTTTATCTCAAAGTTCAACTACAAGATTAAGACCGACGGAAAGAACAACGAAGTGTCGAACTCAATTAACCAGTTGTTGAAGGACGTTAGCGGCAAGAAGGAACAGCACTTGATTGAAACCATAGCAGTTCGTTCAATGGCCAAAGCCGTATACACCACAAACAACGTAGGCCACTACGGTTTGGCATTCGACTACTACACCCACTTCACATCTCCAATCCGCCGTTACCCAGACGTAATGGTACACCGCTTACTCGACCGCTATGCGGCAGGAGAGAAGAGCGCAGACAAGAAGACCTTCGAAGACCTTTGCGAACACTGTTCAGCACAAGAAGTGTTGGCAGCCAACGCAGAACGCGCTTCTATCAAGTATAAAGAAGTAGAGTTCATGATGGACAAGATTGGCAACATCTACCTCGGAACTATTTCTGGCATACAGGAGTGGGGCCTCTATGTAGAGTTGAACGACAACAAATGTGAGGGTATGGTGCCAGCACGCGACCTGAACGACGACTTCTACATCTTCGACGAAAAGAACTACCAGATGGTTGGCGAACACAGCAAAAAGACCTACCAGTTGGGAGAAGAGGTAGTCATCAGAGTTGCCAAATGCAACCTCGAGAAGAAGCAGATGGACTTCGAAATGATTGGCAAAAAGGACGAAGTTAAGGACCTTGAAAAGTTATTGAACAATGACCCTTCATAAACACATCAACCTATTTACCTCTGCCCTACTATTGTTAGGGGCAGCCTCTTGTGGAAACAAGGTAACCACCGACCTTGAAGATGAGAACCTTCACGGTAAAGTCAAGTCGGTAACCGAGCGCCAGTATATGGCAGTCCAGCAATTCGGCGAGGTGGTAAAGGGTGATCCTTACCGCCCTGAAGAAGGTGCATGGGACGTAAAGAAGACCTACAACGAGAAAGGGTATATGATTGAATACCTTCAGCTCTCGATTGGTGACAACGACACCGTTTCGGTAACCAGCCGCGTATTCGACTCTATTGTTCCAAGCAGAAAATTGCTTGAGATAACAGACAACGAGAAAGGCGAGATTATACGCTATGAGGTGACCAAGTATAACAAAGACGGCAAACCAGACACAATTGCCACAACTGACGCATTCGGCACCTTGCAGCAAATGGTTCTCATCACCTATGAACGTGGAGGTCAGAAAGAAATAAAGACCTATTGTAGCAATAACGGCAACGTTAAATACAAACAGATTTCCATTCTCGACGGCGAATACCCAATTTCGGTAGAGAACTATAACGGAGATGGTCAGCTGATTGGTTGCCGCCGCGATTTGTGGAAGAAAGGTTTACGTGACTCCACCGCATTCTTCGACGAGCATGGGCGCATTCTCAGCCGTATAGGTTTTGATTACGACAAATACGGTAACATCGTCAACCAACACGGCGTAGACGAAAATGGCGACGCTATTAAGGTTGAAACCTATGAATACGAATACGACCAGCAGAACAACTGGACGCGCTGCGTATACCGCGTAGAAGGCAAGCCTTACTTCGTGATTGAACGAACAATAGAATACTACCAGTAAACGGTAGGCTACAAAAAGCTAAAGGTGTATCATAACTGATTATGATTCACCTTTTTTTGTTGACAATTCAATTACATTGTCTTTGCAAATCAAAGTTTAGGATTTATCTACTATATACAGTATATTTACACATTGATTTTTGCAACTCATAGAACTACATCAATGGACTTTATAAGACAAACAGCTCGACAAATCTGTAAACAAAGATGGTTTGACCTTGGCATTATGGCCATCATTGTTATCAACTCTGTATTAATTGGTGTCGAAACCTACATTTCTCATCCACATATAACAGCTATTCAGAATGTGATTCTTGGCATATTTACCATAGAGATCATCATTCGTTTTATTGCCAGAGACAGCTTAAAATCTTTCTTTTCTGACGGATGGAATTGGTTCGATATGATATTAGTGTTAATAGGTTACGTACCAGTGTCTTTCATTCCGAACTCATCAACCACAATGGTGATAAGGGTATTACGAATTTTCCGCGTCTTGCGTTTATTGAGAGCCTCTAAAGAAATCAAGCTCATCATCACCGTACTGTTGAAGTCTATCACGGCAATGTTCTATAATGTGATTCTTTTCAGCATTTTCATTTATTTATTTGCTATTATCGGCGTAGGTTTGTTCCGTCTGCCAGACCCGAAATCATTAACAGGCGAAGAAGCCAAACAATATGAGCTATTCATTCAGGAAGCACCAAACTCGCCAAGTAACTCATCAGATCCATATGGTTCACTCGACGAAGCAATGTTCACACTATTTAGAGCCCTTACAGGCGACGACTGGACTGATTTACGCTACAATCTGGTAACAGCCAGTGAACACGGAGTTATAAAAGTTTCGTCAACAGTAGTTACAGTCTATCACGTATTATGGTTTGTAATTTCAGCTTTCCTTCTTCTTAATTTGGTAACAGGTGCAATTATCAACAACTACCAAATGGCTAAGGAAGAAAAAGACCACAATACTAAAGAATAAAGAATAATATAAGATACATTTCAATAGAATCTCCATTGAGTCAGTATATTAAGAAGTCTCTTATAAGAGGTAAACACTTTTGATATTTACAGCACCAAAATATAACAATCTCAAGTTTCGCAAGTGATTTACTACTGATAAAAAGTGGTTTAACAGAATTGAAAATTGGCGAGGTGAAACAAAACAGGCCTATAAATCAGAGTCGCAATTTGGAAGACCTTGGAATTGCAAATCAATGAGGCGAAAACGTCAGAGTGAATAAAGAAAAAACGTCATTGTTTTCCAATGACGTTTTATAATGACTCAATTTCATCAGTAGAGAGGCCGGTAACGGCAGATATGATGTTAAAATCAACACCACATTCTTTCATCTTTCGGGCATTTTCAATGTTTTTCTTGACAGATCCAATTTCTTCTCCTTCTTTCAAACCTTCTGCTTTGCCTTTCCTGTAGTGTCCATTTAGGAGCGTTATTTCAGCCGATACAGAGTCCCAATACTTTTCGTAAGCATTGATTTGTGCCTCGGTAAAAGCACCACGTTCAACGATTGCCATAGCCTTGCATATTTCTGGGTTGTCGAGCAGTTCTTGAGGAACTTCTTGCGTCTTCTCGTTGATTTCAGTGAGGAAACGGAGCCAAAGGCGCTTCATGGTGTGCTCAGCCAAGGTCTGTGGTTTGAACTTCTTCAACTCGACAAACACAAGCTCAATACCCTCTATGATGCGGTCTGGGTTCCCCTTCTCGGCCAACTGGAACTGGTGGAAATACTCGTCGCCGTCAAAACCTCTGTCATTGACGATATTCAGCGAATAGACGGGTTGAAGCGACTTGTAGTCGCCGCCCTGGTCTGCTTGCTTCACATAGGCCTTCGAAGCGTTAAAAAGCACGCGTTGCTTAAACTCGTCGGTCCAGTACATCTGCATCTCCACTATGAACTGTCTTCCGTTTTGGTCTTTGCAACGAACATCCACGACAGTGAATTTCTTGAACGGACTTTCAGGAACTAACTCCACCGGCAGGTATTCGACCTCGGTAATAACTTCTCCGTCCTTGAACGGCAGAAGCGCATTCAAGAAGCTGATAATAAGGTCGGGATGTTCGAACACCGCCTTAAAAGTCAAGTCATACCTCGGATCTAAGTACTTTCCCATAAGTTTATCTTTTTAAGCAAAAATAGAGATATTTTGCGAGGTAGCAAAAAACAGTCTATAGTAAATAACGAAGCTGCCTATACAGTTTATCCCTGCATTGAAAAAAAGAATTACACGGCCAATGATTTACCATTTCATTTCGAGCCTAAAACAACCGTTCTAACGCAGCAATACTTGCTTTAGGTAAAAACGAAGCGATGTGTTCTTTACTGTTAATTACACGGTTCTCTGCTTCTTTTATGTTAGCGGCTACTTCTGCCATAGCATTTTCCATAGCGTCGATGTCTCCTACCGGGACTAAGAAACCCGCCTTACCATCATTCAGAATCTCACGTGGGCCAACCGGACAATCGGACGACACCACCACCTTTCCTTGCATTAAAGCTTCGAGGAGGACCAGACCAAAACCTTCGTACTTAGCTCCATGCACTACAAACGAAGCGTTGCGGATAAAAGGTTGCGGATTGGTTATAAAACCTAACAACTTAACGTAGTCGGCAGCACCGAGTCGGTTTATTAACTCCTCTAACATATTACGGCTTGCACCCTCACCAATCACATAAAGCGATTCAACATCGCCATTGCGCTTGTTCTCCTTCAATTGGGAGAAAGCCTTGATTAAGGTAGAAATGTCTTTTTGGTTCTCTTCCAGGCGCTCAATTGCCACTATATAGTTCTTTTCGAGCAAAGGCTGCAACGCAACACTAACAGGCTCACTGGCCTTTTCTGAAAGAGCGTCTATATCAACCGGATTGTAGATGCGGACAAACTTGTCCTTCATTTCAGGACACATTCGTAGCGCCTCGTCATACATTCCGTTACAGACCAGCACCAAGTGGTCGTAAACGGACATTTTTGTGACAAAGCGCTGTTTGCGTCTTTCGGTAGACAAATGCTTGTCTAAACTAAAATGGAAGAAAGCTATTACTTTTTTGTTTTGGTACTTTTTCAAGAAAGCGCCATGACGACAATCGAAATCGATAACCACATCGTGATTTTTTGCCAACGCATTTATGCGCTGGGTGAGCAACACACGACGAACCGGATTGAGGAAAATCTCGTCGAGCGTGTCGACAAAGAAATTCTTTTTACTGTAGTGGTTTCTTCTACGACGGTAGGTTAGGAGGTTATTGTTGATTAGGTGGACGACCTTAATGCGGGAATCTAACCTATCGAGAAAAACCTCTTGCTCATTTGTATTTAAGGCGATAGCAAGCGTAACGGTGTGCGATGTGCTTTGCACAATATTGTTGAGGTAGGTGATGGCCACAGTCTCGGTGCCACCATCTAAAAAATTATTCAGTAAGAATAACAACCTCTTGCTACCCATAAATCAAACGGCTATTTATTGAGACTAAAAAACTCAATCTACTTTAACATCAGTATCTTTCTCACACTCGCTCTCCAAAATCTTGCACTGCATTACGAAGCGGTAGAACGCCTCGTTGTTGGCTCTAATATAGCCCAACTTGCCGTGAAAGATACCGCCTTTAAGAATATAGCTCTTGAAGAAGCGGAAGAAAGGTTGGAAAATAAGCGACAACATCGTAACATGCGTACCCTTACGCTTGAAAACCTCATTGTCGGTATATTGGTTCAACTTATCGACCATATCGTGCATATAGCAAGAAAGGTGCACCATGGCCAAATCCATACGACTGCTTGGAATACGTTCCAAACGTCCCTCCACTTTAGGGAAGGTGTGGACATAAGGCGGCCAAACCGTGCCCTCGCGCTTAAAGAAACGCAACTGGGCGTCGGGATATGATGATTTTACGAACTGGTTCAACATATAGTTGCGACGAGGGATGTATAGGCCAGCGGGACAATCGGGTTCCTGAATACGGGCATACAGATACTCACGCAATGCAGTAGGGATCAACTCGTCGGCATCGACCACCAACACCCATTCGCTAGAAGCAGATTGAATGGCAAAAGTGCGGGCTGGTTCTGCAGACTTGTGATTCTCTTTAGGGAAAGTGACGATTTTACAACCGAACTCTTTAGCAATTTCAAGAGTTCCATCGGTGCTTTCCATATCACAAACTACAATTTCATCGAATTTGGTAAGCGTTTCAAGACACTTACGCAAAGTGGGTTCCGCATTATAAGTATTTACGACAGCAGAAATTGGCATCGTTTGATTTTATTTAAAATATACAGTACAAAATTAAGAAAAAAAGGGGACTGGTCAAGTATTCGCCCTTACTACACTTGCATTAAATCGACGAAGACAGCATCGGAGACAAAAATACCGTCGGGGGTTAATTTAAGGATAGCGCCATCGGGAGAAAATTGCAAGTGTCCGGCCTTAACAGACACTTCAGCAGCACGCATACACTGGTCATAAAATTGAGGGAAATCGGC
>JAKSKS010000089.1 GCA_024401615.1 Paludibacteraceae bacterium
ATGATCCTAAAATGTGTGAACAACGGGTAGCACCTGCTACTGCAGGGTTTACCAAATAGTAGTTCCAGTAATACTGGTCATATACGATTTCGTCTTGTGCAACTGCGCTGAATAAAGGCAATGACAAGAGAAATGCTGCTATTTTGTGCTTGAACTTCATTTGTGTATCAGATTATAGTTCCTTTGAGAATACGTCGTTTTGTTCTTTGTTTTTTTTCTCAATACGCAAATTTACATTAATTGCTGAAATATTAAGCGATTTTGTGGAAAAAAACATCATTCCATAAAGCGAACATATTTTTCTTTCTTCGCTTTCGGTATTCTCCAAGATATCAAAATATCGTGAGAGTTGTTTGAAAGTTTGCCTACTTCGCCAAGACCTAATTCGAATGAGTAACCGAAACGGAACTGTGACCAGTCGATACCTACTTGGAAGGTCAAGTCGTTTGATGACCACTGTGCGTTAACGTCTGGACGGTAGGTTACGCCTCCCCAAAGCATGCCTTTGTAGAACAACATGGCATTCAATTCAACCTTGTCGACTTTGTTACGGTGCAAGTACACAAGGGCAGGGGCGATATCGAAGTTTGCGCCAATTGGGAACAAACCGCGAACATAACTATACATGTGGCGACCAGGCTTACCTGTTGTAACGTCTTCTTCGTTGTTGGTGAGGTGAGATACCGAACCACCAATCATCAATTTAGGAGTTGCCAATTCGAAACCGAGGTCGAAGTCAGGATACAAGTGAGTGTCCACTTCGTCTGGGAAGGTGTAGCGGCCGTACTCTTCTGGGTCGAGCAATCTGTGGCCTTCTGGGTTCCAGTAGTGGTAGTAGATACCGGCTGAAAGACCCATTGAGAGCAACATACTTTCGTTCAAGTTAACGTGGTATGCATAGGCTGCCTTGCAGTTGTAGGTGCGGTTGCTTATACCGATGTCATCGTATAGCATAGACAAACCGATACCTGAACGAATACCTTCGAAATAATCGCTGACGTTTAATACGCCAGACTTTGGTGCGTCTTCTACATTGGTCCACTGCCAGCGGCCCAACAAGAACAAGTCTATATCGTCACTGTTGCCGGTTGCTGCTGGGTTGATGTTTAAGCGAGAGAAAAACTGCTGTGACAACATCATGTCTCGCTGCGCATTGGCTGTTAATGCAATGGCCAGCAAGCTAATGGCTGTGAGTATCTTTTTCATATGCTGTGTTCGATTAGTCGTTTATGATTCTAATTTCAGCACGACGGTTTTGTTCGTGCTCTGCTTCGTCTTGTGCGTTGTCGATAACTGTTTCGTGGAAACCTTTACCGATTGCGGTGATTCTATTAGCAGGAATACCACGGTTTACGAGCAATTGTCTGATGTATTCGGCACGTTTCTGTGACAACTTCATGTTGTATGAGTCACTACCACGGGCGTCGGTGTGACCGCTGACCTCAAACATAGCTCCTGGGAATTCATTCATTGCGGCTACGAGCTCGTCCAACTGAACCTCGTATTCAGGCTTTGTTCCTGTCGCGTTGAAGTCGAAGAAGAAGAGCACCCAGTGGAAGCCCTTAGGCTCTTCCAATGTCACATCTGGGTTCAACTCGCCTTCAGCAGTCGCTGTGAATGGAGCCGGACGGTAGATGTCGTCGCTACCAACACCTCCTGAACGGTTCGACATCAACAACACTAACTTGGTGTTACCTATAAGGTTGTAGTCGTTTGCATTACTGTTGAATACTGAACTCAAATGCTCTGGCTCGCCCCAAATCTCCTTTTCTATTTCTTTTGAAGTCTGCTTTACGGTGTCGACTTCAAGAACAGTGCGGGTTGTGAGTTTTGAGAAGTAAAGGTCCAATCCACCCATGCCGCCTGGACGGTTTGATGCGAAATAGAGAACTGTGTCGCCAGAACACCAAGGGTAGTCTTCGCGTGCACTACTGTTCATCTTAATAACGGTGTCGCTCGCATTCTCTGGCATCTTCCAATCGAAACCGACTGAATTGTCGCCGGCACGGTCGATGTACCAGATGTCGCGTCCGCCTTGGGTGTATTTAGGGAAGTCGGCTGAGAAGTAGATTCTCTTACCGTTTTTTGCTATAGTTGGGTTGAAGAAACCTGAGATGGTGTTGTAGCGGAATGTCCAACCTGCGGTTCTTGTGCTGGAACCTCTCATAGGTTTGCGAATCTTATTCAAACCTTGTATTTCCAACTTCTTCGCAAGGCCAAAATCGGCTCCTTCCTTCTTCATTTCGTAAAGGTCGGAATTACCAATTTCGTCGGTGTGGGCAAAGATGACGCTGTTGCGTCGCTGGTTATAAGCAAAGGTTCCTTCAATGCCTTTGTTACATAACTCTTTACATACTTCAAGGTTTTCGAGGTCAAATGCATCACCGATTGTTGCGACATATGCGGTGTCGTTTCTGAAAAAGACAACCTTGCCGTCACGGTACATTGACATTGGCATTTCCTTCGATGGAGTGTTTACTTTTGAAGGTGAAAACTCATAACCTTCAATAAACTCTTCATGAATTGCCGACGCACTGGCAAACACGGCTAACAGACCCAGTGTCCATGCAATCCTTTTGTTGTTTATCATAATGCTAAAACGTTTTGTTCAGTTTTCCTTTTGTTGCTTTCACGTACTTAAATCATTGTAGTTCGGGCAGTTCTGATTCGTTTTGTTATCCAAGTGTCGCGGCGTTGAGCCGTTACAAACCGACAGATTATAACCGTTGCCAAAATTCTCACTTTCAATGGCTGTGTTGAACCATTTCAGGTGTTAGGTACGCTCTATGCACTTTTTCGAATGTGCAAAATAAATATATTTTTCATTATTTTAGAAACTTTTCAACAATTTTTATTTTGTTGGCGGCCGATTTATTTTTCATATCCGTTTGACTTTCCCGGTCCGTGTTTCCTCGAAATGCTTCATGTAAACAATTTTTTTGGGACGCTCGTATTTTTCGACACAATTGGAAATTGCTGTCATTAAGTTGTTTAATTCTTCTTCGCCGGGTTGATCTCCCTCTATTTTTAAAACAAGCCGGGTGCCCAGATGCTCGTCTTTCTCTCCCAAAAAGTAATAGCGTTGGTTGATGAGGTGCGCAATTTCTTTTTCAATTTTTTCTGGAAAAAGTTTAATGCCGCCGGAATTGATTACATTGTCCCATCGGCCTTTCCATGTGAACGAGGTCTCGTTTTTCAGTTCTACAACGTCGTTTGTGATAAACGGGCCCTCTTGTATGTGTGGCGCGTGTATGACGAGGCATTCGCGGTTGTCGGTTGCGAAGCGAATCCCTTTTAGCGCTTGGTAGTTTAGACGGCCGTTGCCTGTGATTTTTGCCACAGCCACGTGCGATAGTGTTTCGGTCATTCCGTAGGTGGTGTATGCCGACGTCATTCCGTTGCTGGCGAGTTCTGTCTGCAGGCTTTCGCTGAGCGGGCTGCCTCCGATGATGATTGTGCCGATCGCTAACAGCCTCATTTTGCTTTTTGCGTTGTGGTGGAGCAGGCTGTCGACTTGCATGGGGACAAGCGCGGCAAAATCGATGTCCCCTTCCCACTCAGGTAGCGATTTTGTGTCAGCCACAACAAGCCTCAAATTGCCAACGATGGCTCTAACCACAACCATTTTACCGGCAATGTAGTCGGTCGACAAACACAATAAGATGCTCTTGCCCTCTGTTAGGTTGAAGTGCTGGTTGGTGAGACGGGCCGAAGCAACCATGGCCTTTTTGCTGAGCTTTATTTCTTTGGGCGTCCCGGTGGAACCTGAGGTGTGCCCTGTCACAAAACTGTTTTCGTCGGTCCATGCCGTCATGAACTGGGCTATGGGCGTCCCTTCCCAGGCCTGCTTGTCGGAGAGCGGATACGTTTTGCCTTTGTATGTGAATGTCGCTTTCGTTTCCATGTACTGAAAAATTAAAAGGTCGCTACCTTTCGGTAACGACCTTCTGTGCGGGTGACGGGACTCGAACCCACAAGCCTCTCGGCACTAGATCCTAAGTCTAGCGCGTCTACCAATTTCGCCACACCCGCTTTGGAATTTGGTTGCGCAAAATTAGTACATTTTTTCGAATCTGCAAAACCAAAAGTTCAAAACCGCATATTTTCTTTGCTCTTTTATGCTATGTCTTTGCATACTTGCACTTTCCGTTTCTTGATTTCCTTTTTTTTGATTACCTTTACCGAAAAAGTAATTAATTAGGTATATTAGACGAAGTATGCTTCCTATTGATGACGACGAAAAATTAGAGAATGAGAAGGAAAATGAAGAAAATGAGGAATTAGATTCTGATTCTTCCGATGCTCCTGTCTCACATTCCGATTATAAAGCCCCTGATTTGAACGCCGAAGGTGTGAAATACCAACTGTCGGGTATGTTCAAACAGTGGTTCCTCGATTACGCCTCTTACGTTATTCTCGACCGTGCTGTGCCGCACATCGAAGACGGTTTGAAACCCGTTCAGCGCCGTGTGCTTCACGCTATGCGTACCATGGAAGATGGCCGTATGAACAAGGTGGCGAATGTGGTGGGTAACACTATGCAGTACCACCCTCATGGCGACTCTTCTATTTATGGCGCTTTGGTCCAGTTGGGCCAAAAGGACTTGATGGTCGACACTCAGGGAAACTGGGGTAACATTTATACTGGAGACGATGCGGCTGCTGGCCGTTACATTGAGTGCCGATTGACAAAATTTGCGCTCGATATTGCTTTCAACAAGAAGATAACCGAATGGAAGAAGTCTTACGATGGACGTAACGACGAGCCGGTTACTTTGCCGGTTAAGTTCCCTTTGCTGTTGGCACAAGGTGCCGAGGGTATTGCCGTTACTTTGTCTTCTATCATTCTTCCGCATAATTTCAACGAGTTGCTCGAAGCCTCTATTGCCTGCTTAAAGGGCGAAGACTTCCAACTTTATCCCGATTTCCAAACTGCGGGTATGATCGACGTGGGCCGTTATAACGATGGCGCTCGTGGTGGACGTGTATTAATCCGCTCTCACATCGAAAAGATTGATAATAAGACGCTCGAGATTAAGGACATCCCTTACGGTGAGACTACTAAGTCGGTTATTGCCTCTATTGTCAGCGCGCAGGAAAAGGGTAAAATCAACATCCGCAAGGTGGACGATGACACCTCCGACAAGGTTTCCATCGTTATCCAGTTGGCGCCTAACACCTCTTCCGACAAGACTATCGACGCGCTCTATGCGTTTACTAAGTGTCAGAAGTCTGTGTCGCCGGTTTGCTGCGTCATCCAGACCAAGAAGCCTCGTTTCTGTAACGTGAAGGATTTGTTGCGTGAGTCAACCGAACATACCAAGGAACTTATTCGCCAAGAACTGGAAATCCAGTTGGGCGAGACGCGTGAGGCTTTCTTCAACTGCTCGCTCGAGAAAATCTTCATTGAAGAACGTATCTATAAGGATAAAGAATACGAAAATGCAAAAGACCTCGAAACTGCGCTGAAGCATATCGACAAGCGTTTGGAACCTTTCAAACAGACTTTCTTGCGTGAGGTCACCCGTGAAGACTTGCTCCGCTTGGAAGAGATCAAAATGGCGCGAATCCACAAGTTCAATGCGTTTGAAAGTGAGGAGAAACTTGCTGCTCTGCAAGATAAGATGGACGAAATTGAGCGTAACTTGAAGAACTTGGTGGCTTACACCATCGCTTGGTTCCAGTATCTGCTCTCTAAATACGGTAAAAACCGCCCTCGCCTGACTGAAATACGCAACTTCGACACCATTAACGCTACTAAGGTGGTGGAAGCGAACGAAAAGTTGTATGTGAATAAGGAGGAAGGCTTCATCGGTTACGACTTGAAGAAGGATGGTGAGTTTGTTTGTAACTGTTCTGATATGGACGATGTCATCATCTTCTTTAAAAATGGTAAATACAAGGTGGTGAAAATTGCCGACAAACTTTATGTGGGCAAAGATATCCTCTACCTCAACGTCTATAAGAAGAAGGATACCCGCACGGTCTACAACGTGGTGTACCACGACGGACGCGGCGGACCTTATTATATGAAGCGTTTCGCAGTGCCTTCTGTTACCCGCGACAAGGAATACGACCTGACTCGCGGTACTGCCAACTCAAGAGTGGTTTACTTTACGGCTAACCCTAATGCCGAGGCTGAAGTCATCAGAGTGGTGTTGCGACCTCGCCCTCGCTTGAAGGTCTCTTCTTTCGAACGCGACTTTGGCGACTTGTTGGTAAAGGGACGCCAATCTATGGGTAACCTGTTGACGAAGAACGAACTCCACAGTGTCGTCTTGAAACGCCGTGGCGGCTCTACTATGGGCGGCCGACAGGTTTGGTTCGACTTCGACGTGCTCCGCTTGAATTATGACGGACGTGGCACTTTGTTGGGTGAGTTCCATTCCGACGACTTGGTTTTGGTGGTTTCTAAGAACGGCGAGTATTACACAACCTCGTTCGACGAGAACAACCACTTCAACGAGAACTTGTTGCGTATTGAAAAATACAATCCAAAGAAGATTTGGACTGCCGTATTGTTCGATGCGAACGAAGGATTTACATATATTAAGCGATTTGTTGTTGAACCTTCGGCTAAACCTGTTAACTTTATTGGCGAAAATCCGAAATCGGAACTCCGCTTGTTAAGCGACACTTACTATCCTCGTCTCGAAGTCCAACTCGGTGGCAACGATGCCGAAAAAGCTCCGTTCGAGGTCGATGTTGAATCGTTCATATCTGTAAAGGGTGTGAAGGCAAAAGGTAAGCGTTTGCACCAGAGCATTGTGGCGAGTGTTGTCGAACTCGAACCTTTGCGTCAGCCTGAAGAGGAAGAACAAGAAGGTGAGGAAGGCGACGATGCTGACTTGGCAGAGGGTGACGATGCGGTTGATAAAGAACCAACATTATTCTAATAAGTTCGATTATGAATAGAATAGTTAAATATCTGGTGATGCTCCTGCTGGTGCTGTTGCACTGCAACGGCGCGTTGGGTGCAGGCCACAACGAGTTTGCGAACTTGTATCCAGACTGTGAGGACAACGAGCCTTCGAAAATTTACGAGCCAAAAGAATGGCCGAAGGGGTTGCGCACACCTGTGTTTGCTAATGGTGGCGACATCGAGTTCCTCCGTTATATTTACGACGAGTTTGGTAAAGACTATCCAGATGTGGTAGACTCTACAACAGCGGCTACAGAAACGGAACCGGAAAAGGTTTACCGTGCCAAGGGTGTCGTTATGGTACACATCACTGTCGACCGTTGCGGCAAGGCTGTGAATCCGGTTGTGGTGGAAGGTGTTAACGACGCCTACGACAAGGCTGCGCTAAAGTTGATGGAGAACCTCCCACTCTTTAAACCGGGTGCTTTAGACGGCGTTCGCGTGAAAGTGGGTATGTTGGTGCCTGTCAAGTTCTCTCGCAGCCATCTGCCTACCAAGTACGAATGGGATACTGGCGGTGACGGCTGGAGCGGTGGTGACGACAGCTCAGACAGCGGTTCCGACGACTCTGGCAGTAGCGACGACTGGGGTAGCGGTTGGGGAGATCCATGGTAATCGCTGCCTAATTTGAATGAAACATCCGGGTGCTGGTCCCATAGTTGGTCTGGCACCCGGTATTTATTGTAAACTCACCTTTATTTATATGGCCAAAATCAAATCGGTATATGTGTGCCAAAATTGTGGCGCCGAATCTGCAAAATGGATTGGACGCTGTCCTGTCTGCAACGAATGGAACACCTATGTGGAGCAGTTGGTAAAAAAGGAACCGGCTGCACAAACTGCGGTGGCTTCTGCTGTGGGTGGCGACGGACGCTCGAAATCTAAACCCGTTTTGATTGGACAGGTGGAACTCTCGCAAGAACCCCGCATTGATATGGGCTCGGCCGAGTTAAACCGTTTGTTGGGTGGCGGATTGGTGCCGGGCTCAATGACGCTGATTGGTGGCGAACCGGGTATTGGTAAGTCTACACTGATAATGCAGGTGGTTTTGGGTATACAGAACAAGCGTACCCTGTATTGCAGTGGTGAGGAAAGTGAAAAGCAGTTGCGTCTGCGTGCCGAACGCATCGGTAATGTCGATAACCCGAATTGCTATATTGTCAGTTCCACATTGTTGGAAGACATTTTTGTGCACATAAAGAATGTGCAACCCGACATCGTTATTATCGACTCTATTCAAACCATCTCTACCGAAAATATGGAGTCTGGCCCGGGCAGTATCTCGCAAGTGCGCGAGTGTGCGGCACAGATACTCCGTTACGCGAAAGAGAGTGGTGTGCCTGTTTTGCTAATTGGTCATATTAATAAAGACGGCAACATTGCCGGCCCGAAAGTGTTAGAGCATATTGTAGATACTGTGCTCCAGTTCGAAGGTGACCAACATTACCTCTACCGTATTCTACGCTCTATTAAAAACCGCTTTGGTAGTACTTCTGAATTAGGCATTTTCGAGATGATGCAGAACGGTTTGCGCGAGGTGTCGAACCCTTCTGAGATGCTGATGACCGAAAACCACTTGGGTTTGAGCGGTACGGCCATAGGTGCTACGGTGGAAGGTGCCCGCCCGTTCTTGATAGAGGTGCAGGCTTTGGTGAGTACGGCTGCCTATGGAACTCCGCAGCGTTCTTGTACGGGCTTCGATAACCGCCGCTTGAATATGTTGCTGGCTGTGTTGGAAAAACGGGTAGGCTTCAAACTGTCGCAAAAAGACGTGTTCTTGAATATTGCGGGTGGTGTTAAGGTAAACGATCCGGCAATGGACCTTTCTGTTATTTCCGCCATACTTTCTTCTAATATGGACATACCTATCGATTCCGACACTTGTTTGGCTGGTGAAGTGGGATTGACGGGTGAACTGCGCCCTGTGACCAGGGTAGAGCAGCGAATTGCTGAAGCAGAGAAATTAGGATTTAAGCGAATTATAGTGCCTGCCTTCCGTGCGGTGCAAGACAATGTGGGCAAGTCTATTAAGGTGGTAACTGCCCAAAAGGTAGAAGACGCCTTTAAGGAATTGTTTGGTTAAGGTGGGGTAAATAAAAAAATCCAGTTGAAAATAAGTTCAACTGGATGCTAGAGTTTTAATACTTGTCGCCTTTTGCGACGCTGGTTGTTTTCAATTTGGTCTGCGTCCATAAAATCAGGAAATTTTAGTTGTGTAAATTGCACCAAATACAAATAAACCGAAGATGATAAATGCGAGTCCCATAAGCCTTAAATTTTTAATGGTTTAACTTTTTTGTTTTGTTGCTCCCAAAACTTTTTGTTGTTTTGTTTGCTTTTTCTTGATGCAAAGTTACAACCTTCGCTAAACTTTAATACATTTGTGTTATAGAATGATTCTATGGTTTTAATAGATAAAACCGATTGATTATGGAATTACGACATCTCCGATATTTTGTGAAAGTGGCCGATTTGCTAAACTTTACCGATGCGGCCAACAAACTGTGTATAACCCAAAGCACGCTTTCCCAGCAGATTAAGCAGTTGGAAGACGAGTTGGGCGTTCCTTTGTTCGACCGTATAGCCAAGCGCGTGTTCCTAACAGAGGCGGGGCGTGAGTTCCTACCCTATGCGGAAAAGACTTTGCGCGATGCCGACGATGGCAAACAAAGATTGCTCGACTTGAAAGATGTGCGTGTGGGTGAGGTGAAGATTGGTATTATCTTTTCTTTGGTAGGATTGATGGCGCCAGTCGTAAACCGTTTTGCAAAACAATATCCGAAGGTGAAGGTCGATATTGGTTATCACCAGACGCACAGTTTGCTGAACATGTTGCAAGACCGGCGCTACGACGTCGTTTTCTGCTATGCGCCTGAGGACCTGCCCTCGACACTCGATGCGGAACTGCTATACGACTCTCCTTTGTCTGTTATCGTAAGGCGCGGACATCCGTTGTCGGCGTTAAGGGAGGTGAAACTGGAGCAGTTGAACGACTATTCGCTGGCATTGCCAACATCTACTTTCTATGCCCGCTCTGTGCTCGACGCTTTGGCAGCACAGCAAGGTGTAAACCTTCAGCCAAAAGTGGAAATGAATGGTGCGTTGCTTCTGCAGCAGTTGGTGCGTTCTGGTTATTGGGTATCTGTTATGTCGGGTGCCTCCACTTTTGGTATCGACGATTTGGTGGCAGTTCCAATTGCTGGCAAGTTGTTGTTGCACACTGCCATTATCACGCTGAAAGATGCGTACGAGAAGAAGGCGGTCCGGGAATTTTGTAATTTGTTGCGTCAGCATATTGCCGAAATTCGTGGATGAACGGTAAGCATCCAATACAAAACTTGCCTTTGCCCTTATCTTTGTCGCGAACATAAAA
>JAKSKS010000009.1 GCA_024401615.1 Paludibacteraceae bacterium
CCGAACTCTTGTAGGCAGACGATGTCGGCATCCTGTTTCAACAGGTAGTCCAGCACTTTGGTGTCTTTGTCGTAGAAGTCAAAAAGCTTGATGTTGTAACTCAATACTTTTATCTTGTCTACAATCACTTTCTCAGAGGCGTTGTTCCTATGTATGCCCAATGTTTTCTGTATGTTGTGGCTGCAAAGGAACATACTGCCCAATGGTATTATTAAATACCATTTGCGTTTCAGCACCCAGTAGATGCCGGCCAATAGGTTGAAGAGGGCTATAACGGGAAATGCCAACCCCAAATACACAAAGAACATTGTTGTAGACGGGTGCACCCATGCCGTTGCGCATGCTGCCAACAGCAAGAATGAGAGCACTAACGTGCCTAACAAGAGGGGGTATTTCAGTATTTTGTATAGCATTGGGTTACTTCCTCGCTCGGAAGTCCTGTTATTTTTTGCTGGCGTTGAAGAGGATTTGACGTTCTTCTTCGGTCAGTGATGAATATCCGCTTTCTTTTATTTTGTCCAAAATAGCGTCTATGGCGTCATTGTTGGCTTTTTTCTTCATGTTGTAGTTCTCGTCTGCTGCCTTGCCGTTGGCGTTGTTGTATACTACTTTGAATTTTGTAGTCTTCTGACCTCTGAACGTGTTTTTCACCTTGTCGCAAACGTTTGAGAGGAAGTCAATGATGCGGCCTATCCATGCGGCTATGTTCGTCCCTTTGCGCATGTTTAAGCCGAAAAGGTAACCGGCTACTGCGCCACCAAGGTGCGAGAAGCAGCCTCCCGCATTTTCTTTGTGGTCAATCAACACGCTTATGGCAACTATAGCTAATGCAATCCATTTCAATCGAATTTCGCCCATCAGCACTAACTTCACCTGCATTTCGGGTGTTGCTACCGCCGCTGCTACCAAAATGGCCATAATGGCTGCCGATGAGCCATCGAGGGTGGTGTAGTTGGTGAAGGCCGACAACGATGGGAATATGTTGAGGGCGGTGATGAAGAACAAACCGCCGAACAAACCTCCCAACACAAACACATTCACCAGGTCGCGTGGTTGGTACGACATTAGGAAGAGTTTGCCCATCCAGTACAGCATCAACACGTTTACGATGAAGTGGACGAACTGCTCGTGGTAGAACATATAGGTTACAATTGCCCACGGCATAGCAATCGCCTCTTCTATATTGGCGGGTAATGCAAATATGAATCTTAACAGAATTGGGGCTTCAAATAGGCTGAGCATCATGTTGATGAGTGCCGATACCAAGAAAATGCCACTGATAATAAAGATCAGTTTGGTGAGGAGGTCGCCCTCCTTATACATTGTACCCAGTTCTTTTATTGAGTTTGCCATCTTTAATCTCCCTTTAGAAACTTAAAACATTGGTCCTTGGTCTTCTCCTGTCCGTCTCCACCAGAGTATTAGTAATATGCCGAACAAAACGCCGCCTAAATGGGCCAAGTGCGCAATGCCATCGGTGGTGCGCACGAATGACTCTACAATCTCCAATAGAACGAAGAAGCTAATCATATATTTTGCCTTAATCGGTATTGGAATGAAGAAGAAGTACAGCGGTAAGTTTGGAAAGCACATCGCAAAGGCGGTCATTACGCCAAATGTTGCGCCCGACGCTCCTACCACAAGCGGTGTCTTATAGTCGATGATGAACTGGCGAAGCGCATCTATAGAGTCTAACTGTATGATGTTCGGGAATTTAGTTGAACCTATGTTGATGGGGAATGAGGTGACCGTTCCGCCGTTAGTTATGTCTGTCCCGAATACCGAAATGCAGAGGTCGGCTGTAGACTGGCCTACTATCATCGTACTCCATGCTACTTGCTGGGCTACAGCTCCGCCAATACCGCATATGAAGTAGAAAATAAGGAAACGGGCTGTTCCCCAATGGCGCTCCATCATACTGCCAAACATCCAGAGGTTGAACATGTTAAAGAACACGTGCGTTAAACTCGCACGGTCGTGCAGAAACATGTAACTGATCATCTGGAAAGGCTTGAAGGTGTCCAATTCCCAATAATGCAGTCCGAAGAGGGCGTGCATATCAAGGCCCACAAGATGCTTGTTGCAGTTGGTGATATCGAACAACCATATCAACAAATTGATGATGATAAGATTTTTGACACCTGGACCTAAGTCGAAAAGTGGCGACCTGTTTTGTGACATATTCTATATTATTTTACTGCAAAGTTAGTTTTTTTTCTCGGAATTTATGGTTTTTTAGAGGCCGAAGGAGGTCATTCTTGCCTGAACCGGGATTATTAATTCTTTTTTTATGCATTTTTCTACCCTCTTCTCTTGTTTTTTAACGTTTTATCTATAATTTTGGGGTATATGATTATCTATTAAGGTTGAAAATTTGTTTTGAATAAATGAAATTCCTAATCTGGTAATCCTGAAAACAAGATTTATTAATTTTTTTCTCTTTATATATATTATGAATAAAAGCGAATTGGTAGATGCTATCGCAGCAGCTTCACAGTTGACTAAGGCTGATAGCGAAAAGGCTTTGAACGCATTTATGGATGCTGTTAAGGGCGCTCTTAAGAAGAAGGATTCTGTTGCTCTTATCGGTTTCGGTACTTTCTCAACAACTGAAAAGGCTGCTCACGAAGGTATCAACCCTGCAACTAAGGCTAAGATCCAGATCCCTGCTAAGACTGTTGCTAAGTTCAAACCAAGTTCAAAGATTCTTGACTAATCCAGATTAAGAAATTTTGACATCGATAAAAAGAGACCTTTGGGTCTCTTTTTTCGTTTTATACCTTTTTTGTTTTGTACCTTTGCACTTGTTAATTTGAATTATTCTTTTGTAAAATGGCTGAAATGAAAAAATTGGCTGCGCAGACCGCTATTTATGGCGTTAGCAGCATTTTTGGCCGCTTCCTCAACTGGTGCCTGGCTCCTCTTTATACGTTCGTGCTGGCCAACCAATCGGAATACGGTATTTACACCAACATCTATGCTTGGACGGCTTTGCTTATTGTCGTCCTCACCTATGGTATGGAAACGGGTTTCTTCCGCTTTGTGAATAAGGAGGAGAACGACCCGAAGAAAGTGTATAGCTCTGTTCTTTGGTGCGTGGGGCTCTCTTCTACCGTTTTTGCGGTGTTGGCTGTGTTGCTGTCGCCTATGTTGGCAGGCGCATTGCAGATTGGCGAACATTCCGACTTTGTGGCCATTATGTGCGTCACTGTGGCTATCGATGCCTTTTGTTGCATACCTATGGCTTACTTGCGTTACAAGAGTCGCTCTATGAAGTTTGCCATGGTCAACCTTATCATGATTGGCGTGAACATCTTCTTCAATATCTTTTTCCTTTGCGTTTGCCCGTGGTTGATGAAGGTTGCTCCTGCTACTGTCGATTGGTTCTATAATCCTACCTACAGCGTGGGCTATGTGTTCGTGGCTAACTTTATCTCGACCTTGAGTAAGGTGGTTCTGCTTTCGCGTGAAATTAGGGAGTCAGACTTGGCTGTCGACGGTTCTTTGTTGAAGAAAATCCTTCGTTACTCGCTGCCTTTGCTCATTTTGGGCGTTGCTGGTATTATGAACCAGACCCTCGACAAAATCTTGTTCCCTATTATTTACACTTGGGGCGGACATTCGGTTGTAGAGGCGCAAGAGCAGTTAGGTATTTATGGCGCTTGCTTTAAGGTGGCCATGGTTATGATGATGTTCACCCAGGCTTTCCGTTATGCTTATGAACCGTTTGTATTTGCACAGAACAAGGGTGGTGATAAGAAAAAGGAATATGCCGATGCCATGAAGTTCTTTGTCATCTTCTCGCTGCTGATTTTCTTGGGCATGGTGTTCTATCTCGATGTCTTAAAGTTCATTATTCAGCGCGATTATCACGAAGGACTGGTCATTGTGCCAATAGTCTTGGTTTCTTATTTGTTCCAAGGCATTTACTTCAATCTTTCTTTGTGGTACAAGTTGACCGATAAAACCCATTTTGGGGCGGTATTCTCTGTCATAGGCCTGGTTATTACTTTAGTGGTAAACTTGGTGGGAGTGCCTGTATGGGGCTATTGGGCTTCGGCGGTGGCTTCACTCATTTGTTTTGTAACCATCACCCTCATTTCTTATTTTGCCGGCCAGCACTACTATCCGGTAAATTACGATTTGAAGTCGTTGGCCATTTACTTCTTTGTGGCAATGGGCATGTTTGCCGTTAGCCGCATATCTCCTCTTTCGGGCGTTCTTGCATACTTGCAGAATACTTTGATGCTCGGACTTTATATGGCGCTTGTTTTCAAACGCGATTTGCCGATTACTGCAGTGCCAGTTGTTGGCCGTTTCTTCCGTAACAGAAAATAAACAATGCCGAAGTGTCTCCAACTCTTAATCCTGGTGTTGACCCTAATCCCATTCCGGATGGGGGCGTTGCCTGCTGGTGCGTATGTGGCGGTCGATATTCCGTCGCGATACACATCGTCGCTAAACGGGTTGGCAGAATATATTGCTGAACATTACGATGGGGTAGAGGCGCAACTTTGGGCACTCTATTCGTGGGAGGCTTCCCGTTTGCGTTACAACCTCTCGAAACGCGATGTCCAGTTGACTATCACTAATCCCGACGAGTTGGCTACTTGGACGCTGAAAAGCGGAGAGGGAGTTTGTGCCAATTTCGCATCGTTGTTCTATTCGGTCGCTACCCGTTTGGGCGTGGAGTCGTACTTGGTAGGTGGCTATTCTGTGACGCACAATAATGTGCGCGACGATGGCCATGAATGGGTGGGTTGCATTATCGATGGCAAACCTTATTTTTTCGACCCCACTTGGGGCGGTGGCTATATGCTGAACGAGGCTCAGTATGTGCATAGCCTCAATGCGGCTTACTTTATGGTGGAGCCTGCTAAAATGGTGCGTACCCATATGCCCGAGGATCCGCTTTTCCAGTTTCTCGACTATCCTCATTTCTACGACGAGATTGACAATCCTGGCGCTACCCACCCTGTTCCTGTGTACTTTAATTGGCGCGATTCTTTAGCTAACTATAACGCGCAAGACACCTTGGCGCGTTTGGGTGGACAGTTGGCCCGCATGAGGGCGAATGGCTTTGCCAACGATTGGATTGCAGGCGAAATACTCCGCTTGCAGCATAATTACGAGGCACAGTTGCTCAATAGGCAAGTCGACATCTTTAACGATAGCGTTGAGCGTTGTAACAATCTTATCAATTACATCAACAACGGGTATGCTAAAGGCGGTAGCGCGAAAGAGGCTTTGCGCGAAATTAGCGACATTCGTATGCAGTTAACCAATATGGCCGACGCGCTTAACGATGCTGACTTCTCTTCCGATGTGTTGGTGCAGGGTGCTGCCAATCTGCAAGGGCAGTCCGAAACTGTGCTGAATACGCTGCAAAAACTCGAAAAATCATTGAAAAAATAATCTCTCTTCTAATATGCTCACAAGAAATCTTCCACCAGCCCTCAAACCGGGCGATTTAGTAGTTATAGTTTCTCCTTCAAGTGCTTTGGCCGACGCTACTCTGGTCGATGGCGCTAAGCATACATTGGAAAATTGGGGACTCCGCGTGCGCGTGGCTCCTCATGCGCTCGATCATGTTGGCCATTTTGCAGGTAAAGACGAAGACCGCTGTGCCGACATCGTGAATGCGTTGCTCGACCCCGAGGTGCGTTGCATTTTGTGCAGCCGTGGCGGTTATGGCGTTTTGCGCTTGCTCGAGAAGATGAATCTTTCTTCCCTGCTTGCTGACCGAAAATGGATTATTGGTTTTAGCGATATCACCGCTTTTCATGCTGGTGTTTCTCACAACCGTTGTTGTTCGTTGCATGCGCCTATGGCTAAGGCTTTGGCGAACTCACATTCACAGAAAAGTGTGCTGCACACCATGCACGACATTCTGTTCGGTTTGAAGGGTATGGACTATAAAGTGGAAACTCACCCAATGAACCGTGAAGGTGTGGCTTCTGGCAAACTTTATGGTGGTAACCTTTCGCTCATTTATTCGTTGCAAGGCACGCCTTACCAGTTCCCTACCAAGGGCAACATCTTGTTTATTGAAGACTTGTCCGAAAAATTGTACCACGTCGACCGTATGATGCACAACCTTCGTCTTAGCGGTATGCTCTCTAAATTGAATGGTTTGATTGTCGGACAGTTTTCCGATATGGTGCCAAATGTGGAGTTCGGACAAACGCTCGAGGAAATTATTATGTCGATGGTGGCCGATTACGATTATCCGGTCTGCTTCAATTTCCCTGTCGGACACGAGGGGAAAAACCTTCCTATGGTGGAAGGCGCGCGTGTTGAACTTTCTGTAAATTCAAATAATGTTACTTTAATTCAAAAGTAAGTTTTTGATAATGAGTTAATTGAAAAATAAATTTAATTTTTCTGACTGTATATTTGCAAAAACCGCTGATATGTTCTAATTTTGCACTGCAAAACCGATAAGGTTAGCGCTGAAACTGGTGCGTTAGTTCAGCTGGTTAGAATGCCGCCCTGTCACGGCGGAGGTCATGGGTTCGAGTCCCATACGCACCGCGAAGAGAGAATCAAGAAATTGGTTCTCTTTTTTGCGTTTATGGCAGTCTGTTTTCATGTTTTTTGTTGTTCGTGTTTTAAGTGGCGACCACACAATAGCAGTGTTCCGAATAAAAGTAAAACGGCCACGCTTGTCAGCATTGCAAAGTTGGCTACACCTTGTGCCTCTCCGTCCCATGATGGGGGTGGTACTATAGTACTGCTTATGCGGTAGATGATGGGTGAACAGAATACCATGTAACCGTAAAGTATGGCAAAGTGGATTGGTTGGCGAACCTCTATTAGTAGCATTATTGTGGTAACAAGGTGTACAAATTGGATAATTAATATTGTGCCCAAAAGATTATGCCCTAAATACACGCATAGTGGCATTATTAGAGATAGGTAGTTCAGCGCTAATAGCAGTAGAGTCTGTTTCTTTGTGAGTCTGGTTTCTTTTGTGTTGTAGTGTTGCACTAGTAAGAATGCGGAAAGTCCACCAAACAGCATGCATAGCAGTTCGCCTACACATGTTCCCCCTAATAGGAATTTCCAGTCGTTTCTAATATAAAACAGAAAGAAGGAGCCGGTTCCCGCGCCAACCATTAGGAGTATTTGAATGAAAGCCTGCAATAATTTTCCCATAAATGTAACTTTGCTTTTTACAAATTTATGGGTGGCGGATTATTAGAAAAATAGCAAATGTGCGCCAAAAGTGTGCTACTTGGAATTTAATGCAAACAAAAAAGCAGAAACCTTTGTGGTTCCTGCTCCTATATTTGTTGCCGTGGCCCTTTATTTACTCAAAAG
Organism: Paludibacteraceae bacterium; assembly: GCA_024401615.1. Taxonomy (GTDB): domain Bacteria; phylum Bacteroidota; class Bacteroidia; order Bacteroidales; family Paludibacteraceae; genus Physcocola. The sequence goes on from JAKSKS010000009.1 coordinate 7,324, forward strand.
TTGGGCTACGTCTGGTGTGATTTCTTCAATGGTAACGCCCGATTCGTAGCGTTTAACCACTTCGCCCTTCTGGTTGATAAGGAATTTGGTGAAGTTCCATTTCATGTCGGTGTTTGCGGTCGAGTCGGTCACATTTTGCGACTTTAACCACTTGTAGAGAGGCAGTTCGTTCTCGCCATTTACATCAATCTTGTGGAATTGTGGGAAGTTCACATTGTATTTTAGCTGACAGAAGGCCGCATAGGCAGAGTCCGATTCTGGTGCCTGTTCGCCAAACTGGTTGCATGGGAAGTCGAGCACTTCAAATCCCTTGTCTTTGAAATCGGTGTAGAGTTTTTCCAAACCCTCGTATTGTGGGGTGAAGCCGCAGCGGCTGGCTGTGTTCACAACCAAAAGCACCTTCCCTTCGTATGCCTTTAGCGAAACTTGTTGCTGGGTGTTGCTCTCTACGCTAAACTGGTAGATGTTGTTTGCTGGTTGTTCTTCTACTGTCGTCTTTGTGCTACATGCGTTGGCCAACATTAGTAGTGCTGCCGGTAGTAGTAATGCAGTCTTTTTCATTCTATTTTAATTGAGTTGTGTAAAACATTACGCAAATATAGCAATAATCCCCGTGTGCATTCGTTTTTAATCGTTTTGTTGCCCGGTTGTTTGTGTTTGAAAACAAAAAGCGGATGGCAGATAACCACCCGCTTTCGCTGTTTAATTTTGGTGTTTATATACCAAATGGTAGTAAAAGTTTTCTGATGTTTTCGTTTTCTCCGTTAGGGAGTTTTCTAAGACATCTTCGATGGCTGTTTTCCAGGCCTTTCCAATTGGCAACTATGTCCTAAAAGGCCGTTTTGTTAATAAACTATTATTTTGCTACCGATTGGTGTATAATTCCCTTAATTTTTCTTCTTTTTGGTCTTGTCTATACCATAAGATAGGATGATTTCGTGTGTGTTTGAAGGAAGTCGGTAGTTCGATCCGAAACCTAAATCAAACGAATAGCCAAATCTGATTTTTTTCCACTCTAAACCAAGTGTCAGTACCAGCGTCGATGGATTGAACCCCTCATTGATGTCTGGTCGATAGGTCGCGCCTCCCCAAAGGAAACGGTCAAAGTAAGCGAGTGAACCTATTTCCATCACGTTGGTTTTGTTGCGGTGCATATAGGCAACTGTTGGACCTAATTCCCATTTTGTGCTTAATGGAATTAGCGAGGTTCCATACACATACCAGTGGCGTTCTGTCTCAAAGGTTGTCATCTCGTTTTTGGTGAGGTGGGTAACCGAGGCACCTACGGTCCAGTAAGGGTTTGTCAACTCCAAACCGAAGTCAAAGTCGGGCGACACTTCGGTCTCTTTGTCTGCTGGCAGTGTCGATTCGCCAAACTCCGAAACGTCGTCTATGGTGTTCTGGTAGGCGTCGAAATAGCCGATGTTGATACCTCCTCCTAAACCGAGCGAGAGGACATATCTGTCATTCAAGTCTATCTGGTAGGCATATACTAACTTCATATTGGTTGTGCTGTGGGCCACACCCATCTTGTCGTACGAACAGGTGAAACCCATACCCGACTTTATCTTGTCGATGTAGTTGGTCACATTCAACACCCCGGTGCGTGGACCATTCTCAATGCCGGCCCATTGAATGCGGCCGTGTAGGAAGATGTCTACGTCGTTGGTGTTTCCGGTTGCGGCTGGGTTCTTGTTTACGCGTGAGAAGATTTCTTGCGAGAGCAGAAGGTCTTGCTGGGCGCTTGACGAACTTATACCCAGAACGGTAAACAATGCGTATAATAGTTTTTTTGTCGTTTTCATTGTCTCTGATTAGTCTAGTTTTATGATTTCTACACGGCGGTTCTTCTGGTGTTCCTTTTCAGTCTTCGCATCCTTGATTTCTGGTTGCAATTCTCCGAATCCCTGGAAGACCAGGCGGTCTTTTGACACACCCATTTTAACAAGTCGGTCGCATACAATTTTTGCACGTTGGGTTGAAAGCTTCTGGTTGTATGCTTCTGTACCTCTGGTGTCGGTATGTCCATTGACTAAGAACTTGCTTCCTGGGTTTTCGCTAATAAATTCATAGATGTACTTGAATTCTTTTTCGTAACTGTCGATGAGTGAAGTCTTATCGAAATCGAAGTAGAATATACAAGTGTTATAGTCTTTTCTTACAACCTTCATTTCGTTGTTGGCTGCCAATGTGTTGTCTATTGGCAAAGTGTCGGCAGGAACGGTTTCTGTAGGTGTAGTGTCGACTGGCGCTTCTTCTATTTTTATTCTCTTTACTTGTTGTGGACGGTAGATGTTGTTGTCTCCATCGCGGTTAGAGATGAGGAACGGACAATTGTTAACCACCACAAAGTTTTCGTCGTTGCTGTCGGTGTTGAACTCTGCAAGCATCTTCTGTTCCATCATTCCTTGTGGAATGATAAATGGTTTAGAATCGGTTTTCAGACTGGTCTTGAAAATGTTTGAACCTTTCGCAACGCCGTCTTGGGTAGTTGAGAAGTAAAAAGCGGTGTCGCCTGCCAAGAATGGAAAGTCTTCATCGGCAGAGGTGTTAATCCTGTCTCCCAAATTAATAGGTGCCGACCATGTCTTACCATCGGCGTTACGGTCGGAATACCAGATGTCCTTACCGCCAACACCGCCTTCGAACGATGCCACATAGTAGAGGCGTTTGCCGTTCTTAGAGATGGCCGGGTTATACATTCCTTTTATTGCCGGAACTTTGTAAGTCCATCTTCTTGCGGCGAACGACGTTCCCTTTATTTCGGTTCTGCCACCTCCAAGTCCTTCTATTTCCAACTTTTTAGGTTCGCCCCATGTATTGCCGCTTTGTTCGGTCTGGAAGAGTTCGCCACCTTTTGAAAAGATGATGGTTTTTCCGTATTGGGCAAACTGTCCTTCCATTTTTAACTTACTTAAGTCGTTCACCGGCGTTATTGACTGTATGTCTAAACTGTCGTTCATTTCGGCAATATAGACAGTGTCGTTTCTAGTGAACGCCAACTTTCCGTTTAAAATAGAAAGTCCGCTCTCTGCTTGCTTGGTGTTAAAGCGCGACTGTTCTATTGTGTGATCCAAATACATTCGTTCTATTGCCTCTGCTGTCGAGGCCGTCAGAATTGCAGTGGCTATGACTAATAATTTCTTCATATTGTTGTTCATCTCTTGTTATTTATATATTTCAATAGACCCCTTCTTCTTTCTGTCGTCTTTCAAAAAGAGGGTGTAGATGTAGACACCCGGATCTGCCTTCTTACCTCTATAGTAACCGTCCCAACCGTTCTTTGAGTGGCAAACGAGGTTGCCGTAGCGGTCGTAGATGTATACCTCATAACCTTCCATAAAGATGTCGTTCTTACCTTCTCGGGTATGAGGGGTGAACAATGTTGGAATTATAATAGAGTCTTTCGGAGCTTCTACTGTCAACTGAAGGGTGACAATGCTGTCGCATCCATACACGTTTGTTGTTGTCAGTTGGTGGTAGAAGACTCCCGCTTTTTCTTGCTCTGGTAAGTCAAAACCGTTCTTTGTATAAGTGTCGCCTACCTCAACCGTTGCCATATAGGTGCTTTTGCTGGTTGGCAGACTCTTTATATTCAGAACAGTTATGCTGTCGTAGCCTAAAGCGGTTGTCTCATGCAAGGTGTATGTTTTACCTGGTTTGAAAGTGCTGTCGTTGTAGGTGAGGGTTTCGTTTTCACAAATTTCTTCGTAAATATCATCACCGTAAACCGTGTGGGAAGTGACTGTCAACACGATTGAAACCACACTGTCGCAACCAAATTGGTTTTTATAGGTTTCCGTGTAGGTGTTTGTGCCTACCTTAAGTCTGTCGATGTTGAAACCGTGTTGCTTATAATTGCCTTCTTTGATGGAGATTGTATCGTGGAAGGTCGTGTCGTTTGGTTCTGCTACAAATAGGTGGAGCATCATTGAAGAGTCGCAATCGCAGCCTTGGTACTTGCCAAGCACAACTTTATAGTCGCCTGTTTTGGCGAATGTCTCACCATTAACAGTGTAGGTCTCGCCTTTACATATGGTGTCGTAAACAGGAATTGGTTGGGTGAGGGAATTCAAAACAAGGGTTACTGTGCTATCGCAACCAACTTGGTTTTTGAGTGTCTTTGTGAAGAAGTTGAGGGTTCCCAACTTCACGTCAACCGTAAAACCGTAACCTTCGTAATGCGTCTCGTTAACGATGAATTCGTTAATAACCACGGTATCTGTTCTTGCAGTCTTTATGTTCAGTGTTACAATCGAGTCGCAACCTTTACTGCTTGTAAGGGTTATTTTGTAACTACCTGGCTTGTTAAAGTCTTGACCTCCTATTGTGAACGTGTCTCCACTGCAAATGGTAACATTAATGTCGTCGCCTTCAACCATACATTTAACAACCTTAAGATGGAGTGTGACAATACTGTCGCAACCGTTTACGGCTGCTCCCTTTAAGGTGTCTGTGTAGGTACCTTCTTTAGTAAGGACCTGACTTCCAAATCTATAATTTTCGCCGCTATTGATGGTTTCGGTAAACGTATACATAGAAGGCGATAAGATGTCTACAATCAAAGTGTCTCCACATTGTTTTGCAGTTGCAATATAGGTTCCGGCTTCTTTTATGTATTTTCCATTAAAAAGAACGCTGTCTCCTTTGCACAGACTTACAGTCTCTTTACTGCCTGCTAATGTTGTTAATATCAAAGTGTCGCCATCGCAAGAACAAGATGGTAGGTAAGTGCCAGAAACACTATAATCCTTACCTTCAAATCTATATCTCTCACCTTCGCAGATGGTGACATATTTCTTTTGGTAACTGATTGGATTAAATACAGTGTCAATAAATACTGGATATTTGCCTTCTTCTTGGCGCCACAAGTTTGGCGTATGTTCGTTAAGCAAGGCGAAAATTGTTCCGTCGTTAAAGTCTGACTGAGGACGTTGCATTTGTGGTTGTTGTCCTACTTTGTCAAGGCTGTTGTAATAGTAACTGTGCTCAACTTTTGTGTCGGGGTACGCTTCTGCAATAGCGCAAATGCCGCCTCCGTGGTCATTTTTCTTACTTTCTACATCTCCGTATGAGTAGCAGTTTGTAATAAGGCAGTTCTCTGCGCTGCCGACAATGCCTCCCACGCGTGAAGATTGACCGGAAATAGACCCCAAACTATAGCAGTCGGTAATGGTGCCTCTGCTTAGTGCGCCTGCAATACCTCCTACGCCGAATAGGTCAGTTTGGCTACTTGTACCTGTTATATTACCTTCGTTGTGGCATTTCTCTATATAACTGTCTTTGCTCGCATAGCCGATGATGCCTCCGTTAAATTTGCTCGCACATACAATGTCTGCATAGTTGTGGCAATCGATAATAGTTGCGACACCTACACCCACAATGCTACCAACGCTAGGGCCGCTGCTTATAATCAGGCCAGGACCTATTATTAAATTTCTGATTTCGCAATTCGATACTTTGCCAAATAGTCCAAGACCTTCTGCGCTGCCATTAATATAGAGGTTTTTTATAGTATGGTTGTGTCCGTTAAATAAGCCTCTAAAACGACTGCTTCCTGTACCTATCGGAGTCCAAGAACCGAGTTCTGGACTGCATACTATAGACAGGTCTAGGTCGTTATCCAAAATGGCATTGGCATATTCGTTCACCTCAATGGTGTCGATGTTTCCGTTAATAACGGCAGCGAAATACAGTAATTCGCCTGGTGTCTTAATGTGGAAAGGGCATGATTTCGAGCCTTCACCGCAAGGCTTGCTAACGGTTACTGGCTCTGTTTTCCACAAAGCGAAGAGAATGGTGTCGGCATCTGTGGTGAATGGGTCTCCAGCCATATAGGTCGTACCTGTCCCATCTCTCTTAGTGTTCCATCCGGCAAAGGTGAAACCCTCTTTTTGAGGGAGTGGTAGGGTGATGGAGTTTGGCTTCCAAAGTGCCTTCAAATTTACTATACCACCTTCTTCCCTTACCAGGTTCTTTGTTGCTTCTTTGTCGGTATAATAGAGGGTAGTGGAATTGTCTTTAGAAAGAGTGAAATCTTTCAGTCTGAATTCGTAGGAACGTCCGTCGTAAAGGTTGCCGCAGTTAATGGTAATGAAAACGGGTGCTTCTCCGTTTGCATAAATAGTGAAGTTGCGGTCTTCAAACACTTCCGAGGCTGTGTAACCTTCTAACAGAACGGCGCTCTTTTCGTCGTTTTTAGTGTACATGCCGTAGTCGTTCCCATATACTTTTTGCGGTTTGTCGCAAGCCGCACATTTGAAGTTGTTGTCCCAAATGTCGGTTAAGTTCTTGTAGCCGGTTGGCGAGCAGAAGGCAAATGACAAGTCAAAGTCTCCAGCTGGCATATAGATTGGTTTTGAGTAGAGTCGTTCTCTAACCCCTGCTTCTGGTTTTGCCTTTATATAGTTAACGTTCTCGTTGTTGCTGATATTAATGAGTCCGTTAAGTTCTATTTCATTCATCTTTGAACTGATGTTGTACCAGTTCTCCATGTTCTTGGTAACTTGTGTTAGAGGCTCTTCGTGTGCCCATCCGTTAAATTCGTATTTGCAGGTTTGGTCTTCGAGTGTTTCGCCTCCTGTTGTGTTGAACATAACGTTGTACTTTCGCTCAAATCTGTTTGCGTCAAGCGTCGTGGTTTCGTCAACTCCAATTTTGTAGATGTGGTTAAGCATGGTGCCGTTTGTGGCGCCGTTTCCGTCGTAGTTGACCACATATTCTCCTTCAATGTTGATAGGGTCTATCTTTGAACCGGCAGAGTAGGAGTAAGAAATGTATTTTCCTTGACCATATACATTGGCAATAAATCCGTGTTCTGCTTTAAGTGTATACTGACCAGATTTGATGGACACTGAAGCGGTTGAGTATTCTGCATCTACTGGTGTAAAGGTTGCATAACCTGTTTCCCCGTTGAGGGTGGTGGTTTCAACGTCTTCTGTCTTTATGATGACGTTCAGATAATGGGTGGCAAGGCTAATGTTGGGAACCGTTGAAAACGAAATTTCTTCAATGGCTTGTTCTATAGGTGCTACATATTGGAACGATGGACCTCCTATCGATCTTGTGATTATGTATTTGCTGCTGGTCATGTATTGGTATACAGAAACAGGCTCTGTTGTTTCTACCTTAATCGCTCCATCAGTTTCTGCTATCTGGAACTCATATGATTCTAAAGCGTTGATTGTGGCCAACAAATTACCGTCTTTATAAATCTTGGTGCCGTCTTTGCAGGCTGTACATTTTATTATGTCGTAGTTCCCTTCCAAAAACGGGTGGATGATGAATTTCTTTCCCCAACTCGATACGGGGTACGATACATCGAACAATATATCTGAATCTCCGGTTATTTGTGAATCAGGTACATTTGAACATCTGTTGCCGGTGTAAACGGCTACTTTCTTACCGTCGAGGGCAAGCACTTGCGAACCCGAAAGCCCTTTGCCCATGTCTTCTTTCTTGTTGCAGACCTGGTAGACGTCTCCCTTGTTTAAGGTTATTCTAAACGGCTGGTTTGCAGGTTTGCCGTCAGAGGTCTCCAAGGTTGGAGTAATATCAACTACAGTGTTGTCTTCAAATGCAATGACATTGAATACACTTGGCAGGAAAAAGTAGTAGTCCGACACGCTTCGGCTAACATTGTTCTGGACGATGTAGTAAGAACCGCAAGCGGTTGTCGGAAGTGCTAATGTCGCATCGCAGGACGCCGCTTGGTAGTTCTCGGCGTATACCGATACAGGATTGTCGCTCGTTATATGAACCGACTTGTTTGTAACTACACCATATTCAGTCATGTTGAAATCGTGAAATGGCAGAATCAGAATCTCTACCGAATTGGCTGCTACTGAGACCTTTTTCTCATATCCAAGCTTTTCATTTGAAACGGTAACTTCCGACGCTTCTTGGGCTGACAAGAAAAGCCTTAGGTAAAAGAAATCTGTAGATAGGGTGTCGGTGTCTTCGTTCTGGATGAATGCCATCCAAAAATCGGTGCCTGACGTCTTCTGTGCCTGTACAGCGAAACTTGTACACAGCAAGATACTTAAAAGTGTGTGTTTTAGTAAATTAAACATCTATGTGCGTTTTTTATTTGTACAATTCAATTGTGCCCCTCTTTTTTCTGTTGTCTTTTAAAATAACAGTGTAGATGTAGACACCAGGGTCGGCTACCTTGCCGTTGTAAGAACCATCCCAACCGTTTATAGAGTGGCTGATTAAGTTGCTATATCTGTCGTAGATGTAGACTTCGTAACCTTCCATAAAGATGTCGTTCTTCCCGTTTTTAGAGTTAGGCGTAAATAACGTCGGAAGTGTAATGCTGTCTTTTGGGGTTACTACGGTCAGTTGCACAATTACGGTGCTGTCGCAACCATACTGGTTTGTTGTTTTCAATGTATGGTAGAATACACCTGCTTTTTCTTGTTCTGGCAAATCGAAACCGTTTTCTGTGTATGTGTCTCCCAATGAAACAGTGGCAGAAATGACCTCCTTGCTGGTTGGTAAACTTTCTATCTTTAAATAAACCACACTGTCGAAACCTAAAGCCGTTGTCTCGTGCAATGTATATGTCTTGCCTGGCTTGAAGGTGCTGTCGTTGTAGTTCAGCGTTTCATTTTCGCAAATCGATTCGTAAATGTCGTTTCCATAAACGGTGTACGGTGTTACTTTCAACATCAAATTGACTACGCTGTCGCAACCATATTGGTTTTTATATGTCGCAGTGAAATTGGTGTCTCCAACTGTTAGTTTTTTTACGTCGAAACCATGGCCGCTATAACTACCGTCTTTGATAGAGACTGTGGCGTGAATTGTAGTGTCGTTTGGCTCTGCTACAAACAGATGAAGTTGTTGTGTGGAGTCAATGTCGCTTCCGTTGAACTTTCCAAGCACAACTTCATAATCGCCTGTCGTGTCGAATACTTTGCCGCCAATGGTATAAGTTTCTCCTTTACAAATGGTTTCGTAAACGGGTTGTGGCTTGGTATAAGATGTTAAAATGAGGGTGACGATACTGTCACAACCATATTGGTTTTTGAATGAATGTGTGAAAGTGTTAATAGTTCCTTTATTAACGTCTACCGAGAAACCATTGCCTTCGTAGTGGGTTTCGCCGATGAGGTGTTCTTTGATGACCACATTGTCTTTTGGCGCGATTTTGAGATTTAAGGTGACAATAGAGTCTCCACCCTGTTTGTTAACAAGAATTACAGTGTAGACACCAGAGTCGGTAAGTTTTTTTTCGCCAATAGTGTAAACGTCTCCTTCGCAAAGAAGTGCATCTATTGAAGCGGTAGTTGCATTGGTCTCGCCTTCCGACCCTGAACCACCGCCAGTATTGTCACCGCCAGTGTTTCCACCGCTAGTATTGCCACCGCCAGTATTGTCACCGCTAGTGTTTCCACCGCCAGTATTGTCACCGCCAGTGTTTCCACCGCCAGTGTTTCCACCGCCAGTATTGCCACCGCCAGTATTGTCACCGCCAGTGTTGCCGCCTCCAGTATCGCCGCCTCCAGAGTTTCCGCCTCCAGTGTTGCCACCTCCTGTATCGCCGCCTCCAGTATTGCCACCGCCAGTATTGTCACCGTCAGTGTTGCCACCACCAGTATTGCCGCCTCCAGTGTTGCCGTTTGTTTCGTCTCCGCCAGTGTTGTCACCCGTTTCGTCATTTCCAGGGGTGTCGTTAGAATTGACTTTTTTCTTCCAAATAGCGTAAAGCGTGGCTTCCCCATTAGGTATGAACTGTTCGCCAACCTTGTAAGAGATCCCAGTTCCATCTTCTTTCGTGTTCCACTCTACAAATTCACACCCTTCTCTCTCTAACGCAGGCAGTGTGATTACCTGTTGCTTTTTGAGGATGCTCAAACTGGATTTCTTCCAAAATACAGTGTCCGATAACTTTTGAGCCTGCGTAACAGAACAAATAAGCAGTGTGGCCCAAAAGAGTAAGTGCTTTAGTCTCATAACTCTTAAGTTTTTCTTTTATAAAACAACACAAGCCGGTGTATAACCCTATTAATAAACGGCCAAAAAAGGATTGTATTTAAATCTAACAAACTACAAGTGTATAGCTAACAAACTACAAGTGTCAAAATTATTTTAAATCCTTTAGTTTTAATGCACAAATTTATAAAAAATAATTGATGGTTAAATGATTCAGGTTGGTTGCAAGGTTGCAATCTGTAATTATTTCTTGTAAGTGGTTGATTGTTAGTAAGGGTTGCGAATTCTATAATAAATAGTACGATTATTTTTACTCGTTTGTTTGCAGAAATCGAAAATATGTTCTAATTTTGCACTGCAAAACCGATAAGGTTAGCGCTGAAACTGGTGCGTTAGTTCAGCTGGTTAGAATGCCGCCCTGTCACGGCGGAGGTCATGGGTTCGAGTCCCATACGCACCGCGAAAAGAGAATCAAGAAATTGATTCTCTTTTTTGCTTTTATACGTTTTGCTTGATTTCCTCTTCAATTTGGCTGAATAAAAGAAAAGTCCGCTGTTATGCGGACTTTCTTCTGTTTATAGGGTGCTTCTTTTTTATTTTTCGTCTTTTGCCAATCGGAGCCCAAGATAGTTGAATGTGTAGCCTGGGGTGTTCCCGCTTCGGTTCGAACTGCGGATATATGATTTGTTGGTTATATACCAACCTCCTCCGCGCAATACGTGGTAGTCTCCCTTTTCGGGACCTTTCGGATTGTCGGTGCCCGATTGTTCGTAGTACGACTCGTTGTACCAGTCGCTGCACCATTCTGCCACATTCCCGCTCATATCATACAGATTGAGTTCGTTTGGATTTTTTGTGCCGACTATATGAGTGCCTTCGCCGCGATTTTTATTGTACCATGCCACATCTTCTATATCGTCCGATCCTGCATAGAGATAGTTGTGGGTGTATTTGCCTCCTTTGGCGGCGTATTCCCATTCTGCTTCTGTTGGTAGGCGAAATGTTTGGCCTGTTGCCGCGTTTAACTTCTCAAGGAATTCTTGGCATTTGTTCCACGATACATTCTCAACTGGGAAAAGGTCTCCTTTGTGCGAAGATGGATTCTCTCCCATAACGTCTTGCCATAGTTTTTGGGTGACCTCTAACTGGCCTATATAGAATGAATTGATTTTTACCTTATGGAGTGGGTGCTCATCTTTGTCTGCCACTTCTTTTTCTTTTTCAGTGGCTCCCATTTCAAATTCACCACCTTCAACTTTCACCATATAATAGGTCGTCCCTTTTAGGCTGAAGGAATCTTTTTCAACGGGGTTGGCTTCTGTGACTGGTTGCGCTTCTTTGGTGTTGTTTTCTGTGCTTGTTGTTCCTGCACAAGAACTAATAATTACTGCAAAAGATGCGGCATAGAAGTGCTTTTTTATCATCTTTAAATGTAGTTGTTCTATGATTGTATTAAGGCAAAAATAGAAATTATGGACTTTAATACCAACTATTGCACTGTTTTTATTTCTTTGTGGTACTATTCTTTCTTTATTTTCTTTGCTACTTGCTTCGTTGTTTTGCCTAACCTCCGGTTACCCAATTATTGCTAACTTTGTAAAAAAATAGCATAGGCAATGGCTTTTTCGGTGTCTCTTATCATTATTCTTTTCGTAGCCAGTGTGGTGGCCAGTTTTATCCAGCGCGTTAGTGGATTTGGGTTTGGCATCTTCATTATGACTATTTTGCCCTACGTTATGCCTTCTTATGGAGAGTCTACTACGCTGTCTGGGTTGTTGGCTTTGACTCAGTCATTAGTTGTGGTGGTTCAAATGCGCCAATACCTGGTCTTAAAGAGGGTAATTCCTATGTTGGTCGCTTTTTTCATCACCTCCTACTTCGCTGTGGGGTATGTGGCTAAGTTCGATACCGTCTTCTTTATGCATGTTTTGGGTGTGATGCTTATCTTGCTCAGCATCTATTTCCTCTTTTTTTCTTCGCGCATCCACATCTGCCAGTCGGTACCTATGCAGATGGGCATGGGTAGTATAAGTGGTGTGATGGGTGGATTTTTTGGAATGCAAGGCCCTCCTGCCGTGCTCTATTTTGTGCAGTCGGAGCCAGACAAGAACTATTATGCGGCCCAAACCCAACTCTATTTTGTTACGGGGAATATCTTTATGACGGTTGTCCGTTCTCAAAACGGATTCTTAACCCCTGCGGTTGGCGAGGCTTGGATTTTTGCTATTTTTGGCGTGGCTTTAGGCACTTTTATCGGAACCAAAGTTTTTAACCGTATTTCGGCAGGCATCCTTCGTAAGGTGGTCTATGGCTATATGGCTGTAAGTGGAGTTATTGCGTTAATGAAGTAAAAACTTCCCTATACAATAAGCAAATACCCCCGGAAACATTGCGTTTTCGGGGGTATTCATATAAATATGTCGGTCGGTTAGGTCTGTTGTTATTTTGTAAGCACTTGTTTGCAGTATGTGCCGTTGGTGTGCTTAATGAAATATACACCTGCAGGCAGACCTTTTTGGCGAAGGCTCTCCATAAGGGTGTGGCATTGTTCTCCGGCTGGAACTTGGCAGATGCAGACTCCGCTTGAGGTGAAAATGCTGTAGCCTTTCTCTATGTTGTCGTCTGAAATTTCTGCTGTGTTGGTAAAACTGTCGTTCTTTCCTACGAACTCCAACCTGTCGATGTTGGCGTAACTGCCGGTTATGGTCAAGCGCATCACGTGCTCGCCTTCTTCAATAGTATTGGTTTTTCCTTCTATGGTGGTGTAGGTGTCCCAGTTTTCTCCTTGTGGAATCTCCATAGTGTCGCTGACTGCTTTCCCATCAATAAAGAGGCGGAAGCCAGAGTGCTCAAGTCCTGATGCTACTCGGGCTCTAAACTTATAGTCCCCGGTCTCTTTTACGGTTAGGGTGTATTCCAACCATTCGCCAGCTGCCGTGTAGCCGATGGCATAACCTTCGGGTGCGTCTTCGTCTCCTATAGCGACGATGTCGACACCATCTTCGCGGTAGGCTTTGCCCTCGTTAACGAAGTCTTTGTCTTTAAACGAAATGTCTTGTCCTCCAAAGTCATAATCTTCCATTTCTATGATGCCCGGCAGAGTATGCTCTTTAAATGGCGCCTGTGGAACGGTTTCTGAAAAGTCTGGCAATGGAATCTCGCTGATGTTTAAAATGTATTTGTAGGCAGATTCTATACCTGCATTATCTTTAACGAAACTAGACTGTCCGTCATTGTCATCTTTGGTATAAGTGCCGCATTGGTTGCAAGCCACTCCTCCCGGAGCCCTGCTGTATACGTTATGGCTGACGTCGAAACCGCTGGAACCTTCATCGAGGTAGATGGGCAGTACCCAATAGTCGGCGTATTTTGAGGCCGAAATATCTGAAATATAGTTGAACTGTATTTCTCCTTTGCTACCTTGGTTCGATAGGGTATAGATTGGTCCACAGTCGGCCAACAGTTGTGCTACATGGTGAATTCGGTTCCAGTTGATGCGGTTGTGGTCCATTGCTGTCTGTTGTTTTGTCCAACCAAAGCCAACTGAAATGCCTGAATAGTTTGTGTAGGCTACTTCGTTGTGCTCAATGAGAATGTCGCGCGGGTAGCCGCAACCAATACCAACTGCTCCTTGAATCTCGGTCGTTACATTGTGGACGTAATTGTTCTTAATGGTGTCGCGGGTGCAAATTTCGGCTTTGTTGCTTGGGTTATAGGCTTTGTGAATCTCGGTAAGCGAGTCTTGGGAGAATTTGCCAACCATAACGCCAGTTCCCCCAAGGTCCATAAACACATTGCCTTCTATCTTGTCGTCGTTGGTGCCCGAAACAAAATCGAGTCCTGTTGCTGCCATTTGTGCGAAAACGTTCCCCTTCAAGTTGATGTGGTGGGCGTTCTCTACTCTAAAGCCTGCTTCAGGTCGCCACAGCAAGAACTTGTTACTGCCCAAAATTCCGTTTTCTTCTATAACTTCAATGTTATACATTCCTGCTTGCAAGTTAAGAAATCCTTCACTGCTAGGACGCATAAAGGTGGTGTGGGCAAAAGTCAACCCCTCGAACGACATGTAGCCAACTTTGCTGTCGGTGTCCTTTCCCTCTATACTGACAAGTGTATTCAAGTATGGTGCCACTACTAAGGCGGTATTCATGTCTTCGCCTTCGCGTGCTTTGTAGTAAAGTGTGCTCTCATTTTCATCGAGGTACCATTCTCCTGGCGCGTCAATAAATTCGTAGGCGTTCTCTAAGTAGAAGACTTGTTGTCTTGGCGGATTGCTCATAAACGCTACGCCAAGCATAGGGTACTTGCGTCTGAACAGTCGGGTACGTTCTGGGTCTCTGGGAATGAGTTTGGTGGTGTTGCCCATCACCTGCTTTTTCTCTAAACGAAGCACATTGTCCGACCATGCTATCATCAGGTGCATCTCCACTTTGTCGAAGTTCTTCCAGTCTGCCACGTATTCGCTAGCCACGTCGAAAGCTCTGCCGAAGGTGTCCACTTTGGTCAGTCTCACAAAGTCGTGGTTGCCGTTTTTGTCTACATTCGGGTAGCATGCTCGAATTGCCTTCTTACCGTTCACGTAGAGTTGGCGGAAGCGAAGGTCAACCCCTTTTGCACACCAAATGTTTTTGTCTTTGTCGTAAAGTGTCCAACCGTTAACGGGTTGTCCGCCAGTGATGAGGGGATGCTCGCCGGGGTAGGCTGTGTAGCGGACGAAGTGTCCGTTGCTGCCACCGTCTTCTTTTCCTAAATTCAGCGTTTTTGTTAGTTGGTAGGTTCCTCCACGCAGGCAAACGGCAATGTCTTTTTGCATGTTGGCGTTTGCCGATTGTACTGCATTCTTTGCTTTCTCGAGCGTGCGGAATGGTGCTGAAAATGACCCTTCGTTGGCATCGTTGCCAGAAGGTGACACATAAAATGTTGCTTGGAAGCCGCTTTCGTCGAAGTTGTTCACCTCTTCTTGAGCTGAAAGTGGATTCATCCAAAAGGCTGCTAACATCAATGCCGGAGCCGTTTTTAGTTTTGTAAAGTTAAATCCCATTTTTGTGTTTTTTTCATGTACCCTTTTTAGGGTTAGGTAATTCGTAATTAGTTAGTGCAAATTTGAGAAAACATTACTCTCGATGTTTTTACTTTATGTGCAAATTGTTGTAATTTTTAGGTCAGATTCGCTGCATTTGCTTATATAAAGTTGTGGTTGGTTGCGTAAGTTCTAATCTTCGTTGCTTCAAAAAATCTATGGTGTGTTGTCTGACAAAGTCCTACAAGTGTAATTTGATGATTTTTACATTTTGTTACATTGTTATGGTGAATTCTGATTGTTTTGTAGTTAAATAATGTTGTTTTGTTTTAAATTGTAGTTTTAATCTCTTTTATTCCTTTTTACATGTGTAAAATACCGATTGGACTTTTTCTTTTCCTCTACCTTTGTAACCGCTAAACCCCGTAACACTTTCAGTTATGCAATTTACAAAGATGCACGGTATTTCAAACGACTATGTTTATGTCAACGGTTTCAAGGAGACGGTTGCCAATCCGGGTGAGGTTGCCATTAAGGTTAGCGACCGACACACGGGTATTGGTTCCGACGGCTTGGTGCTCATCCTTCCTTCCGAAACTTGCGACTTCCGTATGCGTATGTTCAATGCCGACGGCTCAGAGGCTGAAATGTGTGGAAATGCGTCTCGCTGTGTGGGCAAGTATGTTTACGACAATGGGCTTACTACCAAGACAAGCGTTACTTTGGAGACTAAGGCTGGCGTGAAAATCTTGAACTTGCATTTGGGCGCCGATGGTAAGGTGGAAAGTGTTACCGTTGATATGGGTGAACCTATCCTTGAACCAGGTTTGGTGCCTGTTGTCAGCAGTTTAAAGCAAGTGGTCAGTCAGCCAATCCAGGTGTTGGGTGTCGACTATAAGTTCACCGCTGTTTCAATGGGTAATCCGCACGCTGTTATTTTCATGGAACAGAGTGTTGAGGACTTCCCACTTGAAAAGATTGGACCTCATTTCGAGAATCACGAGTTTTTCCCTCGCCGTACTAACACTGAGTTTGTAAACATCATCGACCGCCAAACTTTGCGTATGCGTGTTTGGGAGCGTGGCGCTGGTGAGACTATGGCTTGTGGCACTGGTGCTTGTGGCACGGCTGTTGCCGCTATTCTGAACGGTATTACCGACCGTAAGGTGACTATAAAGCTCAATGGTGGTGACTTGCTGATTGAATGGGACGAGAAAACGAACCATGTGTTTATGACCGGTGGCGCTACCACCGTCTTCACTGGTAGTATTGATGTGTAAAAAAGACTTTACAATATATGATTAATGTTAACGACAACTTCCTGAAACTTCCAGGATCATATCTTTTCACTGAAATCGCACACCGTGTGGCTGCCTATAAAGAGGCTAACCCACAGGCTCCCGTTATCAAGATGGGTATTGGCGATGTTACTTTACCTTTACCTGCAGCCTGCATTATGGAAATGCAAAAAGCCATCAGCGAAATGGCACACAAAGAGTCGTTCCGTGGTTACGGACCTGAACAGGGTTACGACTTCTTGCGCCAGGCTATTGCAGACGACTATAAGCAGTATGGCGTATCTTTGGCTTGCGACGAAATCTTTGTTTCCGACGGCTCTAAGAGCGACTGCGGTAACATTGGCGATATTTTCAGCAAAGATTGTAAAGTTGCCTTAACCGACCCTGTCTATCCGGTTTATGTTGATACAAATGTTATGGCTGGCCGCTCTGGCGACTTGCTCGATAACGGTCAGTGGAGCAACTTGGTCTATATGCCGGTTACTGCCGCTAACAATTTCGTTCCTGAATTACCAAAAGAAAAGGTAGACCTCATCTACCTCTGCTTCCCTAATAACCCAACCGGTACTACTTTGACCAAGGACCAGTTGAAGGTCTTTGTGGACTATGCCCACAAAACGGGAGCCCTTATCCTCTTCGATGCGGCTTACGAGGCTTACATCACCGAAAAGGATGTGCCACACTCAATCTTCGAAATTCCTGAAGCGCGCGATTGTGCTATCGAGTTCCGTTCTTTCTCAAAGAATGCTGGCTTTACCGGCACTCGTTGCGGTTTCACTGTAATCCCTCACGATGTGAAGGCGAAAGGCTCAAAGGGTGAGGTGGTTGAACTCAACAAGTTGTGGTTGCGCCGTCAGTGCACCAAGTTCAACGGCACTCCTTACATCATTCAGCGTGGTGCTGCTGCGGTTTACACTCCAGAAGGTAAGGCACAGGTCCGCCAGCTTATCGACTACTATTTGGGCAACGCTAAGGTTATTCGCGAATCGCTCCTTAAGGCAGGTTTCTCTGTTTATGGTGGCGTTAATGGCCCTTACATTTGGGCAAAGACTCCTGATAACCAGACTTCTTGGGACTTCTTCGATTATTTGTTGAAAGAAAAAAATATCGTAACAACTCCTGGTGTGGGCTTCGGTCCTTCTGGCGAAGGTTACATCCGTTTCTCTTCTCTAGGTTCTCGCGAGAACACCATCGAGGCTATGAAGCGTTTCTGAGTCTATCACATTGCATATTGAATAATCACCAAAAGGAAATCCCGTCGGCAGTTGGTCTGCCGGCGGGATTGTTTTCTATGGTTCGGTGCCCATAATGTACTGTAAAAGTGATAGCTAAATCTAATTTTCTGATAGGGAAATCGGGACTTTTTCTGAGTTTTGGGTGATTGAAATCGGGACTTTTTCCGAGTTTTGGGTGATTGAAATCGGGACTTTTTCCGAGTTTTGGGTGATTGAAATCGGGACTTTTTCCGAGTTTTAGGTGGTTGAAATCGGGACTTTTTCCGAGTTTTGAGTGGTTAAAATCGGGACTTTTTCCGAGTTTTGAGTGGTTAAAATCGGGACTTTTTCCAAGTTTTAGGTGGTCGAAATCGGGACTTTTTCCGAGTTTTGAGTGGTCGAAATCGGGACTTTTTCCAAGTTTGCTGCTATAAAACGGAATCCTTATATTTGCTTTATGAAGAATTTTTTGACCATATTGTGTTTCTTAATTTCAGTGGGGGCTTTGTCTGCACAGAAAACCTATTCGGTTTTAGGTGATAGTTACTCAACTTTTGCGGGCTATGTAACTTCAGAAAAGAATCCCTGTTTTTATCGCGAGGTTTCAAACCTGCCTAACGATGTGCACGATGTCCACAATACATGGTGGTGGATGTGGGCGGAACAGGCTGGCTATAAGCTGCTGAAGAACAATTCCTATTCGGGTGCGACTATCTGCAATACCGGTTATGCTAAAAACGATTATTCCGACCGTTCTTTTGTGACGAGAATGAATAATATCGGCAATCCAGATCTTCTCTTCATTTTTGGTGCTACAAACGATTGTTGGGCCGGTTCTCCTATTGGCGAATATAAATACAGCGGTTGGAATAAGGCTGACTTATACAAGTTTCGTCCTGCATTTGCGTATATGCTCAGCTATTTGAGGCGTAAACATCCGCAAATGCGTATCATTAATATCTGTAATTGCGATTTGTCTGGCGACTACAATGCCTCTATGGTCGAAATATGCAAACATTATGGAGTGGAATGCCTGGTGTTGGAGAATATTGACAAGCAGTTCGAACATCCGTCAGTTTTAGGTATGCGCCAGATTGTTGAACAAATTATGGCTCTGAAGAAGTAAGGGCATTCCATAAGGCTTCGTTGTGTTCTTCATCATTATTTTAATAGGCTTCTCTATCTAGATTTTGCGATTAAACTATCTTGAAATAAGATGGTTTGCTGTTTAATGTAGATTGGAAATAAATTTTTTATTCATTATCTTTGCAGCTGCTTAACTAGGTGTTGTAGCGGTAACCTCTGCAACATTTAAATTTATCGTTGAGTCACTAGAACAAATTTTACATATCTCGGAGCTGTTTATTTGTTTTCAAATAGTTTCCATGTCTGTTGGATGTCTAGTGTTTTATAGCAAAAATTAAAATTATATAATTACATGTTTAGAAAAGCAACACCCAAAGCGTTAGCCTTGATGTTACTCGCATGGCTGTCGTGTTTTTGTGCGTATGGCCAAACTAAATGCGGAACATCGAAGTTTTTACCGAATTTGCATGATTTGTCGCTAGTGCAAATCAAACAGAATCCTACTACAAGTATTCCCATTTCATCATTTGCCGAACTAGACTCGTTCTGTGTTGCTGTGAATAGTGGTGTTGGTTATTGGTATATTAGCACATTTGGTAAAAAAGATACTATATATGTATATACGAAGGCAGCTGGTGCTAATGTTCTATTGAAGAATAATTTGGCTATAACAAGTGGTTGGAATCCAATAGGTACTACTAATAATAAGTATACGGGGACTTTTGACGGTGATGGCTATACAATTACTTTCAAGTCGTTTAGTCCAACAAGGACTGACTTCGGCTTCTTCGGTCACTTGGGTGCTAATGCTGTAGTAAAGAACCTAAAGGTTAAGGGTGAAAATTTTATAGTCAGATCTTCTGCGGCCCTCATTTGTGGCCAGGCCGAAGCACATTCACGCATTGTCGATTGTAGTGCCTTGGGTTCTATTCAGTCGGGCTTTACGACCAATGTTCTAGCAGGCTCAGGCGCAACTCCAACTACAACTAATGGCGCTGCCGTTGCTGGTATATGTGTGCTCAACTATGGTACCATCAGCAATTGTACCAATTATGCAACGGTCACTTGTCACAAGGCAAAACTTACTGATGCGTACGCTGCCGGTATTTGTAGCGAAAATAGAGGAACGGTCAGTGGTTGTACCAACAGTGGTGATGTTAGTATGACTACCGATAATAATTGTTCGGGCATGGGTGGTATTGTTGGATTATCGGACCATGATTCTGTTTCTAAATGTGTCAATAGGGGAGCCATAACGCTTACTTTATCCAAGAATAATAGCTCTGGTTCTTATGTAGGAGGCTTGATTGGTTCTATCTATAATAGTGTTAGTCAGCCAAGTGTATGTGAATACTCTGCCAACTATGGCCGTGTGCGGGCGAAAGGCGATAACAACGCTAATAAGAATTTTTATATGAATTCTTATGCGGGTGGCTTGGCTGGTCGTTGCAAGCAAGGGACTTTCAAAAGTTGTATAAATTCTGCAATAATAGAAGGTTATAGTGATGGCACTGGAGATAACTATAGCCCTTTTGTTGCTACAGCAGATAAAATTGATTCAGATCTGTTAGTTAACAATGTTAGTGTTTTTAACTCGTCTCTCAACTACGGTAAGGCTTATGGTTCTTTAGAATTTAGCTCAGGTGAAGTGGCCTATTATTTGAACAGCGGAGAGGTGGAGAATCCGGTTTGGCGTCAAACTTTAGGAACAAACCCACAACCGGTGCTCGATTCTGCAAGTAAGATTGTTTACTATGGCTACGAACACGGAAAGTCAGATTTAAAATATAGTAACAATAAGTTACATCCTACAGCTAATAGCGTTTCTTCGCATAACGATGCTTCTAATGTTATCCCTGCCAAACAAGGTTATACTTGTTCGGTCTGCGGGGTGAGGATGTATGCCTTATATAAGCATGGCGAAACAACGCCTTGTGGTTATAGCATTCTTACGAACGAAAAATATCACTACGAACCTTTTAGCAACGGAAATCACGATGCAAAATATGGCTCAGGCAATGCTTGTGCTGTGTGTGGTATAGAAGCGTCTTTCATTTATAACGAAGAGCAGTTGAAGAGCTATTTCAGTAAAATGCAGGCTGACCAGTCTTTGAAAACCTATGCTAGACTGTTGGCCGATATTACATTGACGGGCACTTGGCCTGGCTATTTTTCGGGTAGCGGCAAAGCTTATAATGGCGTTTTTGACGGTGCTGGCCACACCATCAGTGGCTTGAAGGTTGAGGCAGAGTCGGACTACGCCGGCTTCATCGGCTACAACAGTGGCGAGTTGCGCAACCTTACAGTGCGTGGCGAGGTAAACAGCAGTAAAGAGTATGTGGGCCTTGTTGCAGGCTACAACGGTAGTAAGGGTATAATAAAGAACTGCGTGGCCGAAGGCAATGTGAAAGGTACTAACTCTGTAGGTGGCATCTGCGGTTATTCTTTAGGCCGTGTCAGCGGTTGTGTCAACTACGCATCGGTAACAGGAGCAGGATCTGTAGGTGGTGTTATCGGTTACGCGAGTATGTCAGAGTTGTCCCAGTGCCAGAACATTGGCCATGTCAGCGGCAAAGGCAATGTTGGCGGATTAATTGGCTATACTAGATCCATAACCTTGACCGATTGTGGCAACGCTGGTGACATTGTAAGTTACAGTGAAAATACAGATACTTACAACGGCAGGGCTGCAGGTCTGGTGGGCGCATGCTACAATGAAAATAGTGGTGTCTACTTGTCGAATGTATACAATTACGGCAGCGTAAAAGGCAACCACGGCAGTCACCAGTTGGTGAATGAATTCTATAACTTTAAAGAAGGTGATGGCTTTTTAGAATTTATAACAGAAAAAAGCGCGTCATACATAAAAAGTGGCAGCATAGCCGTCATCAACGGATCGTTGACAGCACCAGCGTTTCGTACGACGGATAACAACTTGGCAACCAAATATACGGAAAACCAATTCAAAGACGGCACGGTGAAGAATGCGTTGAACAACGGCCGCAGTGTATGGCACCAAGCCGCATCCGACCCTTGCCCGATGTTGGCGAACGCCCATTATGTGGCACCGGAAGTGAGAGAAATCTCAACAGCCATCCAGTTGGCAGAGTACCTCGATGCTGCAAGGGATCCGTTGGCTCGATTGCACGGCAAGCTGTTGGCTGACATTGAATTGCCAGACAACTGGTCAGTTTCTTTTAACGCAAATGGTCCTTTTTACGGTGTGTTAGACGGCAACAGCCACACCATCAGCGGCTTGAAGGTTGAGGCAGTGTCGAACTACGCCGGCTTCATCGGCTACAACAGTGGCGAGTTGCGCAACCTTATGGTGCGTGGCGAGGTAAACAGCAGTAAAGACTATGTGGGTCTTGTTGCAGGCTACAACGGTAGTGAAGGAATAATAGAGAACTGCGTGACCGAAGGCAATGTGAAAGGTACTAACTCTGTAGGTGGCATCTGCGGTTATTCGTCAGGCCGCGTCAGCGGTTGTGTCAACTACGCATCGGTAACAGGAACAAGCTCTGTAGGTGGTGTTATCGGTTATGCGAGTATGTCAGAGTTGTCCCAGTGCCAGAACATTGGCCATGTCAGCGGCAAAG
>JAKSKS010000090.1 GCA_024401615.1 Paludibacteraceae bacterium
CCTGGACCCACAGATTAAGAGTCTGTTGCTCTACCAGCTGAGCTACTGAGTCATATTATTTTGTTCAAGCGGTGGTCGTTTTCCGTTTGACGATGCAAAATTAGGCCATTTTCCGTAACCCACCAAACATTTCCCCAATTATTTTCCAATTATTTTTCAACCACCTGAAAATCATCCCATCCCAAACCCAAAAAACGCTGAAGGCGTCATCGTTCAAACCTCTTCCCTATTACTTATTACCTATTTCTGGTTTTCTAATGTTAAAGTTTTCACCGTTCAAGGGTTTTCAAGATGCTAAAAGCATCGTTTTCCCGCCCCTCACTCACCAATTCTGCCAGAATAGGGCGGTTTTCTGTTTATTTCAATATTTGACATAAACACGAATTTCCACAAATTGACCATAAATTTTCGAAAATTAAAGCGCAAGCGCTTAAAAGCAATTCATGGAAATTCACGTCTAATTCACGATAATTCGTGTTCAAACAAATAGGACCCACGTAACGTGTTTGGTTTTCTGTTCCCCCCTCAGGGGTGACGTATTATGAGCCCCATTCGCGAAATTCGTGATTGCGAAGCAATCCTTTGCGCAATCAATTACCAACACTGAAAATTCGCCCAATTCGTGTGATTCGTTGGCGTTTATCATCATAGTTCTCAAATGTGTGCCATAACTTCCGGGTCAGAGCCCCTGGCACGAACATTGCAGCGGGGCAGAGCCCCTCGCTACAAGATGCTTCTGTTATAAAATATAGCGTGTACACAAAAAAGAAGAGACACATCCCTGCATCTCTTCTTTATTAATATAAAAATATTTCGTATTTAACCTATAACCTATAACCTATAACCTATAACCTATTACTTGTATTCATAAGTTCCGTAGCTGCCATAACTACCATATCGGTGATACTGTCCGTAAACGCCGTTGGTGTTCAGCGAACCGTTCAGAATCGTACACATACGCTTGAAGGTGCCGCTGTGGTACAGTTCTTCCAAGTCAGGCAATGCGTCGCGTTGGAACTGGCCCTCGCGCATCACAAAGAGGACGAGGTCGGCGTACTTGCCCACAATGCTGGCGTCGGCAACAAGGTTCAGCGGAGTGCAGTCGAAGAAGACGTAGTCGTACTTGCCGCGCAAATCTGCCATCAACTGTTCCATACGTTCGCCCTGAAGCAATTCCGCAGGGTTTGGCGGAATAACGCCGCTTGGCAGCATATCAATGTTTTCGTGAATCTTGCCTTTGATTATGCAGTCCTTTAGGGTCTCTTTGTCACCGTTAAGCAGACTGGTTACACCTTTGCGCATATCGCAGAGGTTTTTACTGAGTTCGGCCTTGCGGAGGTCCATGTCCACCATCAAGATGCGTTTGCCCATCAAGGCAAGGCTCATGGCAAGGTTGGCGCTGACGAATGTTTTACCGCTGTTAGGGTAGAAACTGGTGAAGAGCACCAACTCGCTGTCGTGGCCCGCCATAAAGTTGAAGTTGGTACGCAGCACGCGGAAGGCCTCGTTAATGGCGTTTCGGTTCTTGTCTTCCACCTCAATGCGGAGTGGCATAGTGCCTTTGTTCTTTTCCTTGATTTTTTTAGTCAGCGGCAGTGAGCCAAGGAATGGCAGTGTCAGTCCGTCCAAGTCCTTCTTGCTTCTCACCGATCCGTCCAGTGTCAAGAGCAACCAGATGATGCCGATTGGCAAACCTGCGCCTGCTATCAGCGCTAAAAGCAACACTTTTGCCTTCTGCGGGTTAACCGGTGCCTGCGGACCGCGTGGTGGGGTGATGACGCGTATGTTGCTCACCTCCATGTTACCGCTCAACTCGTTCTCTTCGCGCTTCTGCAACAGGAAGAGGTAGAGTGTTTCCTTAATTTTCTGCTGGCGGCCTATTGTTTGCAGGTATTTCTCCTGTTGTGGGTTGCGGGCAATTTTGCGGTTAATCTGTGCCTCCTTGGTTTTCAAGGTTTCCACCTTCATGCTGTTGGTGTGGATAATGTTGGCAAGGGTGCTGCTAATGCTGCTGCGCAACTGCTTCAGCGTCTCGTCCATTTCCTTCACTAGTGGATTCTTGGCACTACTGTTTTTAACTAATCTGCCGCGCTTAATCACCATTTCGTTGTAGTTGCTGATGAGGCCGCTAAGGCTGGCGTCGGTCAGTCCGGCGTTGTTTGGCAGCAACTGGTCCTTCATCGTAGTGTCGCTCAGGCAGTTGTTAATGTATTTGGCAATCTCCAGTTGGGTGACGGCTTCCAATGCGCGGGCGTTGTATTGCTTTTGCTCGCTAACATCGCTCAAACCTTCCATCCCAACATTTGTCACCAACTCAATACTCTTGTAGCCCTCAATGTTGTTGTCTATTTTGCCTAATTCCTTTTCAAGGGTGACGAGTCGGTTGTCAATAAATTTGTTGGTGGTTTCGGCGTTGAGTCGGTTTTCTTCCAGACGCTCGAATGTATAGATGTCTACCAGTGCCTTCAAAATGTCATCGGCGCGCTGTTTGCTTACATCGGTAAGTGAAAGTTTGATGACGGAACTCATTTTGCTCACCAGTTCCACTTTCAGTCCGCTGGCGTAGGCGTCGGCA
The DNA here is from genome assembly GCA_024401615.1 of Paludibacteraceae bacterium. Taxonomy (GTDB): domain Bacteria; phylum Bacteroidota; class Bacteroidia; order Bacteroidales; family Paludibacteraceae; genus Physcocola. The sequence continues at coordinate 2,576 of JAKSKS010000090.1, forward strand.
AGCATGTTCGGATTCGCGCGGCTTACGCTAATTTGTCTTTTTGCGTCTTTTTCTGTCAGTCCGTTGGCGTTTGGTTCCACAATGGCTTTACCCATTGGGGTGTTCACGCATTGGTAGGCGCGTGCGTTTATCACGGTGTCTTTTTCCTGTGGAAGACCGGTTTCGGGGTCGCTCCAACGGAATTCTGTCAGTTTAAAGTTGGTGGTGTCAACCACTTCCACCTTCATGCTGAAGCTGTTCTCGTCTTTCGCGTCGGGGAAGGTCGCCACTATCGGACTCTTGGTGTAGAGGTCGCTGTTCCTGAGCAGGTGCTTTTCGCGGTAGGTGGTGTGTAGGTTGAGCTTCTTAATGGCCATATACATAAGGTATGGGCTCTTAAACTCTTCCATCTCGTTGTCCACGTTGCTGCTGTTGCCAATCAGGCCCAGGTCCATCAACTGCTCGCTGATGCCTTTTGCTCCCTTCTTGCTTTCTTTCACCAGCAGGGTGGTGTAGCGGCTGTAACTGGGCTGGGTTTTCTGAAGGTAGGCTGCTCCAAGGACCAATCCTGCCACTGTGCAGGCGGCAACCAGCCATTTGTTGGCTTTTACAATGCCGAATATATTTTTCAAACTTAGCGAGTCGTCAGCAGGCTTAACGCTCTGTCGGCGGCTCTGGTTTCGTTGCATTTCTTGCATTTGTGTAATTCTACAGATATTATAGTTTCCTGCAAAGATATAAATTAATTTTCACATCTCAATTCTCAATTGTCAATTATCACTTTCCTCTTCTCAATTATCAATTATCAATTCTCAATTATCAATTGTTTTTCCTATCTTTGCCCAAAATCTAATGGGAAATCATTTGTTTACCGTTATTTTTTTATTGCATAAACTACTAAAGTTCTCTGTAACTTCCTATTACTTTGCTGTTTGTTGAATGGTAAGGGAACTATAGTTGTGCGACTTTCCAAAAGTTTGTTTTGATTAATTCCTAAATAATGTTAGCATATAACGTTTCTTTAAGCGGGAAAACTGTACTTGTTACAGGTGCGGCCGGATTTATTGGCAGCAATCTTGTGAAGAGGTTGTTCCACGATGTTGAAAACATTAAGGTAGTGGGTGTCGATTCTATTACCGATTATTACGATGTTAATATTAAGTACGAGCGATTAAATGAAATCGATGCGCTTCACCGCGATTGGACGTTCGTAAAAGGCTCTATTGCCGACAAACCGTTAGTCGACGAACTTTTCGCCACTTTCAAGCCTGCTGTGGTTGTCAATTTGGCGGCTCAGGCAGGGGTTCGTTACAGCATCACCAATCCGGGTGCCTATATCGAGAGCAACCTCATCGGTTTCTACAATATTCTCGAGGCTTGCCGCAATCATACGGTCGAGCATTTGGTCTATGCTTCTTCAAGTTCGGTTTATGGATCCAACAAGAAGGTGCCGTATTCTACCGACGACAAGGTCGACAATCCTGTCAGCCTCTATGCGGCTACCAAGAAGAGCAACGAACTTATGGCGCATTCCTACAGTAAGTTGTATAACATTCCGTCAACGGGTTTGCGCTTCTTCACGGTTTATGGTCCTGCCGGCCGCCCCGATATGGCGTATTTTGGCTTTACCAACAAGTTGCGTGAGGGCAAAACCATCCAGATTTTCAACTATGGCAACTGTAAGCGCGACTTCACTTTTGTCGACGATATTGTTGAGGGCGTTGTTCGCGTCATGCAGCATGCGCCTGAAAAGCAGAATGGTGAAGACGGACTGCCTGTTCCGCCATACATGGTCTACAATATAGGTAACAACAGTCCCGAAAATTTGCTTGACTTTGTCAGCATCCTTCAGGAAGAATTATTGCGCGCGGGTGTCCTGCCTGCCGACTACGACTTCGAGGCGCACAAAGAACTGGTGCCTATGCAGCCGGGCGATGTTCCCGTTACTTATGCCGACACCACACCGCTTGAGCGCGATTTCGGCTTTAAACCGTCCACTCCGCTCCGCACGGGCCTCCGTGCCTTTGCCGAATGGTACGCTAAATATTACATCAAAAAGTAATCGGGTTTAAAGAATAAAACAGTTAAAACAAGCAAAACACATTTGCCAACGCCGTTGGCATGTTTTTAGTTTTATTATTACAGCGTAAGCTGTTCCTGTTTACAAGGTTTTAGTTGTTTTATTTCAAAGAACCATATTGCTCAGTAGCACAGTTATAAATAAAACAGTCAAAACAAGCAAAATACATTTGCCAACGCAGTTGGCATAGTTTCCCAGATTATAAAAGTTTCATTCAAAAATACTAACTCTGAAGCCCCCTTTAGGGGGTTGGGGGTCTTAAAATATGAAAGATATTAAAATTGCAGTTGCCGGCACCGGTTATGTCGGACTTTCTATCGCCACTTTGTTGGCGCAGCATCACCAGGTGGTTGCTGTCGATGTCATTCCCGAAAAGGTAGAAAAAATTAACAACCATATTTCTCCTATCCAGGACGAGTACATTGAAAAATACCTTGCTGAAAAGCAGTTGAACCTTACCGCTACGCTCGACGGCGCATCTGCTTATGCCGATGCCGACCTCGTGGTCACTGCGGCACCTACCAACTACGACCCTGTTAAGAATTATTTCGACACCTCTCACGTCGAGGAGGTTATCGACTTGGTCCTCCAGGTTAACCCCGACGCTGTTATGGTCATCAAGTCTACCATTCCAGTAGGCTACACCCGCAGCCTCTACGTCAAATACGCCAAAGTGTTTGCCGAGACGCCTGCGCTCAAGGGCAAGAAGTTCAACCTCTTGTTCTCGCCTGAGTTCTTGCGCGAGAGCAAGGCGCTTTACGACAACCTCTATCCTTCACGCATCATTGTGGGTTATCCGAAGTTGATTGACGCTTTCGACGAAGAAAACGCTGCCATCAACGCCATAGGCAATCCGAAGGCAGAAGAATTCGCCCGTGTGTTTGCTGCAATGTTGGTTGAAGGTTCTGCTATACCTGCTGAATTAGATCCTGCAGGCTCTCTCCCTCTAAGGGAGAGCGGGGAGAGGGTCCTCTTTATGGGTATGAAGGAGGCCGAGGCGGTTAAGCTTTTCGCCAACACCTATTTGGCCCTCCGTGTCAGCTACTTCAACGAACTCGATACCTATGCCGAGGTAAAGGGCCTCGACGCCCAGGCCATCATCCAGGGCATTGGTCTCGACCCGCGCATCGGTTTGCACTACAACAACCCTTCGTTTGGCTACGGTGGCTACTGTCTGCCAAAGGATACCAAGCAGTTGCTTGCTAACTACGAGGATGTTCCGCAGAATATGATGTCTGCCATCGTGGAGAGCAACCGCACCCGCAAGGACTTTATTGCCGACCAAATTCTCCGCAAGGCGGGCTTTACCGATGCCAATGCGCAGAACATTACCGTTGGTGTTTATCGTTTGACCATGAAGTCGAACAGCGACAACTTCCGCCAGTCCAGCATCCAGGGCGTTATGAAGCGCATCAAGGCGAAGGGCGTGAATGTCATCATTTACGAACCTACCCTCGAAGACGGCTCTACCTTCTTCGGCAGCGTGGTGGTCAACGACCTTGCCAAGTTCAAGGCACAGAGCAACTCCATTGTGGCCAACCGCTACGATGCCTGTCTCGACGATGCTAAAGACAAAGTCTACACCCGCGACCTCTTCTGCAAAGACTAAACAATGGTTCAAATGGAACAACAAGAAATGGTTCAAGAGGTTTAAGCAGTTCAAATGGATCAACTGTATCCTCCTGTAACCCCTTGTATCTCCTTGTAACCCCTTGTATCCTCTTGCATCTCCTTGTATCCTCTTGTACCCCCCTTGTATCCTCATGCGTCTCCTTGTATCATTGTATCCCCTTATCATTGAACCCTTCCTCTTTATACTTTATACTTTATAAATTAGTTTGTCTGTGTTAAACGATTTACTCCATTGGTACTTCTCTAAGAAGGCCCTGCATTACTGGTACATTCTCTTTATCGACTGTGCCTTGGTTGTCTTTTCTGGCTATGTGGGTCACTACCTCGATTGGGGTGGCGATGGATTTGCACATAACTTTTGGCCCATGACCGCCGGCTTGTTGCTTTGTGCGGTTTTCTACATGGCGGCGTTTGTGTTTATGCACACCTATAGGGGCATCATCCGCTACTCGTCGTTCATCGACCTCCAGCGTGTGGCGTGGGCAGTATTTGTTGGCACATTGGCAACGGGCATTGTTAGTTACGGTTTGCGTGGTTTTTCCGAAGACCTGGTCTTCCCGCGTTTGAAGGGGTTGTGCGCCATGTTGGTGCTATCCACCTTCCTGTTGTGGATGGTGCGCGTGGTAGTAAAGCGTTTGTTCGACGCTTTCCGCATCGACTCTGCGCTTCCCGTGGCTATCTATGGCACCCAGGCGGGTGGTATCAGTTTGGCCAACAGCCTGTTTTCACGCCAAGACAAACAGTACCGCCTCCGCGTCTTTATTAGTGATGGCGAGGATATGGCGGGCTCATACCTCTTGGGCAAGAAGGTGTTGCTCAACGGTAAGGGCGTTGTGAATGAACTCGTCGATATGGGCGTCCGCGTCCTCCTGGTTTCTCCGTTGAAGAGCGAGAAGTTCAGGGCGAATGCTGAGTTTGTGGAAGACCTGCTTTCGGCGAACATCAAGATTATGCTGATGCCGGTGGCGGAAGAGTGGGACGGCAAGACCGACCTTACTACACAGTCGTTGCACGAAGTGCAGATTGAAGACCTTTTGCCGCGCGACAAGATTGAGGTCGATATGGAGGCCATTGGCAATCTGCTTGCGGGCAAGAAGATTCTTATTACCGGCGCCGCGGGTTCCATCGGTTCCGAAATGGTCCGCCAGGTGGCTACTTTCAATCCGGCAGAGATGGTTCTTATCGACCAGGCCGAAACGCCTCTGCACGACGTCCGTTTGCTTATGGCGCGCCGCTTTCCGAATATCAAGTGCGAGACCATTGTCAGTTCCATTGCCAATAAGGAACATATGGAAGTCATTTTCCGCAACCACAAACCCGAATACGTGTTCCACGCCGCTGCCTACAAGCACGTGCCTATGATGGAAGACAACCCCGGCATGGCGGTGCAGAACAACATCGTCGGCACCCGTGTGATAGCCGACCTTGCCGTGAAGTATGGCACCCGCAAGTTTGTGATGATTTCTACCGACAAGGCGGTCAATCCAACCAACGTTATGGGTTGCAGCAAGCGTATTTGCGAAATTTACTGCCAGTCGCTCAATAAGGCTATTGTCGAGGGGCAGGTGCAGGGGGTAACTCAGTTTGTCACCACCCGTTTCGGTAATGTGTTGGGCTCTAACGGTTCGGTTATTCCTATTTTTAAGGAGCAGATTGCCAAGGGCGGTCCTGTTACCGTTACCCACCCAGATATCATTCGTTACTTTATGCTCATTCCCGAAGCCTGCAAGCTTGTGCTCGAGGCGGGAACCATGGGTAAGGGTGGCGAAATCTTTGTCTTCGACATGGGCCAGCCGGTCAAGATTGTCGACCTTGCCCGCCGCATGATCAACCTTTCGGGTGCGAAGAACATCGAGATCAAGTTCTCGGGCCTCCGCGATGGCGAGAAACTCTACGAAGAGTTGCTCAGTGCGAAGGAGAACACTAAACCAACCCACCATCCGAAGATCATGGTGGCCGCTGTCCGCGAGTACGACTACGCCACAGCCTGTGCCAACGAAGAACGCCTCCTCAAGGCCTCCTACACCTTCGACGACATGGCCATCGTGCGCATCATGAAAGAAATCGTCCCAGAATACAAATCCCAATCCTCCAAATACCAAGTCCTCGATTAAAGGACCCCCCCAACCCCCTATAGGGGGCTACAGGTTCCTTGACGAAGATTTTAGTGACATAATTTCTGTTATATGAGATGGCAAACCGCTAGTAAGTCAGAATATGCTTTGTTAAAAGCAAATGCTCGCGAAAACCGTAATCATATGACAGATGCAGAGAGAATCTTTTGGGAAGTTGCAAAACAGTCAAAATTAGGACAGAAATGTAGAAGGCAATACATAATAGGCACCTACATCGTTGACTTTATCTTTTTAGATAGCAAGTTAATTATAGAAATTGACGGAGGATATCATTTAGATGAACAACAACATAAAAATGATGAATTGCGCCAGCAATCTTTAGAACTGTTGGGTTATAAAGTTATCAGATTTAAAAACGAACAAGTACTGTCAGACATTGATGGTATAATCAATAAAGTAAAATCTAATCTTATTTATTAATATTTAATTGGCTTCCGAGTAGCCCCCTTTAGGGGGTTGGGGGTCTTTATTTTTATTGCGATTATGTGCGGAATAGTAGGATATATCGGTAAGCAGGACGCTTACCCAATTCTCATCAATGGACTTCAGAAACTCGAATACCGTGGTTACGACAGCGCCGGCTGTGCGCTCTATTCAACCAACGGTCAGTTAAATATCTATAAAGCCAAAGGCAAGGTCGCCGACCTCGATGCTGCCGCCCAGGGCAAAGACATCAGCGGTACCATGGGTATCGCCCACACCCGTTGGGCCACCCACGGAGCGCCAAGCACCGTCAACGCCCATCCGCACTGCTGCGGAACCGGACGAATCACCCTCGTCCACAACGGCATCATCGAGAACTACGCCACCCTCAGGGAACAGCTTATTCAGAAAGGCTACGAGTTCCAGAGCGAGACCGATACCGAAGTCTTGGTACAACTGATTGCCTACACCATGGAAAAAACCGGCTCCGACATCGTCAAAGCCGTTCGTTTGGCCCTCAACCAGGTCATTGGCGCTTACGCCATCTGCGTTATCGACAAGGAACAACCCGAAATTTTAGTCTGTGCCCGTAAGTCATCACCAATGGTTATTGGTGTCACTGCCGACAACAGCGAGTTCTTTGTGGCGTCCGATGCCAGCCCAATAGCAGGCTACACCAAAGACATGGTTTATATTGCCGATGAGCAGATTGCCGTTTGCCAACGTGGCGAGAACATACGCCTGCTCAGTTTGCAGGGCAAGGAAATGGAAGCCAACGTTCAGCAGGTCGATCTCGACCTCAGCATGCTCACCAAGGGCGGATATCCGCACTTCATGCTTAAAGAAATCTTCGACCAGCCGCAGGTCCTCCGCGACTGTATGCGTGGCCGTCTCATTGCCGATGAAAAGAAAGTCACCCTTTCTGCGGTTGAGGAGCACCGCGACGTTTTGCTCCGTGCTCGCCGTATCGTCATTGTCAGCTGCGGTACCTCATGGCACGCCGGATTGATCGGCAAACAGTTGATAGAAAAGTTCTGCAAGATTCCGGTAGAGGTGGCTTATGCCAGCGAATACCGTTACAGCGATACAGTAATTGAACCAACCGACGTTGTTATGGCCATCAGCCAGTCGGGCGAGACTGCCGACACTATGGCGGCTATCGAGATGGCGAAAGAGAAGGGTGCGTTTGTCTATGGCGTAGTCAATGCCGTGGGCAGCAGTATAGCCCGCGCGTCGCATGCCGGCACTTACATCCACGTAGGTCCGGAAATCGGTGTGGCTTCTACTAAGGCCTTCACCGGTCAGGTAACGGTGCTCACCATGTTTGCCTTGGCGTTGGGTCATTTGAAGGGCACCATCTCGCAGAGCGAGTACGAGGAAACGATAGCAGAGCTTAGTGTTATTCCAGAAAAGATAGAGAAAACCCTTCAGCAGAACGCCACGAT
>JAKSKS010000091.1 GCA_024401615.1 Paludibacteraceae bacterium
ACAGATAGAAGACCATATCCTGCTCTTGGCGTCGTGTTTCTCTACTAACATGGCCGAACGCCTTGCTGCCTTCAAATTTCCGTTGGTTACAAATCCTACGGGTGTTCTTTACAATCCGGCTTCTGTCTGCCAACTCCTCCAGTGCTTGCTCGATGGCAGACTGCTGACGGCAGACGACACCTTTGAGCAAGATGGTGTATGGAACAGCTTTTTGCTGCACAGTTGTTTCGCCTCGCTTTCCCAACAAGAGTTGGTCGATAAGGCCAATGCGGCTCTGGGGGCGGCTAAAGCGTCTTTAGAGAATGCCTCTTGCCTGTTCCTGACTTTCGGCACCGCATGGGTTTACAATTTAAAGCAAACGGGTGCGGTGGTGGCAAACTGTCATAAGGTTCCCGCTGCGCAGTTCGAACGGCAGCGTCTTTCGCCTGATGATGTTGTGGAGGTTTGTTTGCCGGTCTTCCAAGAGTTGGTTGAACGCAACCCCCAGATGCATATTGTGCTTACGGTTAGCCCTATCCGCCATTGGAAGGATGGTGCCCACGGCAACCAGTTAAGTAAGGCTACTTTGTTGTTGGCAATCGAACAGTTGTGCGAGATGTTGCCCGACAATGTCTCTTATTTCCCTTCGTATGAACTGCTGATGGACGATTTGCGTGACTATCGCTTCTATGCCGACGATATGTTGCATCCGTCAAAACAGGCTGTCGATTACCTTTTCCAAAAATTTTGCGATGCTTATATTTCTGCCGACACGCTTTCGGCTATGAAGGAGATTGAGCAGGTGGTGGCTGCTGCCAACCATCGTCCGTTCAATGCCGATAGTTTTGGCTACAAACTGTTTTGTGAACGTGCGAAATTGAAATTGGATGATTTGAAAAAACGTTTCCCCCAACTCGATTTTAGTGCCGAAGAAATGAATTTCAAATAATAACTGGTGCCGCATAATGTGTAGGTTATAAAGCGTATAGTGGGTTCTCTCTTTCTATACGCTTTTTTTGTGGCGTCGTGCGTCCCTTCCCCGCTCGCTTGCTATGTCCTTTCCCTTATTTCTCGTGCAACAAGTGCAAGAAGTTCTTTTTTATAGCGCTCTTGTTCTTTCATAAAACAATCTAAATCTATCTGTAGGTCTGCTGGCCTTTTCTTTCCCCAACGCGTTACTTCACTCTCGGCAATGTAGAGTTTCAGTTCGTTTTGGTAACGAACCCAAGTGCGTGCGATGTTTTTTGGAATTAAGCGGTCTAATATAGTTTTTGCTATCGACTCGTTTAATTGATCGATTTTCTTTTTCGCGTTAAAAGTCTCAATTTTCGACTTTAATTTCAAACCAATACCAACTATTGAAGTGTCAATCACTTTTTCTGCGTTGTTGTGAAGGTCTGTAAGGCATTTGTAGACTGACTCTGCATCTACATCTTCTGTGAAAGTGGTGAGCAGACTGTATTTGTAGGCTATTGATTTTGGACTGACATAAATGTTAGGGTATTCTTTTATGCGGTAAATGCCTCCTACTTTGGCGGTCGGAAAGTGAAAGCAGAGTTCTATGTCAGGTTCTAATTCTAAACGTTCCGAAAGGTAGTCGATCAGTCCACCGCCACCTTGCTTTATTTGGCTTTTGGTGTATTCTTTCAGTACGTCTGTTGCATACCAAAGAGCCAGTTTCCTGCACTTGCTTATTGGCTCGTCGTCATTGTAGGTCAGTTGGCCCAGGTACTTTTCTTCCAGTTTCTGTAATTTGTTTTTCATGTGTTTCAAATAATTGTGGCATAATAATGTCCCGATTTTTGAAAACAAGAAACTGAAAGGTGTGTTTTCTTATTCGAAGGCTAAATCGAAGTGATATTGCGCAATCCCTGCGTCTATCTTGGTGTAGAATCCCCATTTGGGTTCAACAATTCCTTTGCCGTCCTTTATAGTTATTTTAAAGCGCTGTTGGTTGAGCGACGTTGGTGCCAGCAAGGCGTATTCAACGCCTTTTCTGAAAGTTTCAGTTGCGTCTTTTACGTCGCAGACGTCGTTGTAGGTCTTTATTTTGTGTTTTCTCCCTTCTTCATTCCCATAACCGAGCGCTATAACGCACACTAGTTTTTCACCGTCTGCTAATTGCATGCGTTCGTTTTTCTTGAAGGTGAGTGCCACCCAGCAGGTGTTTAGTCCAAGTTGTTGCGCAAGCAGCACCAGGCGTTCGCCGTAGTAACCGCATTTGCGTTCCAACTGTGGGTCGTCTTTTCTGCCGGCTACCACAAAGTAGTTGGCCACATTCCTGAATTTGCCATAGTGCGCCATCATACAGTCGAAGGCTTTTTTGTCTTCTGTTATCAACTGCAAGTGCAGCCCGCTTTCTTGGTTGCACTTTGCAACCTCTTCCTGTAGTGCGGCAATTGCCTCTTGGCAGATAGGTGCTTCGGTGTAGGCACGTACCGAGTGGCGGCTTCTTATGGCTTCTTCAAGGGTCATGGCTTTATTTCTTTTTCTTAATCATCTTAAGCATTTCTGCTGCTCCATTAAGGTAGTCGAGCATAATGGTGGCAACTGCGTCAAGGTTCTCCTCTGGATCCTCTATAGCGTTTTGTGCGTAGTCCATTGCCTTGTTGATGAGTTCTTGGTTGTATTCGCCCAAACCGAGTTTCTTGATCATTTCAAGAAAGTCTTTTTCTAATTCTAATTTCATGTTTTCTGTTTTTTTAGTCGAGGTCGAGCAGTCCTTCTGGCAAATTCATAACCATCAGTTTCTGTTCGTCGTTTATTTCTACAATATAGTCGTCGCTGGCTGGAATTATAAGTTCCCCGCCTGTTGGAGTGGCTACGCTGAACAATACATTTGCGGTACTGTCGTCTACTCCGTCAATCACGCCAATGGTGGCGCCGTCGGCTTGAATGGTGTAGCCTATGTAGAAGTCGATGCTGATGTCTCCTTCGGCTACCTTGTCTTCCATGTAGTTCTTCGGCAGTTGTTTGCGTTCAATGTATACCGTGCAGCCTGTCAGTTCGTTGGCCTGGCTGTCGTTGTCGATGCGTTTGAACTTCAAGAATGCCTCTTCGTCGTTTTTGAAACGGTAGTCTTCCAAGAAGAACGGAACCAATAACCCGTCGGTTTCTACGATGAGGTATTTGGCGTCAATCTCGTCCCACGCGTCGCTGGTGAAAACGAAGTTGAGTTCGCCTTTCAGACCGTGAACTTTGGTCAAACGGCCCATTTCTATCATATCTTCGTGCTTAAGCATATACTTTCCTGTTTTTTATGAGTGAATAAGTACCTTTATGAAATACTTGAAATCTGTTCGAATTCCTTCACAATTTCTTCGCTTGGCGCTTTAGTGAGCAAGCTGGCAGCTACATTCGCCACAAAACTGCAGACGAAGGCGGGCAGTAACTCGTAGATGGCGAAAATGCCTCCAAAGTCTGCTATAACAAACTTCCATAAGAAGATGACGGTGCCTCCAACCAACATTCCGGTTAGTGCTCCTTGCCAGTTCGAACGCTTCCAAAAGAGTGCGAGCAATACGGTTGGACCAAATGTGGCTCCAAATCCAGCCCATGCGAACGACACTATGCGGAACACTGAACTGTTGGGATCGAGTGCCAACAATGCCGACAAACAGGCAATGATGAGTACCGATATGCGTGCTACAAGAAGCGACTTCTTTGGACTGATGTTGATTTTCAACCAGTCGTGGAGTATGTTTTGTGAAATGCAAGACGACGCTACAAGTAATTGCGAGTCGGAGGTCGACATCGTACATGCCAGCATTCCGGCTAGAATGAGCCCGCCCATTACCAACAAAAGGGTGCCGTGGTTGCTAAGTAAGAACGCTATCTTTATCATCAGCGTCTCGGCTTGCGGTTGGCCGTGCAGAACTTCTACAACTCCGGCTTTCGTCATCGAGTAGCCGAGTATGCCTATGAAGATGGCTACACTCATGGCTATTACTACCCAAATGGTGGCAATGCGTCTCGAAAGTTTCAGTTTGTTCTCATCTTCAATGCCCATAAAGCGGAGCAGTATGTGGGGCATACCGAAATATCCTAGTCCCCAGGCCATTGTTGAGATGATGGTCAGTCCTGAATAAGGACTCGACTGCATACTCTCGATGTCGAAAATACTGGTTAGCGAGAGGTAGCCGTTCATATTTTGGGTGTCGGCCGCTATTTGGCCTATACCGCCTACCTTTTCTAATCCGAAAATCACCACAATAACCAATGCTACAGTCATAATCAGACTCTGAATAAGGTCGGTTGTGCTGGCTGCAAGAAATCCGCCCAACGTGGTGTACGACACAATGATGACCGCGCTCATCAGCATCATGAGCTGGTAATCGGCGTTAAACAGTTGCGAGAACAGTTTGCCACAGGCTGCAAAACCCGATGCGGTGTAGGGTATAAAGAAGATGACGATAATTAATGTTGCTACAATCAGCAGCGAGTTGCTTTTATCGCGGTAGCGGTTCTTGAAAAATTCGGGTATGGTAATGGCATTGCCTGCCTTTTGCGTATAGCAGCGCAATCGTTTCGAAACAAACAGCCAGTTCAAGTAGGTTCCTATGGCCAATCCAATAGCTGTCCACCCTGCCTCGGCGCAGCCCGATACGTAGGCTAGGCCTGGTAGTCCCATCAGCAACCAGCTGCTCATGTCCGAAGCCTCGGCACTCATGGCTGTTACCAATGGCCCTAATTTTCTACCTCCTAGGTAAAAGTCGTTGGCGTTATTATTCTTTTTTGAATATAAAACTCCTATTAAGACCATCATTAGAAGGTAGGCTACCATTACGATTAGTAGTCCTATCGATTGCTCTGTCATTAATTCGTCTTTGTGTTTCTTCTACAAATGTACAAAATTCTTTGCACTTGTCTGCCCGTATGGTTTTATAGGTGTCTATCTTTATTATTTACTGGCATTTTTATTTGGGAACCGTATTCGTGTGTCTGGTCGTTCCTTTTGTGGTGTTGTGAATATAAATAGTCAGCAGTGTGAAAAAAGCGTCCAACTGTTGATTCTGTTGGACGCTTTTGTTCTTGCTTTATATGGAATTACCTTTTAACCTGTTTACTTTATGACTCCTTTACAGGTTATCTTTTCTTGTTTGTCTCCTTCCACCGTGACGATCACAACTCGGTTGTTGCCCGTTTTGTCGAACTCTATAGTTTTCTCTGATTCCTCGAAATTCTCGGTGTAGAGCAGTTGTCCTGCAATGTCGAAGACTTTTAGGTGTTTCTGCCCGTGTGCGAGCGAATTTAACTTCAACTTGTTGTCGGCGAGGATTGCTTGTCGAGTTTGTTGCTCGTTTGTCACACCGGCATTGGTCGTGTCGGCAATGGTTATTATGTAGGAAATATATGCTACAAACTTGCCAATTTTGAGTCCTTGCCAAGCATAGTAGTGTTCGCCTGCCTTTACTTTGTTAGGGTAGTGACCTATTCTGGCTATCTGGTCTTTTAAAGTGTATTCGGCGTAGACGTAGCCTTCGTCGTAAGAACTGACGTCACCGTTTTTGTTGAACCAGTGTCCTGGGGCAATGGCGGTCATTTGGTCAACCCTTGTCTCGTCAGGGTTAAGGCCAAAAATCTTCAGTGCGCCGGTTTCGTATAAACTGTCTGCTTTGTTGCTGATGTCAAGTTTCTCGAGAACCTCCGAAATGTCAACTGTTGTAGGCTGGTAATTGTCCGACAAAGGAAGTTTCACTTCGTATTTGAAGGAATAAAACGCGCTGTCGGGCTCTATGTTAGTGTTCACTTCAACGTCTTCTTTTGTCGTGAAGAAAATGTTATAGTCTTTTTCTGTAATGTGGTACAGACTTATTCCTAAATCTTTTCCTGTCCACGACTTGAAGCGGTTGAAACTGGTTACATTCTGCGAACCTGGGAATGGGTCGTCTATAAGGTGGTCTATTTCAAAGCCATCGTAATAACTGATTACTGGCACGTTCCCTGCTTCCACAAGGTCTACACGTTGGTGTGCCTCATCGTCATTCATTTCGTCGTTGTCCCAAACTCGTTGGTCGAAGTCGATGTGCCAAATGAGCATACCGTGGTTTGGTAGGCTGGCGTCCCAATCTATTTTCTGACGGTTCTCTATGTAAAAGCATTCGTTCTCGCTAACCACTATTTTGTAGGCGTCTTGGGTGGTGATAAGTGGCTTTATAGCGGTGGTGCCGTCGGTTGTGGTAAGGGAAGTTGGATTTATCCAACCCATAAAGTCTTTTTCGTAGGCGCTATATCCGGGTGGACAGCCTCCGCCGTTGTTATACATGCCGGTCGACATTACGTCCCAAGCGTGTGCGCCCGGGTATTGGGTGGTGAAGGTTTCGGGATGGTTCCTTACCGAGTAGTGGTCTTTCAACCCCATGGCGTGGCTGAATTCGTGAACGAAGGAGCAAATTGGTGCCAACTTGTATCTGTTTTCCATTTGGGGCAGTATTAGATATTCGTTGACTTTCTTGCTCCCTAAACGTTGCATTCCCTCGGCTTCCCACATCATTGCGTATTGGTATCCGCCCAAATAGTCCGATTCTGCTTCTGTTCCGGCATACAAAATTGCAAATGCGTCTATTTCTCCGTCGTTGTCAGCGTCGTATAGTCTGGCATTAAAGTCTGGGTTGCTGTTTAGTTGGTTAACAACGTCAACCACCAATTGACCTTCGTTATCGTTATAAGAAACTAACTGTTTGTTAACGCTAACGCTATAAACGTCAAACGTTGGGATGAACTGACCGTTTGATGCCGATTTGAAATAGTCTTTTACAGAACCGTTATGGTTGTTTTTGGAGTAACCTTCCTTGTTAAGCATATCGCTCATATCGGCACTGCTGCAATTACTTTTTCCGGTGCCTGCCACTAATATGACGGGGAAACGGACGTCGGTTCCCATGCAGTTGTTCCCACTTGGCATTCGCTTTAAACTATTTGTGTTATTGGCTGTCTTGCCTGACACCCATACCTTTGGACGATTTTCTCCATTGTATGGGCGCACGTGTTTGGCCGGATGTTTTTGCTTGTGAATCTGTTTGATGCTGTTGGCGTTTAACGACAACAGAAACTCCAACTCCTTAGTGGTGTGCTGGTTGCTTACCTTTACGCTGCTGGTTTGTCCGTCGTTGTTTAGATAATAATAAGTGCCGTTTGCGTCTTTGTCTACCAAATAACCGTCGGTTGTCTGGTAGTAACTGTAATGTTCGTCACCGATGTGTTGTATGGTAATTTCCTCGCCTTTGTTGTCTACTGTGTAGGGAGTAGGGTCGTAGGGTGCGGCTTTCGCACATAGACCAAAAACGCAACCTAACAAAGTGAGGGCGCTTTTTATGTGTTTTGGTGTCAGCATGGCATTAATGTAGTTGTTTGTCTGATAAGCAGATTTCTTAATAATTCAAACACTAGCAATAGTTTGCGTTATAGTTCTTTCCCGCTAAATTAATATCAATTTGTCTAAATAACAAAAAAAGACCGCATTGCTGCGGTCTTTAAATGAATAGGGTATTAAACCTTTTTCTTGTTTAATTTCTTAAATGCTCTTTTCTACGTTCCAAACGAAAGCACGCAAACCGAGTTGTGGACGGTAGTCGTCTATCGCTTTCAGTTCGTTAAGCACTTCGTCTACCTGGTCGTCGTCAACCATTGTAATGATGGCTGAGTTCATTGAAGGCCATGCGTGGCTGCCGAAGTGGGGCTCACCACCATTGGTGCCCTGGCCCATAACCTGTTCTAGATAGGTGAAGCCGTTACATTCAAGTCTGTCCAGTGTTGCTACAATGTTTTCGTAGTGTGCCTGGTCGAAAGTTATCATTATTGATTTCATGATTGCTCTGTTTTAGTAGTTTTCAACCTGGTTAGCATTTTCAGAAGTGATCTTCACATCTTTTGCTGCTGCTCTCATCTGTCTTGCTGCCTTGCGCTTTTTAACTTTGGCACCAGTGAATGCGAACAAGCTGTACATTACAGGAACGAAGACCAAGGTAAGGATGGCCGATACGGTCAAACCACCGATTACGGCTACACCCATTGGACGCCACATTTCGGCACCTTCACCCGTACCTATTGCCATTGGAATCATACCCAAAATGGTGGTGAGGGTGGTCATGACTACCGGACGCAAACGGCTCTTACCACCGTTTACTACGGCTTCCAAAATCTCCATGCCGCGTTCACGGTTCAAGTTGATGTAGTCAACCAACACAATACCGTTCTTCACAACAATACCAATCAACATAATTGCACCGATTGCCGACATTACGTTCAAGGTCTCGCCTGCGATTAGCAAACCAATGATTACACCCGAGAATGCGAACAACAAAGTCAACATGTTGATGAATGGGTAGGTCAAACTTTCAAATTCACCCGCCATTACTACGAATACGAGTACCAAGATGAGGAGGGCCAAACCGGCCAAACTCTTGAAGGCGTCTTGCTGGTCTTCGAAGTTACCTGAAATCTTGATGTCGAAGCCCTGTGCCATATCAAGCTTGTTGATGACCTCTTGTGCTTTTACTGCTACTGAACCCATGTCGGCACCTTCTGCTGAGTTTACGATTGCGCTGATGGTGTTGATACGCTCACGGTCCTTACGGTCGATGGTTGGTGGGTTCTGGCTTTCTACTACCTTACCTACTTCCTTGATGCGTACACCCTGGCCGAGTTGGTTGTAGATAGTGATGTTCTCAATATCTTCAATGCTCTTACGGCTTTCTGGTTCGTACATAACCTTGATGTCGTATTCGTCACCATCTTCACGGAAGTAAGATGCTGTAGCACCGTTAATGCGGTAACGCAATGCTGCGGCTGCTGTTCCTACATTCAAGTAGTGGAGGGCCAACTTTTCGCGGTCGAAGTCTACACGGTATTCTGGCTGGTATTCGCTACGGCTGATACGTGCTTCTGTACATGCGTTAATGCCGTTGATCTTCATGTTCAACAACGAATCTTTGAAGACTTCTGCAATACGGTCTGATTCAGCAAAGTCGTAACCATAGATTTCGAAGTCAATTTTTGCTTCACCACCCATGCTCATACCACCACCGAGGGTTACCTGTGTCTTCTTGAACTCTGGGTATGCCTTCAAGTCTTCACGAAGCATGTTACAGATGGTTTCCAAACTGCGTGCCTTGTGGCCTGGGCGTTTTGCCTCAACACTGTCCTGACGTACGTTGATGCTGTACAACGACATGTTGAAGGTGATGAGGTAGTTACCGTTGTCCTGGAGTGATGCGAAGGTGTTGTCGGTACTAGCCTGACCAACACTATAGTTAGCAACACGGAGTTCAGGATACTTGTCCATCCATTCGTGAACGATTTTCTGGCCGTAGTTGTTTGATGTTGCCTTACTTGTTCCGTTTGGCAATTCAAGAACAACCTTTACACGGCCGTTATCCTGGGTTGGCATGAACGATGAACCTACAAATCGTGCCATATAGATGGAGAAGAAGAAGAAACCGATACATCCAAATACGATGATCTTCTTGTGGGTTACCGCATAACCCAAAACGGCTGCGTAACCATTGTCGAGTGCGTCAAGCGCTTTGTTGATTGGCTTGAAGATAAGTTGGAATATCTTGCTTTCCTTTTCTTCACGCTTGTCTTGCAACAAGTAAGCGCAAAGCATTGGGGTAAGGGTCAATGCACAAATGATTGACACAATCATGATGATGCTGACCATCCAACCCAACTCACGGAACAAGACACCCATCTGGCCGGTTACCATGGTCAATGGCATAAATACGGCCAACAAGGTCAATGTTGATGCTACTACTGAGAGGGCCACCTCGTTGGTACCATGGATGGCCGCCTGTTTCGGCTCGGCCCCTCGTTCTATATGTTTCATCACGTTCTCCAGCACCACAATCGCGTCGTCCACCACCATACCGATGGCAATTGACAAGGCTGACATTGAGATGATGTTCAATGATGAGTCTACTGCGAACAAGTAGATGAATGAACCTACCAATGAGAGCGGAATGGTCAACAAGATGATGACTGCAGCACGCCACTTACCCAAGAAGATGATTACCACCAACGATACGAAGATCAACGCGTCGCGGATAGTGTCGTACAAACTCTGAATGGTGTTCTTAATGTTGTCTGAGGTGTTAACAATAACGCCCAACTTTACGTCGCTTGGCAATTTTGCCTGCAACTGCGGCA
>JAKSKS010000092.1 GCA_024401615.1 Paludibacteraceae bacterium
CCCGACCCTCTGGTCCCAAACCAGATGCGCTAGCCAACTGCGCTACATCTCGGTAACCCTTTCGGAATTGCGGTGCAAAATAAGCGATATTTTTTCAAACCACCAAATTTCCTAAAGACTTTTTACAAAAAATGCAGAGAATTTTCGCAAATTCCCTGCATCCGTAGTGTTATTTGTTTCTTGTCGTAGAAATAGATAACACATTGAACATTGAATATAAATGCATTAATCTGTGACTAATGCAACCACCAAAAGAATAATTATCAAAACTTGGTATCTCCATACGGAGAAAAATAAACGTGACGCACAATAGAATTTTCAAAAATTCGAAATGCGACTGCAAAAATAAGAGATTTTTTATTTGTAAGCAAAGCAAATTACAATCACACCGAATTTTAAGTTAAATAAAACAAATTTGACGGATATAATTTTTTGCGTTTTCCACGTATCTGTATAGAAAACACGAACTTTTAAGTTAATTTTGCAAGAAATGACATTCACATACCTGTTGAGCACCACAAGATGAAGAAAATAAGTTGCAGCATCATAGCGCTACTCGCCTTCGGTTTGCAAGCAGCAGCCAAGACCACCGTCATTTCGGGAAACGCACCCACGTTTGCCGGAAAAACGATTGCCGTACGCACTTATAGCGAGCAAATACTAAACGAGGAAGAAGAATTAGGGCAAGCAACGGTCGCAAGCGACGGTTCCTTCAAATTCGAGTTGGAAATAGACCGCACATTGCAAGTCTTCATTCCAACCGACGTCACCAAAGCCTTTTTGTACGTAGAGCCTGGCGAGAACTACACAATATCGCTGCCCGACTACCGCGAGCGCACCATTATAGAAAAGTTAGACCCCTACTTCGCCCCAAAAGATTATTTGGCGACCATCGAGGGTATGCACCGTGGCGACTTCAACTTCCAGATGATGGAATTTGAAGATGCCTTCGACTTCTATTCAATGAAGCACATCACCTATGGCGCCCAAGTCGACTCTCTTAGAAAGTCGGTCCGAGAACTTCGCAACATATTCACCGACCTGAACAAGCCCTTCCAAGAAAAGTTCAAGAGTTACCGCTATATATTATTAATGAACATGTGCGTAGGCGAGAACCAGCCTATGCAAGACACCATCATCCTACAGTTGAACGCCATCGGCGCCGACTACAGCAACCCAGCATTCTGGGACGCGTTCAACAACGTGTTCGGCGAATTCATTGTAGGTCAACTCGGATCGGAAGAATACGAACTGTTTAAGCGCGTTGTTGTAGACAACAATGCGAAGATGATGATGGAAATTTTGAGGCAGCGCTATAAAATCACCAACCCGCTGTTAAGGGAGTTAACCGCCATCAAGTTGGTGGCAGACCTCACCTCCCATCAAGAATTCAGCCGGAGCCAAGTCATCACCATGCTGCAGACATTAGGCACCGTAATTAAAGACAAAGACAACAGAGACCTGCTACAAGGACTCATCAACAAGACCAGTGTGAACTACATTGGCACAACGGCGCCCGATTTCGAGGCAGTTGACGAAGACGGAAAGACCTTCAAGCTCTCAGACTTGAAAGGAAAGTATGTCTACCTAAATTTTTGCAACTCAAACTTAGAAAAAACAGGACGCGATTTGCAAGTTTTGCGCCGCTTCTACGACAGTTACGACGGCGCCCTCGTAATTGTCAATATCTTCCTGTATGACAACAAGGAAACCGTAAAGCGAATGGCAAAGCCATACCAGGAAAAAATGAAATTCGCAACCGTACCGAACTCCGACGCCCTACGCCACATTTACGACGTGAAAGGAATACCGTCTTACCTGCTTCTCGACAAGGAAGGAAAATTCTTGATGACGAAGGGGACAGAGCCAAACGACGAGTTGCGCCTCTTCCTGCAAAACACGCTACAACTTAAATAATGCTAAAAAAGGCAAATAAATAGCGTTAAATCCAATAAATAGTTGTCACTTTTTTCTATTTTTGCAAATAAATAGGTAAAAACGACAAATTCACACATAAAATTCGTAAACATCATGTCTGATTCAAAAAAAATAAAAACAGCATTAGTTTCTGTTTTCCACAAAGACAACCTCGACGAAATCATTAAGAAACTCAACGCAGAAGGCGTTCAGTTGATTTCAACTGGTGGCACCCAGAGTTTCATCGAATCACTTGGCGTACCATGCAAGTCTGTAGAATCTTTCACCACTTACCCATCAATTTTGGGTGGTCGTGTAAAGACCCTTCACCCAAAGATTTTCGGTGGTATTCTTGGCCGTCGTGAATTGGAAGGTGACCAGAAGCAGATGGCAGAATACGAGATTCCAGAAATCGACCTCGTAATCGTTGACCTCTATCCGTTCGAAGAAACTGTAGCAAGCGGTGCAAGCGAAGCAGACATCATTGAGAAGATCGACATAGGCGGTATTTCACTTATCCGTGCTGCTGCCAAGAACTTCAACGACGTTGTAATCGTAGCAAGCAAGAACCAGTACAAGCCATTGCTCGACATCCTCAACAAGCAGGGTGCAACAACCAGCAAGGCAGAACGCAAATGGTTCGCAGAACAGGCATTCGGTGTGTCATCTAACTACGACACCCACATTCACGCATACTTTGCAGGTAAATAATAACCTCGCTTTAACTATCCTACAATAAATGGGTTTATTTTCGTTCACACAGGAAATTGCGATGGACCTTGGCACCGCCAATACGGTCATCATCCACAACGATAAGATTGTGGTTGATGAACCCTCTATTGTCGCCCTTGACCGTAGCAGCAAAAATATGATCGCTTTGGGTTCAAAAGCCCAGCAGATGCACGGTAAGACACACGAGAACATTAGAACCGTACGTCCTTTGCGCGATGGCGTTATTTCGGACTACGACGCAGCAGAAAAGATGATGCGTGGCTTGATTAAGATGGCCGTTTCTAAGAATCTCTTGTTTGACCCAGCCCTCAAAATGGTAGTCGGCATTCCTTCAGGCAGTACTGAAGTTGAAATGCGTGCCGTTCGCGACTCATCTGAAAAGTCAGGCGGTCGTGAAGTTTACATGATTTACGAACCAATGGCAGCCGCAATCGGTATCGGTATCGACGTTGAGATGCCAGAAGGTAACATGATTGTAGACATAGGTGGTGGTACTACCGAAATCGCCGTTATCGCTTTGGGCGGTATCGTGTCTAACAACTCTATCCGAATCGCAGGCGACGACTTGACAGCCGACGTCATCGAATATATGAACCGCCAGCACAACATCAAGGTAGGTGAGCGCACAGCAGAACTTATCAAGATCAACGTCGGTTCAGCACTTACAACCCTCGAAGATCCACCAGAAGACTACATCGTGCATGGTCCGAACCGTATGACTGCCCTCCCTATGGAAGTGCCAGTTTCATATCAGGAAATCGCTCACTGTATCGAGAAGTCCATCTCTAAAATCGAGGCTGCTGTATTAAGCGCATTGGAACAGACCCCTCCAGAACTTTACGCCGACATCGTCCGCAAGGGTATTTGGTTGGCAGGTGGTGGCGCATTGCTCCGTGGCTTAGACAAGCGTCTGACCAACAAGATTGGCATCCAGTTCCACATTGCCGACGACCCATTGCACGCAGTGGTACGCGGCACAGGTGTAGCCCTCAAGAATACAGACAAGTTCTCTTTCTTGATGCGCTAATCATCCCCAAGGGTGGGACCGTCAGATCTGACAAACGTTACTCTTTACGAATAACAGACATAAAACACGCTGCAAAGGCAACGTGTTTTTTGTTGTTATAAATAGGCATTAGCAAAGCGATGGAAACGCTCATCCGATTTTTCGTCATATTCAAGACCTTCTTCGTCTTTGTTCTGTTGGAACTTGTCAGCCTTGTGCTCTACTTTAGTTTCAACAGTTTCCAGCACGGCCAATACCTCAATGCCAGCAATTCCGTTGCAGGCAGAATCTACGAATTTCGCAGTTCCATTACCGACTACATCGAGTTGGGAAACACCAATTGGGAACTTGCGAGAGAGAATGCCATGCTGAAGACACAACTTTATGCTTCGAACAAGGCATTAGAGTATTTCCGCGAGGATTCAACTTACGCCAAGCGTAAGAAGGTTGCAGAAGACAACAACTATTCATTCATGTCGGCACGTGTGGTGAACGCCACATTTACCAAAGCCCACAACTACCTAACCCTCGACAAGGGTTCGGCAGAAGGTGTGCGCCCCGAAATGGGCGTCGTGTGCCAGGCCGGCGTGGTTGGTATTGTTAGCGCGGTGAGCGAACACTTCTCGTTGGTTATACCTGTTCTGAACGTGTCGAGCCGAATAAGTGTAAAGGTAAAAGACAAGAGCCAGACTGGCACTTTAGTTTGGAAAGGCGACGACTACCGTTACGCAAGTCTGGAAGACGTGCCAAGCTACATTCCAGTAGCCAAGGGCGACACCATTCTTACCAGTGGCTACTCCTCAATCTTCCCTGAAGGCATTTTTGTGGGAAAAATCATTAAGAATGAACGCGGAAAAGACCAGTTGATGAAATTGAATGTGGGGTTAGGTCCCGACTTCAGCAAACTGGTGTATGTAGACATCATCGACTTTAAAAACGCTGAAGAAATGAAAAAACTGGAAAAGGAGGGAACAAACAATGAATAACTTCTTCAACATACAGTTAATCATCGAATGGGTTCTCCTTATTGCGGTGCAGGTGCTTGTTCTAAACGGCATCGACTACCTTCAGTTGGGCACTCCCTTTCTTTTCATTCTCTTCATCATCAACCTTCCAACCGATATGAACCGCATAGCCCTTCTGGTAACGTCATTCTTTACCGGATTGGTTATTGACACGTTTTCGAGCACACCCGGCATTCACTGCGCAGCATGCGTGCTGATTGCCTACTTGAAACGCTGGATATGTAAGGCGCTTGGTCCGTCAGACGCCCTTTCACTAACCCCTTCGTTTCAAACCTTCGGCCAGTCTCGCTACCTGCAATACGCATTTGCGATGGTCGTTATCCACCACGCCCTCTTCTACTTTTTAGAGAGTGGCTCACTTAACCAGGCAGGCCAACTGCTATTGAGAACGGCAGAGGCAATACTCTTCACCATGCTGTTGATATTCAGCGTAGAGTATTTCAAATACCGACATAGTATAAACGATAGATAAAGCGGGAACACCGCAAGAAACAGACAAGGAAGCACAAGTACAACATGGTAAACGACCCTTTTCAGAATAGGAAATACGTCATTGGCGGTTTCATGCTGTTGGTGGTGGCCATTTACATGGCACGTATGTTTGTACTGCAAATTTTAGACTCTTCCTACCGCGACCAAGCCGACAGTAACGCATTCTATAAAGAAATAACCTACCCTCCACGCGGCGTCATTAAAGACCGAAACGGTAAAGCCATTGCCTTCAACAAAGACGCCTACGACATTCTGATTACAGTACGCGACGCTAAAGGTATTGACACCTTGAGTTTCTGTAGCGCCCTCGGCATCGACCGCGAAGCGTTTGAGGAGCGCATGAAGAAAATCAAGCAAATTTCTGGTTACTCGCCCTACACCCCACAGACCTTTATGAGCCAACTCTCGGACGAGGAATTTGCACCTTTCCAAGAGAAAATGTTCCGCTTTAAGGGCATCAGCGTCCGCAAACGTACCCTTCGAAATTACAGTTACCCTTGCGGAGCGTTACTATTGGGCGACCTCGGCGAAATTTCATCAGAACAACTGAAGAAAAAACAGCAAGACAACGACAACTATTACCAACCCGGCGACTTTATTGGACTTGGTGGTTTGGAACGCACTTACGAAAAATACCTTCGCGGACAGAAAGGTGTGAAAATCTGGCTCCGCGATGCGCACGGACGTAAAAAAGGCCGTTACGAGGAAGGAGCAAAAGACGTTCCGTTCGTTGCCGGAAGCGACATTACCACCACCATCGATATCGACTTGCAAGATTATGGCGAACAACTGATGGCCAACAAAGTGGGCAGCATTGTCGCCATAGAACCCAAAACGGGTGAAATACTCGCTATGGTATCTGCTCCGACTTACGACCCTTCCCTTTTGGTAGGACGCAAGCGAAGTAAAGAATTCGTTAAACTGGTAAAGAACCCTTACAAACCACTCTTCGACCGAACCGTTCAGGCCACATATCCTCCAGGTTCTACCTTCAAGACAGCGAACACGCTGGTGCTGATGCAAGAAGGATTTGTAAACGCCAACAAGTGCTACTCGTGCACACACGGCTTCCACGCCGGACGTTTGACTGTGGGTTGCCACCACAACGGTTCTCTCGACTTGATTAACGCCATCAAACTTTCGTGTAACGCCTACTTCTGCTACGGCTTTAAGGATATGGTGGACCACCCAAGATATAAAGGGGCGGCAAACGGATTTGAGACTTGGAAAAACCACCTGGTATCGATGGGATTCGGATACCGACTTGGAACCGACGCTCCGAGTGAAAAGCGAGGCTACATACCAAACGCAGGCGTCTACAACAAGATCTATGGCGAACGCCACTGGAAAGCGACTACCATTATTTCCGACGCCATTGGACAGGGTGAAATTCTAACAACACCAATCCAGTTAGCCAACCTGGCTGCGGTAATTGCCAACAGAGGATACTACTACACCCCTCACCTCATTAAGGGCATATCAGGAACAACTATCGATTCCACTTTCACCACTAAACACGTCAGCACAATAGATCCGAAACACTTCGGACCAGTGATAGACGGTATGGAACAAGTTGTTCAACGCGGTACCGCCTACTGGATTAGGAATGACGAATTGGGTTTGTGTGGTAAAACAGGAACAGCACAGAACCCACACGGTAAAGACCACGCGCTCTTTATTTCGTTCGCACCGAAAGACGACCCGAAAATTGCCATATGCGTGGTTGTGGAAAATGCCGGTTTCGGTGCCACCTGGGCAGCGCCAATAGCCGCCCTAATGACAGAAAAATATTTGAATGGCCAGATAGAAACTCCTAAACGACAGTATTGGGAGTCTTGGTTGAAAGAGGCCAACTTGCTGCCATATTTGGCACCTGTTATTCCTTCAACCGCAAAAACTAAACAATAGAATAACGTAAAATGTCACGCAGAAGGAACTTCTTCAAAAGTATAGACTGGTGGATAGTCGCCCTCTACCTCATATTGGTGATATGCGGTTGGGTGTGCATTTACGGTGCCTCATACAACTTCGAGGATTCCGTCTTCTGGGACTTCAACTACCGATACGGGAAGCAACTGCTTTGGATAGGTCTTGCCCTCTTCATTGGCGGTATGATTTTATTGCTCGACGGTGAAATGTATAGTGTCTTCGCCTATGGGTTTTATGGAGGAATCATCGTCTTGCTCCTCATAACGTTAGTCGTTGCACCCGACATTAAAGGTTCCCGGTCGTGGTTGGTGCTGGGTCCTGTAAGCCTGCAACCTGCCGAGTTTGCCAAAACGGCCACGTGCCTGGCACTGGCAAAACTAATGAGCAGTTATGGCTTCAACCTGCTACGCTTGCGCGATGCAGCTCAAGTCGCCTTCGTCATATTGTTCCCATTCTGCATCATCATTGCACAGAACGAAACCGGTTCGGCACTGGTTTACCTATCGATGAGCATTATGCTTTACCGTGAAGGTTTGCCAGGTATTCTGCTATTTGGCGGATTCTGTTGTGTGGTCTTCTTTATAGTGGCCATCAGATTCGGAGGAGACTATATTATTCCTACTATTCCAGAGGAATCGTTTGGTGTGTTCCTTGTGCTGATAACAGCCATCATCGTACACTTCTTCCTGATACTTGTCTATTTTGGGGACACCCAATACTGCAGAGACTTGCTAATTGTCAACACGCTGATGTTTGGCGTAGGTTATCTGCTCTACAAGCAGTTTAACTTCGCTGTACCGTTCACAAAACTGGCATATGTGTCAATAGCCATTTCCATTCTCTATCAAGTTTGGAGAGGACTTAAAACATGGAAATACTCCTATATGTTAGTCGGAGGGTTCCTTCTATTATCTACCGCATATGCCCACGGTGCAAGTTTCGCGTTCAACAAGGTGCTGCAACCCCACCAGCAAGTCCGTATCAAAGTAACACTTGGTATGCTCGACGACCCTAAAAAGTCAGGATACAACGTAAACCAAAGTAAAATTGCGATTGGTTCGGGCGGATTAGAAGGAAAAGGATTCTTAAACGGAACACAAACCAAACTAAAATACGTTCCTGAGCAAGACACCGACTTTATTTTCTGTACGGTGGGCGAAGAACATGGTTTCATAGGTTGCTCGTTTGTGCTCGTTCTGTATGCGCTGCTACTGATGCGCATCATCAACCGAGCGGAGAAACAAAAACTAGCATTTAACAGAATATACGGGTATTGTGTGGCCAGCATACTCTTCTTCCACGTGGCCATTAATGTGGGTATGGTGAGTGGACTAACGCCGGTTATCGGTATTCCACTACCCTTCTTCAGTTACGGTGGTTCGTCTCTTTGGGGATTCACCATCTTGTTATTCATCTTCCTGCGACTCGACGCCGCTAACGACGAATACGGTCTTTCGGGAAGAGGATAAGCGGAAACACAACGGTTCACTGCCAATCGGCATTGGACCGTTTTTTTATATAGAAAGCAGAAGGCTATTGTCCTTAACACTTAAAAAGTACGAGAAAAAACGTGCTATTTAGAGAAAAACAGCACTTTATACAAAAATCTCCTATCTTTTTCCGAAAAGTTATTAACAATTTATACAATACTTTTATATCTTTGTTATATATACTTTTAATTCTAATATTACATGAACAAATCAGAACTTATCGATGCAATTGCATCACAATCTGGCCTTACCAAGGCAAATTCGTCAAAGGCTCTTGAAGCAATCATGTCTTCAATCCAGGGTGCATTAAAGAAGAACGATTCAGTACAACTTATCGGTTTCGGCACATTTAGCGTAGACGAACGCGCAGCACGCGAAGGCCGTAACCCACGTACAGGTGAAACTATGAAGATTGCAGCAAAGAAGGTCGCAAAATTCAAGCCTTCAAAGAACATTCTTGACTAATTTATTAGAGGGTTCTTCTGCCGTAAAGGCAAGGATCCGTCTATATAAAAAATGGAGGTGCGTAAAAACGCACCTCCATTTTTTTGCTTATTGAATTGTAAAAACAATAGGGCACTAACAATAAAAAAACCAGTCCCCTATTCAAGGAGACTGGATCACTAAACAATTAACAATGGAAAAACTTGATTCTATTGAATCTATCGGAAAAACAATTTACATCACTTCAATGTAACGGGTATTGTCAACCGGAGCAGCCGGCTTCTTTTTAGGTAAAGCGATGGTCAAGATACCATCAGCCATACGGGCAGATATACCTTGTAACTCCACATCTTCAGGAAGAGTGAAAGTCTGGGTAAACTTTGCGAAAGAGAAGTCCTGACGCAAGTAGCGGTCTTTCGGTTCGTTTGCTGTTGTCTGAGCTTCATCAGCCACAGGCTCTGCCTTAGCCTCTTTCTTTTCAACGGCAACTACCAACTCGCCTTCATTGTTGATTTTAACATTAAAATCATCCTTCTGCATACCAGGAGTTGCCATTTCTATCTTATACATCTCATCGTTTTCAATGAGGTTGATAGCAGGTTCGAAAGAACGGTATATAGAGCGACGCAAATCGCGAACTGGTTGTGCCCATTCGTCACCAAACAATACGTTTAAAACTTCAGGAATAAATGCTGAATTCTTGCGATTAGGTGTAATCATTTCTAAAATCTCCTATATTTAATTTTTATAATCGTGTTAAACTTGTAAGTTTTATTACTGAACCATTTCAGTGTTGCGCTTACACCCTATCTATTGCAACACCTGTGCCAACCATAAAAAACGCCATTTTTACTGACTGATTGTCAGATAATTAAGTAAAATATAAGACTTTTTGGCAGAAAAATGGGATTTTCATCCGCCAAAAAGGCAGTACGTAACCAACATAAGAGAGGCACATCTGTTCACGCACTTATGCATGGTTATAGGGAACAAACAGAGCGGGCAACCTGGTTTCAGGTTGCCCGCTCTGTCTTTATAGTGCCGCC
>JAKSKS010000093.1 GCA_024401615.1 Paludibacteraceae bacterium
GCCGGGGGCTGTAATCCGTAGTAGTGCCGACCTCAATTTAGAGGAACAGTTTGCCCTCTTGAAAAAGTTTTACGATGACGATAAACTTGTTGTCCGCCTCCATACGGGTGACCCGTGCATATATGGCGCCATACAGGAACAAATGGCTTTTTTCGACCAATATGGTATGGATTACCACATTACGCCCGGCATATCGTCGTTTCAGGCAGCTGCGGCCGAATTGCGTAGCCAGTTCACCATACCAGAGGAGTGCCAGACCATAATCCTTACCCGTGGTGAAGGCCGTACACCAATGCCCGAAAAGGAGAAGCTGAGGCTGTTAGCACAGCATCAGTCTACCATTTGCATCTTCTTATCGGCAGGTATTGCCGAACAGGTACAAAACGAGTTGTTGGCGGGTGGGTATGATCCTGAGACACCTGTGGCTGCCTGTTACAAACTTACGTGGAGGGAGCAGCGCATATATCGTGGACAACTTAAAGATTTAGCGAAGATTCTTACCGATAATAATCTGAAACTTACGACAATGATTGTTGTAGGAAAGGCTATTGACAACCGTAGCGGGCAAAGCAAACTCTACGATAAACATTTCACCCATTTGTTTAGAAAAGGAGACGTATGATACTGATTTTCGGGGGAACTACAGAAGGGAGAATTGCTGTGGAGGTCTGTGAGCAGGCCGAGGGTACGTTCTATTACTCCACCAAAAGCAGCTTGCAGCAAGTGGAGTTACAGCATGGAATACGCTTGTCGGGTGCGATGACAGAAGCAGAAATGCAGAATTTCTGTACAGAACACGACATAAAGTGTATAGTGGATGCCGCACACCCTTTTGCCGAAAATCTGCACCGTACTATTGCTAAAATGGGGTTGCCGGTTGTTAGGCTGCAGCGTGTTTTCGACCAGAAAATAACGGGTGTAACCTACTGCACAGATTACGCTGGCGCTATTGAAAAAATGCGACAAGACGGAGTTAGAAAACTGTTGGCCCTGACAGGTACAAACACCATTGTAAAACTGAGGGAGTTTTGGCAAAAGACGCCTACCTTCTTCCGAATTCTTAATCGGAAAGAAAGCATCGATGCGGCTTTAGAATCGGGGTTTAAACCTGACAACCTGCTTTTTTATAGTGAGCTACACAACCTTCCAACGCAAGAGGAGGAGATGAAACTCATGAACCAAGTGGGGTGTGACGCCATTATAACCAAAGAGAGTGGAGAAAGCGGAGGCTACGAACAAAAAGTGAACGCTGCCTTGCAGCTGGGGTTGAAGGTTTATGTGGTGCAGCGTCCGTCGCTACCAGCAGAATGGACCTATGTGACAGGCAAGATAGGATTGCGTAAGGCGATAGAGCAGTTAGTACCGGGCTTCTTCCCCCTTAAAACAGGTTTTACAACAGGTGCTTGCGCTACTGCTGCAACGAAGGCAGCGCTTATATCCTTGCTTTACGACGAATCGCCCGAAACAATAGACTTTTCACTTCCCGATGGCGAAATTATGTCCATACCCGTGCAAATAGAACAGAAAGGAGTCGCTTCGGTAGTGAAAGATTTCAGTGATGACCCTGATGTGACCCGTGGTTGCAAAATTACGTCGATGGTTGCTCTAACACCGGGAAACGAAATAAAATTCCTGCAAGGGAAGGGCGTAGG
This sequence comes from Paludibacteraceae bacterium, assembly GCA_024401615.1. Lineage (GTDB taxonomy): Bacteria > Bacteroidota > Bacteroidia > Bacteroidales > Paludibacteraceae > Physcocola. The sequence goes on from JAKSKS010000093.1 coordinate 1,653, forward strand.
AGTCGTTACCCTGCCAGGCTTGGGCATACCAGTGAACGGACCAGCAGTAAACCCTACACCGAGGGCGATGATAGAGGCGGAAATCAGGCAACTGACAGAAAGCGGATGCAACGTAACCATTTCAGTAGAAAATGGAGAGGAACTGGCCAAACGCACGTTCAACTACAAAGTTGGGGTTGAGGGTGGCATCAGCATTATCGGCACATCAGGCATTGTTTATCCCCTCTCGAACGAGGCCTTTTTGCGAAGCCTTCGTCGTGAGTTTGAGGTGGCAAAAGCCATAGGTTGTACCGAAATAGGCTTGGTGTCGGGCAAAAAGGGCGAAACGGCGCTCCGCCAGCAAAGCGATATACGCTGCATACATTATGGCAATTTTGTAGGCGAGGCGTTGTCCATTGCCAAAGAGTTGGGCTTCCATAAGGTGGTAGTGGGCATTATGATTGGCAAAGCGGTAAAACTTGCCGAGGGAAATATGAACACCCACTCGCACAAAGTGCAGATGAACAAAGAGTTCTTGAAAACACTGGCCGGACCAGATGCCGATAAGATAGACCACATAAATATGGCCAGAGATCTTTGGACCTGTATGCCGCAGTCTTTTTTCGATAAAATAACTGAACGCTGTTATGCACATTGTAGAAATGTGTTTAACGAGGGTGATTTAATTGTTAAACTAATATGCGACGACCAAGTATAATGACACTGCTCTTGTTGAGTATACCATTGTTGGTGCTTCTCAACCTTACCATCGGATCGGTCGGTATTCCCACCGCCGATGTGTTCAACATTTTATTTGGCGGTGGTAGCGATAATTTGGCATGGAACAACATTGTGCTTAAAACCCGTTTGCCACAAACACTGACAGCATTGGCTTGTGGCGCAGCCCTATCGGTGTCTGGTTTGCAAATGCAGACGCTGTTCCATAACCCGTTGGCGGGTCCGTCGGTGTTGGGAGTGTCGAGTGCGGCAAGTCTGGGAGTGGCATTTGTAGTGCTGCTGAACGGAACTATTGGCGGAGGTGTGATAGGCCGTTTTGGATTGGTTGGAAATTCCGCCATAGTATGTGCTGCCATAGTGGGCTCTCTTTCGGTAATGACGCTAATTGTGTATCTGGCCCAACGTTTCGAAGGATATGTCACCCTACTAATTGTGGGTGTACTGATTGGTTATATAGCCGGTGCTATAACAGGCGTTCTGAAGTACTTTTCTTCGGAAGAAGATGTGAGGGCTTATGTAATCTGGGGGCTTGGCTCCTTCTCGAAAGTAACGGGAGGACAAATCTACGTGTTTTTAATACTGATATCCGTTATGCTGCCAATTAGTATGCTGTTGGCCAAACCCTTAAACCAGTTGCTGCTTGGGGAACAATATGCCTTGAATTTGGGCTTGAACATACGCAGGGCGCGCTTGTGCATCATCCTTGTTTCGGGTACGCTTGTGGCGTTGGTTACAGCCTATTGTGGCCCTATTATGTTTATTGGCTTGGCTGTGCCGCATATATGCAGAGGATTACTGAACACAACGGACCATAAGGTCTTGCTGCCCGCAACGTTGTTGTGTGGCGCTGCCATTGCCTTGTTGTGCAACCTAATAGCCCGACTGCCAGGCTACGAGGGTGCCCTTCCCATTAACTCGGTTACCGCCTTAATTGGTGCGCCAATAGCACTAAGGGTGATATTAAAACGAAACAAAAGATGAAAGAACTAATGATAGGCGCCGCCGCATCGAATAGCGGTAAAACCACATGTACCATGGGTTTGTTAAGAGCATTCCGGGACCGTGGATTGATAGTACAACCCTACAAGTGCGGGCCAGACTATATTGATCCCATCTTCCATTATATGGCGGCTGGCCGTGAATCGGTGAACCTCGATTCCTTTATGGCAACGGCAGACCATGTGGACAAAAGCTATAACCACTATGGAACCGGTGCTGATTTGCGTGTGGTGGAGGGTGTGATGGGCCTGTTTGATGGTTATGAAAAGCAAAAAGGTAGTAGTGCCGAACTCGCTATTATGTTGAATATTCCGGTGGTGTTGGTCGTTAATGCGCAGTCGGTGGCTTATAGCGTCAGTCCTCTTATTTATGGATTCAAACATTTTGATGAGCGACTGAAGCTTGCGGGTGTAATCTTCAACAAAGTGGCGTCTGAACGTCATTATAGTATGTTGAAAGAAGCGTGCGCCGATGCTGGTACTGAATGTCTAGGCTATTTGTCCCGCAATGCTAACCTGCAGATCCCAAGCCGACATTTGGGACTTACAATATCAGAAAGAGAACAGACTGAACAACTAATAGCATACGCGGCAGATGAGGTGGAAGCGCATGTCAACTTAAACAGAATTTTGGAGTTATGATTATAGCCATTGCAAAAGATGAAGCGTTCGACTTTGTATATAAAACTAACATTGACGATTTGGCCCGTTTGGGAAAGTTGGTGTATTTCTCTCCAATAAGAGATGCAGAACTTCCACCTTGCGACTTGTTATATCTGCCAGGTGGTTACCCCGAACTGTATGCAACAGAACTACACATTAACGCCAGTATGCGAACAAGTATAAGGGCATACATTGAACGTGGAGGCTTCACCTTTGCCGAATGTGGCGGATTTATGTACCTCTGCCATGACATAGACGGCCGTGAAATGTGCGGTGTGTTCAATATAAGGGCGACGATGGAAAATTCGCGCCTTCATTTGGGCTACCGCTCAATAGACTTGAATGGAATTAGAATGTGTGGACATGAATTTCATTACTCAGACATCGCTTCCAGTGAAGTGACTGATGGAGTGACAGTCATTAAAGGACAAACCGCTGCCAATGGAGCAATTGTTACCACCACACTCTACAAGTACAAGCATACCATAGCAGGTTATACGCACTGGTATTGGGCGGAGCGGGGATTTGAAAACACGTGGTTGAAAGAAATAGAAAAGGAATGAGCAAGAGACTTCACCCATTAATGCTGGTCGGTACGGGCAGCGATGTCGGGAAAAGCGTGATAGCGACAGCCCTGTGTCGCATTTTCCTGCAAGATGGTTTCCAACCAGCCCCATTCAAGGCCCAAAATATGGCTTTGAACTCGTTTGTCACGCCCGACGGTAAAGAGATAGGACGAGCTCAGGCAGTGCAAGCCGAAGCCTGCCATCTGGCACCACATACCGATATGAATCCACTGTTGTTGAAACCAAATTCTGAACATACCACTCAAGTGGTATTGAACGGAAAACCAATAGGCAACCGTTCGGCTTACGAGTATTTCCGAAAAGAGGGACGTGGTGAACTCCGAAAAGCAGTGAACGAGGCATTCGACCGCCTATCGGCACAATATAGCCCCATTGTAATGGAAGGGGCTGGCAGTGTGTCGGAAATCAACTTGCGTGATTCTGACCTGGTGAACATGCCTATGGCCCGCTATGCCAATGCCGATGTGGTATTGGTGGCCGATATTGACCGTGGTGGCGTGTTCGCCTCGTGCTATGGTAGTGTGATGCTACAAACCGAAGAAGACCGTAAGCGGATAAAGGGTATAATCGTCAATAAGTTTAGGGGCGACATAAAACTTTTTGAAGAAGGACGGAAAATGCTTGAAGATATCTGCCAAGTGCCCGTTTTAGGTGTTGTGCCTATGTATAACCACATTGCCATCGATGCCGAAGACAGTGTACAGCTTGAGCACAAACACCGATCCGCCACCAGCAACAAGATAAATGTGGCTGTAGTTTTACTACGGCACATCAGCAATTTCACCGATTTCGCTGTGTTGGAACGCGATGAGAGATTCAACCTTTTCTATACTAACAATGCGGAAGATGTGGAAGAGGCTGACATTATTATACTGCCGGGCACTAAATCAACCCTCGACGACCTATACTGGTTGCGCAGACAGGGTATGGCCAATGCCATCATTCGAGCTCACAAGGCGGGCAAGAAAGTGGTTGGTATATGTGGAGGTTTCCAGATGTTGGGCCAGTCGGTGAACGACCCCGATGGCGTAGAAGGCAGTTTGAAGAGTCTGCCGGGGCTGGGTTTGCTGCCTATCGAAACCACGATGACTGCAGAAAAAATGACCCGACAGGTTGAATTTGAATTCGCAGAAACAAAATGTAAGGGTTATGAAATCCACCAAGGGAGAAGCACTACCGACCAGATGGTATTGCATGAAGGTAATTGTTGGGGAACTTATATTCACGGTTTCCTTGATAACCCTGTTGTTATTGACCATCTTATTGACGGACTTGGCCGTACACAGCAACCCATGGTAGACATAGAACAATTTAAAGAGCAACAGTATGAACTGTTGGCAGAACACGTGCGCAAGTATGTGGATATACCACAACTCTATAGTATAATCTCAGAAGAAACAGAATGATTAACGGACACGGCGACGACATATACCCATACGCAGAAATCAAGAGTAATTTCAGCTCAAACGTCTATAACCAGTTCTGCCACGATGGGCTTTACAAACATTTGGCGGAGCACCTGGATTGTATTGAAAACTATCCAGAAGCAGACGCTCGTGGTTTTGAGATGGCACTGACCGAGCATCTTGCTTTGAATTCGGGTGAAGTGTTGGTAACGAATGGAGCCACCGAAGCCATATACTTAATTGCTCAGGCTTACAAAGGGTCCGTTTCAGCCATTTTGGGTCCAACATTTTCGGAATATGCCGATGCTTGCCGTATGTTTCAACATACTACCGTGCTTATAGATGAGTTGAGTGATATAGACGGAGACCAACAAATAGTTTGGTTGTGCAATCCGAACAATCCTACGGGAAAGGTGCTGCCACTCGCAGACTTAGAGTCTGTAATCAAAGGCTACCCCGAGAAGATATTTGTTGTGGATTGCAGTTATGCTCCATTTTCATGTCTGCCACAGTTGAATAGCAAGCAAGGCGTCCGTTTTGGGAATGTGATTATGCTTCATTCTATGACCAAGTGTTTTGCAATTCCCGGATTAAGATTGGGCTTCATTACCGGGCCTATAACTCTGTTAGACCAGGTTAGAGCACTATGTAAACCTTGGTCGGTCAACCAGTTGGCCATTAGTGCGGGGCACTATCTACTTTCGCATGAAGCAGATTATGTGATTGACTTAGCGGGCTTGCAGACAGAAGTGCGTTATTTGACCGAAGCGTTAACGGAATTGGGTTTTGTGCAAGTATTTCCCACCGACAGCCATTTTATGTTGGCTCGTACTCTCGTTAGCACTGCTGACAGCCTTAAAGAGTATTTGGCAACTAAATGTGGCATCTTGATACGCAATGCGTCAAATTTCGAAGGCTTGGATGCATCTTATTTTCGTATTGCAGTGCAAACGCATACAGAAAACGATGAATTGGTAAAAGGTATACTTCAATGGAGAAATTCTTTATAGACATATTGCTACCTTTTGGTATTGGATGGGCGCTGGACCTTGCATTTGGCGACCCTGAAAAATTGCCACATCCTGTTGTCTACATGGGCAAGTGGATCTCTTTTTTTGAAAAACGCCTGAATAAGAACAAACATTGTTTGCTTAAGGGTGCCGTATTTGCCGTTGTTAGTGTGGCTGTCGCGTTCCTTGTCGGCTGGGGAATTGTCCAATCCCCCTATTGGTTATGCGCAGGCGGTTTTGCCACAATTGCTTTTGCTGTAGCAATAAAGTCAATCTTAATCTTCTTCTGTTTGGCTGGGCACACACTTCGCAACGAGGTTAGAATGGTGTTCGAGGCGCTTGACCGCAGTTTGGAAGATGGACGGAAACAGGTGGCTCGCATTGTTGGACGGGACACGAACGAACTTTCGGCGCACGAGGTACGTACTGCGGCGCTTGAAACCTTGGCAGAGAATTTGAGCGATGGTGTTATTGCCCCTATCTTCTGGTTTATGTTACTGGGTGTGCCGGGTATGCTGACCTATAAAATGATTAACACAATGGACTCTATGATTGGTTACCAGAATCTACGCTATAAAGATTTTGGTTGTTGGGCCGCTCATATCGACGATGTGGCCAACTACCTGCCTGCGCGCCTAACTGCATTGTTGATGGTGGCGGTGTCTTCTTTTAGCAAAGGTTTGTCCTTCTCCAGCCTTTGGCGCTTTGTCTGTAACTATGGGCCAAAACATGCGTCTCCAAACAGTGGTTGGCCCGAAGCGGCGCTTGCCGGCGTGTTAGATTGCCGTTTTGGCGGCCCCCACAACTATTTCGGCGAAGTGTTCTACAAACCTTACATTGGTACAAATCCTCGCGAACTGAACAGTTCCGATTGTCACCTAAGTATTGCTGTCTGCTTCAGCGCTGAAGTGGTGGGAGTGGTATCGCTTATTGTTTTTAGAGGGTTGATATATTAGTTGTTTCTTGTTACGTTTAGAGAGAAATTGGCTATATTGCTTGAAAACAAATTTCAATTATGAATAAACAATACACCGACCTGTTTATAGATTTTGACGATACGCTTTACGATACCCGTGGTAGCGCACAGAGGGCGTTAAAGGAACTTTATGCTGTGTGCCGCCTTGATGAGCATTTTGAAGATGCTAATATCTTTTTTAATGCGTATTGGCAGACAAATGTGCAACTTTGGAGCGATTATGCTAAAGGACTTATAACGCGCGACTACTTGATTGTGGAACGTTTTAAACGTCCGTTAAACCAAGGAAACTTCGAAAGTATTAGCGATGAGATGTGCCTTGCTATGAGTGACAAGTTCCTCGAGCTTTGTACTTCGTTTACGGTTATCGTAGAGGGCGCACACGACCTGTTACAGTATCTAACCCAAAGAGGTTACCGCTTACACATGTGCAGCAACGGTTTTCACGAGGTGCAATTCAAAAAATTGAACAATGCTGATATGGCAAAATATTTCACAACTGTTATTCTGAGCGAAGATACGGGTGCGAACAAACCCTCGAAACAATTCTTCGATTTCGCACTCAAACAAAGCCGAGCCGATAAGGAACACACCATTATGATAGGTGACAACTTCGATACTGACATGCTGGGTGCGCTGAATGCTGGTATTGACACTTTACTTTTCAACCGTTGGGACAAGAGTTTCGTTCCGCCAAAGAAAGTAGATTTTATTGTAAACTCGCTTGCCGAGATTAAGACCATTCTGTAAAATGAAAAAGATTATACTCATAACTGGTGGACAAAGGTCTGGGAAAAGCGCTTTTGCGGAAAAAATGGCGCTTTCGCTTACCGACAATCCTGTCTATATAGCAACTGCACGTATTTGGGATGCCGATTTTGCCCAACGTGTTAAAGTTCACCAAGAGCGTAGAGGCCCCCAATGGACCAATATTGAGGAGGAAAAAGAATTAGCAAAGCACGATGTTACTGGCAGAGTGGTGTTAATTGACTGCTGTACCCTGTGGGCTACCAATTATTTTTTCGACTTACAAGACATTGAGTTATGCAAAACCGCGTTAAAGGCTGAGTTCGACAAGTTTACTGCTCAAAATGCCACCTTCATCTTTGTTACCAATGAAATAGGGCTGGGTGGAGTTAGTGATAACGAACTACAACGTAAATTTACCGACTTGCAGGGATGGTTAAACCAGTATGTGGCTTCAAACTCAGATGATGTATACCTTTTAATTTCAGGGATTTCAGTTAAGATAAAATGATAAAACCGACCGACAAATCGTTAATACCTGCACTGCAAGAGAAAATAGACAACCTGAACAAACCGAAAGGCTCGTTAGGCCGTCTGGAAACATTGGCACTGCAAATAGGGCTCATTCAACATACCCTTTCACCAGTCCTCCAACGCCCGTACCATTTGCTTTTTGGAGGTGACCATGGTATTGAACGTGAAGGTGTTTCTGCTTCACCTCGGGAAGTGACATGGCAGCAACTAATCAATTATGGGAAAGGTGGGGGCGGTATCAATATGTTCTGCCGCCAGCATAATTTCCTGTTACGTATTGTGGATGTTGGTACAGACTATGATTTCGACTTATCAAAATATTCCCACATTGTAGACCGTAAAATTGCACATGGCACAAAGAATTTTTTGCGTGAACCTGCTATGTCAGAATCGGAATATCAAATAGCATTATGTGTGGGTGCCGAACAGGTAGAACAATGTTCAGATGAAGGGTGTAACGTGTTGTCGATTGGAGAAATGGGTATAGGCAACACTTCTCCGTCGAGCATCTTTATGCATTTGTTGCTCGATATACCATTAGAACAATGTGTGGGGGCTGGCTCAGGGTTAAACAACGAAGGCGTAAAGCACAAATTCGAAGTTTTGAAGGCGGCTGTCGATCATTTTTCAGGTCTGCCCAATAAGGAAGATGTAAACTTTATTATT
>JAKSKS010000094.1 GCA_024401615.1 Paludibacteraceae bacterium
CAGATAGATTAATGGCCCAAATCCGCCGATTGAACAACTGATAACTGTTGCCCATGCGGCACCTTCTACACCCAGGCCCAATGTACCAATAAAAAGGAGGTCTAAAATAATGTTAGCGGTACCGGCTACAAGGGTAAATCGTAGCCCCAAATGGGGGCGTTCGGCGGTTATCAGCAACGATTGGAAGATGTTTTGAAGTATATATGGTATAATGCAGAGCATAAAGGTACGCCCGTAGGCAACACACTGGGGTTGTAGTTGTTCACTGGCTCCCATTAATTGCGCAAGTTGTGGCATGTAAACAATGCCTGCAATGGTGGCAACCAATCCAATAATAGCTGATGCCAATACGATAAGGGTGAGCAGTCGGTGTGCTCTTTCTCGGTGCCCTCTGCCTAACAATCTTGCAAGGTAAGCCGCACCTCCGGTTCCGAACATCAAACCAAGCGATGAACACATTAGAGGGAAGGGCATTACGATGTTTACTGCTGCTAATGCGTCCTTTCCTATTAAGTTCGATACGCACAGGCCATCTACCACACCGTATATCGATGTGAATACCATCATGCCTATGGTTGGTAGGGTAAACTCTAACAACCGCTTGATGTTGAAATGGTCCGATAACTGAATCTTCATAGGAGGCTAGTTAATTGTTATGAAAGGTTCGATAATTGTATGTTTATGGGTTGCTTACAATTATTTCCACAACTCCGTTTGGTTGTTTTGTGGCTTGTTCCAACTCATTAAGGTTGGTTGCTTTTCTGTAGCCTATGCCGTAAGCCTTGCATAGGGCTTCTATATTAACATGTTGTGGCGTTACAAAATACTGTTCGAATTCCGCAACTTTGCTGGGCCCGTCCATCTTTCGGAAGATGCCGCCACCGTTATTGTTAATGATGTAAATTGTCAAGTCGTTAGGAAACTCGTTGTTCCATAATGCGTTACTGTCGTAGAGGAAGCAGAGGTCGCCCGTTATAAGGGTGGTTTTGACGTCCGACATCAATGCCGATCCTATTGCGGTGCTGGTGCAACCGTCAATGCCGCTAACACCACGGTTGGCGTAGAAGTGGAGGCCTTTGGTATTGTTCCACAACTGTCCGTTGCGCACGCTGGTCCCGTTGCTGAGGTGGAGGTCACTGCCTTCAGGTAACGAGGTCAGCAGGGTGTTGAAAATAGCGGTTTCGTTCCAACTGTTGTATAGTGGTTTCAGTTGGGTTTGGCAATCGGTGCTTTTTTGTTGCCATAGGCTCGCATAGTGTTGGTCGCCAGAAATAACCGAAGTTAGTTCTTCTAAAAAGGTCTTGGCGTCGCAAGTTATTTGCTGGTCAATGTGTTGGAAGGTGTCAATTATGTTTTCTTCCAATCCCACTCTCCAGGTTTGTTTGGCAGGATGCTTACGTAAAAATTGTTTTGCATTTTTGCTGACAATGGCACCGCCTATAACAATCAGTAGGTCTGGCGTGAAGTCGGCCGCCTCTTCTGCGGTCAAACTTTTAGTAACGGGTTCTATGTTGTTGATTATACCCTCTCCATAACAATTTGAGAGGTTTTCTGCCAAAACAGCAACCCCTTTTTTCGCCAATTGGCAGACCATCTTGTTTGTTTCCGAATTAGGTTGCTGAAATCCTGCCAAGAGTAAAATCTTCCCTGAAATGGGCGATGGTAGTGTGACTTTAGTCTCTACCAAACGGCTAACATTGTGGCTGTTTATCTCTTGTTCTGCCACTTCGTATAGCGGCACGTCGCAAGGAACATTAAGGTGTACGGGGCCTCGTCTGCCGCTTGTTGCAGTATTGATAGCCTCGTTTATTGTTCGGTTGGCATACCATTTCCCCGTTACGTCATCACGGGTGCTCAAACTATAACTTTGTTTGACGATGTTGCCGAGTAGATGCTCTTGTCGGAGGGTTTGGCTGTCCGCTTGGTCAATCCATTCTTCTGGCCGGTCGGCACTGATGACCAGTAGGGGTAGTTCTTGGTAATAGGCTTCTGCTATGGCTGGTGCCTGGTTAAGCAGGGCGGTGCCCGATGTGCAGACCGTGGCTACGCAGCGGTTGCTCTTTTGTGCCATTCCAAGTGCCACAAAAGCCGCACAACGTTCGTCTACCACCACATGGCAGTGCAGGCGTGGCTCGCGGTTCATGGCTATACTGATAGGGGCATTCCTCGAACCTGGTGATAACACAACATCGGTTATACCTTTGTCGGCACATAGTTTTGCCAAAGCGGCTATATTGCTATGGTTGGTCGTTTGCATTCCTGTCAGTGTTTTGTCTTGTTATGGAGTGCTTATTCGCTTGTGAGGAAGCGTTTTAGCGTTTCAATCTTCATTTTAGTCTCTTCCCATTCGGTTACGGGCACACTGTCGGCAGTAATACCGCCTCCGGCATACAGGGTGGCTCCCGTTGCTGTCAACTTCATACAGCGTAGGTTTACGTAGAGAGCGAAGTGGGTAGCGTCGGTAATGTGCCCTAAATATCCGCTGTAGAATTCGCGGTCGTAGCCTTCCTGTTCGGCAATCTCGTTGTAACTGTTGTCTTTCGGAGTGCCGCAAACTGCAGGGGTGGGGTGTAGCGATTGCAGCAGCGCGTCCGCTTTCTGCTCTACGGGCATCTTCATCCCTATTCGGGTGAGTAGGTGCTCTAAATGTCCCGCTTTGGTTGTTGTAACGGGTGTTACATTTATGCTGGTGCAGTAGGGTTGCAGTGTGTTCACCACATAGCGTTCCACTATCTGCTGTTCCTCTTTGTTCTTTTCGTCCCATGGAGTGCCGTCAACGCAAAGACTGCGTGTACCGGCAAGGGCTATTGTTTGCAGGTCTTGTCCGTCGCGGCTCAAAAGCAGTTCTGGGGTTGCGCACATCCATAAACCAATGCCTGGCAAATTGGCCATTGCCACATAGGCTTGTGGGTAGGCTGCCAGAAGTTTTTGAAAGATGGTGGTGGCCTCGTAAATGTAGTTGCCCTCCATCACTTCTGGGTGCGAGAAAACCACTTTCGAGAACTTCCCATCCTTAATTTTTTGAATGGCTTGTTCAATTTTCTTGCAGTAGGCAACACGGTCGTTAACGGTTTTAACCGCTTGCGCTTTCGCTTTTTTCAAATGGTGGTGGGGCAGTGCCTTTACGTCTACATCGCAGTTGGCGGTGTTTATGGCAATATCTTCCTTTATGAGGTAGTAGGGCGCGTCGTTTTTAAATGGCACCACAATAAAGCCCTTGCTGTCGCTAAGGCTTACCGGTTGCGCTTGTGGTTGCAGTGGGGTTGTTTGTATGCCTGCTTTTACCGACGAGCCTGGCTTTCGGTAGCAGAAGAAAGGCAGGTTCCTTTCTATGCAGGTCTGCATCAGTTCTTTTATCTGCATAGTACCAGTCCTATAGAGGTTAGTATAGCGTAAACCAACATGTTTCTCGAACTCTGGCCAATCAGCACATTCAGTGCTTTCCCTTCGCGTATTGCGCAAAGTTTGCGCCAGGTAGCGAAGTGGAGTAGCAAGTAAGGCAGCATTAAGCCGGTTGCTTTAAGAATGGAGGTTGGGTTTATGCCCAGCTCTTCCGAACGGAAGACGATAGATAGGGAAATGATTCCTATAATGGCTGCTGTTAGTCCGTTTGCCAAATAGAAATAGCGGCCGAAAGGCTCGCCCAATTTTACAATAATAGTGTGTTTGCCGCTGGCTTTGTCGGTGTCGCGGTCGCGATAGTTGTTCACCACCAGCAGGCAGTTAATTGCCAATCCTACGGCTATAGACAACCAAATGCCGAAATATGGGCAAGTGTCGGCTTGCACAAAACACGTCATGCAAACGGGCACTACGCCAAAGAAGACGACCACCGCAATATCACCCCATCCGTTATAGGAAAGCGGGTAGGGACCAGAAGTATAGAAGTAGGCGAATACCACACAGGCCAAACCTACAAACACCAACTTCCAAGTGGTGTAGAAAAGTATGCTTAAGCCTATAAGGCAGGCAACGCCTATTACAACGGCAATGCCCTTCTTCATGGCACTTGGGGTAATCCACCCTTGGGCGGTTGCACGCATCGGGCCCAGTCGCTCCTCGCCGTCACTTCCTTTTAAATAGTCTATTAAATCGTTAATAAGGTTGGCTGCCACTTGCATTAAAACGGCAAACAGCAGGCATATTAGCGCGGGTACTGCTCTAAAACTGTTCAGCGAGTAGGCCAACGCGCATCCCACAACTACCGGCGTTACTGCTGCGGCCAGGGTCTTGGGGCGGCTGGCCATCAACCATGCTTTCACGCTATTTGTTGCTATTTGTTCCATTTTCTCTCTTTTTCTACAAAAATACGAAAATGCAAAATATTTTCCGTATCTTGTATTAGGTAAATAATACGTATAGTTGGTTTATGATTGATCATCGCACACTTGAAAACTCTCTGAAGTTGCTGAAAATGTTGGCTTCTTCAATCAGATACACACCTGAACAAATAGGTGATGCTTTAGACGTTTCTTCACGTACGGCCTACCGTTACATACAAACCCTTATCGACGTGGGTTACAGCGTGCAGAAAGAGAATGGCATGTACTTTATTCCTAAAACAGACAAACTCTATACCGATATCTCGCAATTGGTGCACTTCACCGAAGAGGAGGAAGGTTTGGTCTACGACATTATGCAGAGTTTGAATAACGATGCTGTGGTGCAGCGCAACCTGAAAACTAAGATGGCTGCAGTGTTTAATCTCGACTCGTTGGCGATGTCGGTGACTGAAAACCGTGCGCACTCCAATTTGTCGAAGGTGCTGTCTGCTATCAAGAACCGTCATCAGATTTGCTTGAAGGATTATAGGTCTAGCCATTCTAATACAACTACCGATCGTGTGGTTGAACCTTACGAAATTATTGATAACTATAGCACCATTTGGGCGGTTGATCCGACCGACAAGAAAAATAAACAGTTCAAGTTGTCGCGTGCCAGCAGTGTCGAAGACCTGGAAGACAAATCCTGGGCTTTCGAAAATATCCACCAGTCGGCTCCGGTCGATGTGTTCCGCTCGTCGGGTCAAGGCGAGGAATATAAAATTTGTTTAGAGTTGGACATCATGGCCCAAAACTTGATGATTGAGGAATATCCTTTGACCAAGTCATTGGTGAAAAAGTCGGGCGACAAGTGGAAAATCTCTACAACAGTATACAGCCTTTACGCAGTAGGTCGTTTTGTGTTAGGGCTGATTGACCACATTACAGTTATCGATTCTCCCGAATTGTCGAAATACATTGATGATCGTCTGAGTAAACATAAGCGGTAAATGACCTATTTTGACTTTTGTCAATAATTGGCAATCTATTTATGAACTGTATCTCGCCACTATTTCTCATATTTGCAATTGAGTGAAACACCGAAAAAATATGAACGACGGAGTTGTTATTATTCCTACATACAACGAAAAGGAAAACATTGAAAATATTATTCGTGCCGTGTTCGGTTTGCCAAAGAATTTCCATGTTTTGGTTATTGACGATGGTTCTCCCGACGGTACTGCTAACATCGTAAAGTCGCTTCAAAACGAATTCTCTGGACGTCTTCACATTATTGAGCGTCAGGGTAAATTGGGTTTGGGTACTGCTTATATTGCCGGCTTCAAGTGGGCTATTGAAAATAAGTACGACTTTATTTTCGAGATGGACGCCGATTTCTCTCACAATCCAGAGGATTTGGTGAAACTTCATAAGGCTTGTGCCGAAGAGGGTGGCGATGTGGCTGTAGGCTCTCGTTATGTAAGTGGCGTTAATGTAGTCAACTGGCCTATGGGGCGTGTGTTGATGTCATATTTTGCTTCTAAGTATGTTCGCTTTGTAACTGGCTTGAATGTGGCCGACACCACTGCCGGTTTTGTCTGCTATCGCCGACAAGTGCTTGAAACTATCGGACTCGACGATATTAAGTTTAAGGGCTACGCTTTCCAAATTGAAATGAAATTCACTTCTTACAAGTGTGGCTTCGTTATTAAGGAAGTGCCTATTATTTTCGTAAACCGTGTTTTAGGTACTTCAAAAATGAGTGGAGGCATCTTCTCGGAAGCGTTGTTTGGCGTTGTTCGCTTGAAACTCCGTTCGTTTTTCCGTAAATATCCGCAGAAAAAGAATTTGGCATAATTTGTATTTGTCAATTTTTTTTCTAATCTTTGAATAAACACATCATGTGAAGGCTTCAGGCCTTATTATTAGTATACAACTTTAAATCTCTCAAGTAATGAAACCCGTGCTTATCTATAAGGCCAAGATTATTAACGAGGGCAATGCTTTCAAGGGCTCCCTCCTTATTGAAGATGGCAAGATTTCTAAAATATTCAAGGACGATGTCCCTGAAAGTGTTAAGGCTAAGGCTGAAATCATCGATGGAGAGGACAAATGGGTGCTCCCTGGCGTTATCGATACCCACGTGCATTTCCGTGACCCTGGAATGACTCAAAAGGCAGACTTCCTCACTGAAAGCCGTGCTGCCGCTGCTGGCGGTGTAACTTCTGTTATGGATATGCCTAACACTAGTCCTGCTACCACTACTATGGCTTTGTGGGAAGAGAAAACACAAGAGTTGGCTAAAAAGTCGTTGGTAAACTTCTCTTGCTACATGGGCGCTACCGACAACAATGTTGACGAAATCATGAAGATTGACCCAAAGAAAGTCTGTGGTCTCAAATTGTTCATGGGGTCTACTACTAGCAGCTTTGTTGTTAACGACAAGCAGAAGTTGGAAGAAATTTTCGCTAAATCGCCTGTACTTATCGCTACCCACAACGAAGACGATAATATGATTAAGGAAAACTTGGCTAAAGTAAAGGCTGAGTTGGGCGAAGATAAGCCTATCCCAATGTTCTATCATTCTGTTATCCGTAACTCCGACGCTTGTTACAAGTCTACTGCTGCGGCTATCGATTTGGCATTGAAACACCATACTCACTTGCACGTGTTGCACCTCTCTACTTTGAAGGAATTGGCGTTGTTCGAACGCATTCCTGATGCTCAGAAGGACAATATCACTGCAGAAACTACCGTCAACTACTTGTGGTTTGCCGACGAGGCTTATGAACGTCTTGGCGCACGCATCAAGTGCTGCCCTTCTATCAAGAAAGGTAAGAGCCGTGAAGGTTTGCAGAAGGGTGTTGCCGATGGCATTATCGATACTATCGCTACCGATCACGCTCCACACTTGTTGAGCGACAAAGAAGGCGACGCTTTGACTGCTGCTTCTGGTATCCCTTCAATTCAACACTCTCTTCCTATGATGTTGGAGTTGGCTAAGAAGGGCGCTTTCACACGCGAACAGGTGGTAGAGAAAATGTGCCACAATCCGGCTAAAATTTTCGGTATCGAAAAGCGTGGTTACATCCGCAAGGGCTATTATGCCGACTTGGTGATTGTCGCTCCTAACACTCCTTATACTGTCGAGGCTAAAGATTTGCAGTACAAGTGTGGTTGGTCTCCAATTGAAGGTGAGAAACTCTCTTACAAGGTTGAAAAGACCTTCGTTAACGGTAACCTCGTTTACGATGAGGGCAAGTTCAACGAAGATGTTAAGGGCCAGATCTTGTCTTTCACTCGCTAATTTATAAGGACATATAATAGTAAATGAACCAGCTGCGTTGCGGCTGGTTTTTTTTTATTCCTCCAATCCCAATAAAACGAATTGTTCGGTTCCATTGTGTCTTTTTATTGAAGTGCCGGATGCATTAAGGAATGTAATGTTGTTGCCTTAATTGGCAATTGTATTTTCGCTATAAGTTCTCGTTTTGTTTTGGCCGTTATTCCCGGTTTTAATTGCGGACCCTACGGTGTCATTTCTCTGCGTGTTATTTCACGATATATAAAAAAAGCCCGCTGATTGCTCAGCGGGCTTCTTTATTTGGTGTTTAAATTTAATTATTCACCCTTGATTGCAGCTACACCTGGAAGAACCTTACCTTCGATAGCCTCGAGAAGAGCACCACCACCAGTAGAGATGTAAGATACCTGGTCAGCCAAACCGAACTTGTTGATACAAGCTACAGAGTCACCACCACCGATCAATGAGAATGCACCTTCCTTAGTTGCAGCAGCGATTGCGTTAGCGATTGCCTTTGAACCTGCAGTGAAGTCGTCACATTCAAATACGCCAGCAGGGCCGTTCCAAAGAATAGTCTTTGCACCCTTGATAGCTTCAGCGAACTTAGCCTGGCTAGCAGGACCTGCATCCAAGCCTTCGAAACCGTTTTCGATTGCACCTGAAGGGCAAACCTTAACTTCAGCACCAGCCTTCAATGACATAGTGTCGAAATCGAATGCGTTGGTAACAACTGAGTCAGTACCAAGTACCAATTCTACGTTGTTTTCCTTAGCCATCTTCTGGATGTTAAGAGCCAAGTCAAGCTTGTCTTCTTCGCAGATTGATGAACCAACTGTACCACCGTTAGCCTTAGCGAATGTGTAAGTCATACCACCGCAAAGAACCAACTTGTCTACCTTGCTCATCAAGTTTTCGATGATACCGATCTTGGTAGATACCTTAGAACCACCCATGATAGCAACGAATGGACGGTTGATGTTGTTGAGGACCTTGTCAACAGCAGCAACTTCCTTTTCCATCAAGTAACCGAGCATCTTGTTGTCAGCGTCGAAGTAGTCAGCGATAACAGCAGTTGATGCGTGCTTACGGTGTGCGGTACCGAATGCGTCGTTGATATAGCAGTCTGCGTATGAAGCCAAAACCTTAGAGAAATCCTTCTGCTTAGCCTTCATTTCCTTCTTAGCTGCTTCGTATGCAGGATCTTCCTTTTCAATGCCTACTGGCTTGCCTTCTTCTTCACCGTAGAAACGAAGGTTTTCCAACATCAAAACTTCACCTGGCTTCAAAGCTGCAGCTTCAGCCTGTGCCTTCTGGCAGTCGTTAACAAACTTAACTGGAGCACCAAGACGTTCTGATACTGCGTCTACAATCTGACCCAATGAATATTTAGCTACAACCTGACCCTTTGGCTTGCCCATGTGGCTCATGATGATCAAAGAACCACCGTCTGCCAATACCTTCTTCAAGGTTGGAAGAGCACCCATGATACGAGTGTCGTCTGCTACTTTACCATCCTTCAATGGCACATTGAAGTCTACACGTACGATCGCCTTCTTGCCAGCGAATTTGTAATTGTCGATTGTCATATTGTTTTTTATTAAAATGAATTTTGTTTATTTCTTAAATAAGTCTTTACAAATATACGTTTTTTGCGCTATATTTATGTTGTTTTCAACGCACTTTTATAGCGCATTTTTACGTTTTTTCACGACTTTTCCCGCTTCTGGCGCTTTTTATTTGTTGCTCAAGTAGTTGTGCATTTCTGCAGCGGCCTTTCTACCATCGCCCATTGCCAAAATTACGGTTGCGCCGCCACGTACGATGTCGCCACCTGCAAATAGGGTAGGGATGTTGCTCTGCAACTTGTCGTTTACAACGATTGTACCTTTCTGGCTGACTTCCAATCCTTCTACTGAACTTGGAACGATTGGGTTTGGCGATACGCCGATACTTACAATCACTACGTCTACAGGTATGTCGATAATTCCGCCTTCTACTGGCACTGGTGAGCGGCGGCCACTTGCGTCTGGCTCGCCCAATTCCATTTTCTGGAGGCGCATTGTGGTTACACGGCCTTTTTCGTCGCCAATGTACTCAAGTGGGTTGTGGAGTGTCATAAACTCAACACCTTCTTCTTTCGCGTGGTGCACTTCTTCCAAACGTGCTGGCATTTCTGCCTCTGAACGGCGGTATACGAGCATTGCGCGCTCTGCACCCAAACGGAGGGCTGTACGAACCGAGTCCATAGCGGTGTTACCACCACCCACAACGGCTACGTTCTTGCCCTTAAGCACTGGAGTGTCGCTTTCTTTGGTGTTTGCGCTCATCAGGTTCACACGG
>JAKSKS010000095.1 GCA_024401615.1 Paludibacteraceae bacterium
AACACATTTCAGCAGTTCCAAGTATTGTTTTGAGTAAGAGCAAAAGAACCTTCAGTAAACGTCCATTTTGTAATATTCCTGATGGAATTTCCTACCATAAAAAGGGTATGCCAATATGCCGTATAATTGCGATTGAATCGCCTCCTTGAACCCGGTAATTTTGCATCGTAATAAAAAGTAATACGAACACATATTAAAGAGGAGGTTTATATGACACAGATTGTTACCACTGCAAATGCAAAAGAAGCCGTTAGCGGCAACCACATAACCGTTTTGGATTTCTGGGCTACCTGGTGCGCTCCTTGCCGACACCTGCTACCAATTATTAACGAGTTGGCAACCGAATACGAAGGCCGTGTCTTCATTGGAAAAGTTGACGCGGAAGCTGAAGAGGCCCTTACCGACGAATACAGCGTGCAGACTGTGCCTACCGTCATCATCTTCAAAGATGGGGTAGAGGTTGAACGATTCAAGGGGGCTAATCCGAAGAATGTTTACAAGGAGAAAATAGAAAGCCTGTTGGCCGAATAACTGGTTAGGAAGAGGAGGATTAGAGATGTATAAATTACCCAGCACTCTCGGCGATGATATTCGCTACATTGGCAATATAATCTCAGATTTTAAGGCCAACAATATTCCTGCAGGCCAGTTTAAAGCAGTGCGCGTCCCTATGGGACTGTACGAACAGCGCGAGAATGGTACCTACATGCTCCGCATCCGTTGTTCTGGCGGATTCATCCGTCCCGAGCAGTTGGCAAAGGTGTGCGAGGTAGGCGACCAATTCAAGGCGAGCCATGTACACATCACTTCACGCCAGGAAATCCAGCTCCACTTCTTGCCACTCGACGATGCCCCTGCCGCTATGGAGGCGCTCAGCACCGTGGAATTGGGTACCAAGGGTGGTGGCGGCAACACCATTAGAAATATGTTGGTAGACATTGAGGCTGGTATTAACGAGGCTGAAGTTTTTGATCCATACCCTTACGCGGTGGCGCTTACCAACCGCCTTATTGCCGAAAACGACTCGTTCACCATGCCGCGCAAACTGAAGATTGCGTTCGCCATCTCGGAAGAAAAGGCCGGTTACGCTTTAATTAACGACCTCGGCTTCATTCCTAAAATTCAAGATGGAAAGAAGGGTTTCAAAGTCTATCTGGGCGGTTCTGTTGCCAGCAATCCGCACACCGGTTGGTTGCTTTTCGACTTTGTGGAAGAAAAGAACATTGTGCGTGTGGCCGAAGCCGCAAAACGATTCTTCTCGGCCAACGGTAACCGAAAGAACAAGCATAAGGCCCGCATCCGCCACATCTTCTACAAGTTGGGTGAAGAGGAAACCGTCAAACTGTTCAAGCAGTATTACGACGAGGCCCTCAACGACGCGTCTTTAGACCTTGAATTACCCAACCTCGACTTCAAATACACCGTGCCAACCACACCAGCCCTTAAAGACAAAAGTCTGGCGTTCAAACTTTGGAAGGCACGCTACACCAACGAGCAGAAGCAAGACGGTTTGTTCTCGCTGATTATTCCGTTCTCGCACGGTAACGCGCCAACAAAGGTGTTTGCCCGCATTGCGCAGTTCGCCAGCCAGTTCGGCAACAATGTGCTGCGTTTCACTACCCGCCAGAATTTGCAGTTGCGCAACATTCCAGAGGCTTACCTCGCTAATGTATATGCCCTGCTGAAGGAATTGGAATTCGACATCGACCATCCGTTTCTTGCCAACAATATCATTTCTTGCACGGGTGCGGATACCTGCCGTTTGGGCATCTGCTTCTCAAAAGGCTTGCAGGAGGCTATTCGCAAGCGCCTGCTTGCCAGCAACCTCGACCTCGATGTGCTGAACGAGGTGCAGATAAATATTTCGGGCTGTACCAATTCTTGCGGTCAGCAAATTTGGTCCGACCTCGGATTTTCGGGCCGTGTTATCCGCAACGGCAACATCGCACCAGCCTATACCGTTTATTTGAAGACGAAGGGCGACAAGGAACTTAGCGAGCCTGTGGGCGCTATTGCGGCCTATAAGGCGCCAGAGTTTGCAGAAGAATTGCTCCGCCGATACTTGGCGGTGAAAAATAACTATACCAGTTTTGGCGAATGGGCAAAGGCCGAAGGTGCCGACTATGCGCGCCAGGCATTGAAGAATTCCGATAACATCCCTTCTTTCGAAGAAGACAAGAACTACTACTTCGACTGGGGTGCAAAAGAAGTGTTCTCGTACGCAAGCCGTGGACAGGCTGAATGCTCGGCCGGACTCTTCGACATGATCGACCTCGACAAAAGTGCTATTGAAGAGGGCTATAAGGAACTGGAAACAGCAGTGGATGAGAAGAAAGAAGCCATATTGGCGAAGATTGTCTTCTCGGCTGCCCGCATGCTCCTCATTACACGTGGCGAAGAACCACGCACCAACGAGCAGGTATTCTATCTTTTCAGCAAACTATTTATTGAGCAGAACTTGGTAGACGCAAAATACCAGCATGTGATAAATAAGGCCAAACTTAACCAACCGCTCAAGGGCAGCGAGGCCGATATTAAAGGCTTAAGCGATGCCGTTATAGCGCTTTATTCAACAATGGACGACAGCCTTCAGTTCAAGGTGCCTGCTGGTGCTTCTCAGGCTGCTCCTGCTCCATCTGAGGCTCCTGCGGTTAAGGAAGAAAAGAAGGAGGAGGCTGCTCCGGTTGCTGAAAATGTCACTGTAAAAGATTTGCGTGGTGTGGCTTGCCCAATGAACTTTGTAAAAACCAAAATGGCTTTGGCGAACTTGCAGAAGGGCGACTTGCTCGAAGTCTGGCTCGACGACGGACAGCCTATTGCTAATGTTCCTGGCAGTGTTAGGAACGAAGGACACAATGTGCTTAAAACCGACCAGACTGCCGATGGCTACTGGAAGGTGCTGATTGAAAAACAAGGTTAAAACTACCGCATAACAATAGGGAAGTCCGCAAAAAACGTTCGTTTTTGCGGACTTCCCTTTTTACGATTGCATAAAACCGAAAGAACCTTATGTGTAAATACCAAAACCTACCATAAAAAGGGTATACCAATATGCCGTATAATTGCGATTGAACGGCCTTCCTGAACAACCTAATTTTGCATCGTACAAAACAAGTGGCGCCGACGGTTGCCGGAACGCTTGAACATACGATAAGATTAAAAGTTGGTAATAATAAATTGGAGGTAATAAATTATGAGCGAACACATCATCAAACACCTGAAAGAGTTGGAGTCCGAATCCATCTATGTGTTGCGTGAGGTTGCGGCACAGTTCGAAAATCCTGTCATTCTGTTTTCAGGAGGTAAGGATTCCATCTTAATCACATATCTTGCCTATAAGGCTTTCTACCCTGCACGCATTCCGTTCCCTTTGCTGCACATCGACACTGGACACAATTTCCAGGAAACCATCGACTACCGCGATGAATTGGCCAAGCGCCTCAACGCCCAGCTGATTGTCGGCAGCGTTCAGGAAAGCATCGACAAGGGACGCGTTAAGGAAGAGACTGGTTACTACGCCAGCCGAAACAAACTGCAGACTACCACTTTGCTCGACACGCTTGAACAGTATAAGTTCGATGCCGCTCTTGGTGGCGCTCGACGCGACGAGGAAAAAGCCCGCGCAAAAGAGCGCTTCTTCAGCCACCGCGACGAATTTGGCCAGTGGAACCCAAAGAAACAGCGCCCTGAGTTGTGGAACATCTTCAACGGCAAAAAGGCCATAGGCGAGCACTTCCGCGTGTTCCCTATCAGTAACTGGACCGAAATGGATGTATGGCAGTACATCTTCATGGAGAATATTCCAATGCCAAGCCTTTATTTCACCCACGAACGCGAGGTTTTTGAGCGCGACGGACAGATTTATGCCGCACTGCCTTGCATTAAGCGCAAACCAACCGAAGAGGTGGTTAAAAAGTTCGTTCGCTGCCGCACCATTGGTGATATTACCTGCACCGGCCTGACCGAATCGAAAGCCGAAACCCTGGAAGACATCATTGAAGAGATTGCCTCTACACGCGTTACCGAACGAGGTGGACGTGCCGATGACAAGCGTTCTGAAACTTCAATGGAAGACCGCAAGAAGGCGGGTTACTTCTAATAAGTGATAGGTTAAAGGGAATAGGTTATAAGATGTAGGGATGAGTTAAGAGACCCTATAAGTTTTTAAGATTAAAGAAAGAGACAAATTATGGCAGATAATAAAGGATATTTAGATATGGAATTGCTCCGCTTCACCACAGCGGGCAGCGTTGACGATGGTAAGAGCACTTTGATTGGCCGCTTGCTTTACGATAGCAAGTCAATTTTCGAAGACCAGTTAGAGGCTGTTGAGGCGGCTTCTCGTTCACGAGGCAATGAAGAGGTGAACCTTGCCCTGCTTACCGACGGATTGAAGGCGGAACGCGAACAGGGCATTACCATCGATGTGGCTTACCGCTACTTTGCAACCCCTAAGCGCAAGTTCATTATTGCCGACACTCCCGGACACATCGAATATACCCGCAACATGGTGACTGGCGCGTCTACCGCCAATGTGGCCATCATTTTGGTCGATGCCCGCAACGGAGTCATCGAACAGACCGTCCGCCACTCGTTTATCGCAAGTCTGTTGGGCATCCAGCACATTCTGGTTGCTATCAACAAGATGGACTTGGTTGACTTCAGCGAAGAGGTGTACAACAAGATTATTGCGGACTACAACAAGGTGCGTGAAGAACTGAACATTCAGAATGTAGAGTTCATTCCAATCAGCGCCCTCCGTGGCGACAATGTGGTAGAAGCTTCAACCAACACGCCTTGGTATAAGGGGCAGACGCTGCTGCACTGGTTGGAAGATGTAAAAATCAGCCATGACTCGTCAGACGAGAAGGACATCCGCTTCCCTGTCCAGTATGTTATCCGCCCAATTTCAACCCAGTTCCCTGACTTCCGCGGCTATGCTGGCCGTGTGGCAGGTGGCACTATCAAGATTGGCGACGAACTCACCGTACTGCCTTCAGGGCAGAAGTCGAAGGTGACAGCCATCACCCAGGCTACTACCGAGTTGCAAGAGGCTTACGCACCGCTTTCTCTCACCCTTCAGTTGGCCGACGACATCGACATCAGCCGTGGCGACATTCTTGTAGCCGGCAAGCAGCCAACCGTCAGCAACGAGGTGAAGTTAAGGGTATGCTGGTTCAGCCAAGATCCGCTTCAGGTCCGTAACCGCTACACCGTTGCGCAGAGTGTGAGCGAAAGCCTTGGCATCATCAAGAGCATCGACTACCGTGTGAATGTTAACACCCTCGAGAAAGAACAGAATGTAAGTGAACTGAAGATGAACGACATTGCCGAAATCACCATCAAAACGGCCAATCCGCTTATCTTCGACCCTTACCAGCAGAACCATGTAACGGGCAGCGTCATCTTCATCGACCAAGACACCAACGAAACGGTAGGTGTGGGCATGATTACTGGCAGCAACGACTAACAACAATAAAGCCTCATCCCCCGTGTGGGATTGGGGCTGTACTTTAAAGCAGTGGAGGTTTATAACATGGCTATTCAAGATACAGTTAAAGAATTACAGGAAAGGTTTGAAGGTAAAAGTGCCGACGAGGTGCTCGACTATTTCCTAAAAGCATACAAGGGTAAGATTGCCCTCTCTTCGAGTTTGAGTTATGAAGACCAGGTGCTGACCGACTTAATCGTAAAGAAGGACCCGGCTACCCGCATTTTCACACTCGATACCGGCCGTCTCTTTCCCGAAACTTACAAGTTGATAGACAAGACTCAGATGCAGTATGGCATTGAATTGGAAGTCTTCTTCCCCGACTTCAACAACATACAGAAAATGGTACGCGAAAAGGGCATCAACCTTTTCTACAATAGCGAGGAAGACCGTCACCTCTGTTGCCAGCTCCGCAAGTTGGAACCGCTGCACCGTGCCTTCCAAGGCCTCGAGGTCTGGATTTGCGGCTTGCGTCGCAGCCAGTCTGTAACACGTACCGACATGAAGGTGGTGGAGTGGGATGCCAAGAACGGACTCATCAAGGTCAATCCGCTTATCGATTGGAGTGAGGAACAAACCAAGCAGTATGTGCACGACAACCATGTGCCTTACAATCCCCTCCACGACAAAGGTTTCCCAAGCATTGGTTGCGAACCATGTACCCGCGCTGTTAAGCCGGGCGAGGACATCCGTAGCGGACGCTGGTGGTGGGAAGACCCCACACACCGCGAGTGTGGACTACACAAGTAAACTTTATTATCCTCCAATTAATGCGAAGTGTGCGCAAACGCGACTACGCAATAAGCCATCGGTTACCTGCTGAAGGTATCGGTGGCTTTTTTCATTCTAACCCGTCCTCCTCCCTGGAACTGAACCCCAGATGACTTAACTATGGAAGAGGAAGCCACCTCCGTGACACCTAAAACAACCATATTGTTTTGTGGACACGCCCTGAAAGAGCAAAAGTTGCTAATAAACCCAAAAAATTAGTATCTTTGCTTTAATTTAAAAACTTGGCCCTATGTGTATACCCGGAACGGCATTATCTCGCTACATAAACTTCTATACCGACTTCGCTTTCAAAAAGATTTTCGGTACGGAGGCGAACAAGGATCTGCTCATCAGCTTCCTGAATGTATTGTTCGGTCTGGAGGGCGACGCCGCCATTGAAGACGTCACCTACCTCAACAGCGAGCAGCTGGGCGACAGCAGGCAAGAGCGACGCGCCATTTACGATGTATATTGCAAAACCGTCAAGGGCGAGCGCTTTATTGTAGAAATGCAGAAGGCGCAGCAGGACAACTTCCGCGACCGCGCCCTTTATTACTCGTCGTTTGCCGTTCGCGAGCAGGCCGTCAAGGGCTCGAAAGACCGTCCGTGGAATTATGAACTCGCACCCGTTTACGTGGTGGGCGTTCTCAATTTCATTATGGACAAGACCAATGACGACAAGTGCATCACACGCGTACAGTTGAAGGATGACGAGAACCGTGTATTTACAGACAATCTGAATTTTGTTTTCCTCGAGATGCCTAAATTCAACAAGAAGGAAGACGAGTTACACACCTTTTTGGACAAATGGCTCTTTGTCTTGAAGAACCTTTACAAACTTAAGGAGCAGCCACAAGCGCTGACCGAGGGCATCTTCCGCAAACTCTTTGAGGTAGCAGAAATAGCTTCTTTCTCTGCAAATGAACGCTCGAACTACGAGGAAAGTTTAAAAAACTTCTGGGACCTCAACAACTGCCTTGATTCGGCAGAACGCAAAGGGTTCGAGAAAGGCGCGTTGCAGAAAAATATAGAAAACGCAAGAAAGATGAAGTTAAAAGGTTTTTCTGTTGAAGACATTGCCGAGATTACCGGACTTTCAGTTGACGATATCGAAAAACTATAAGTTTATGCTAACTGTCTAAGAGGAAAGTTTAAAAAATTTCTGGGACCTTAACAACTGCCTTGACTCTGCCGAACGCAAAGGGTTCGAGAAAGGTGAGGCTATTAGTTTTCATTCCTCCAGTACCTCGAAGTAACCACTTTTTAGCGAGGTGGTGTTCAGTAGCAACCTGTTGTTGTCCAATTTCATAAACTTCCTGATTACCCTGCCCGATTCTACATCGCCTGTTAGGTTGACCGAACTGGTCTGGCCGTTCTTGTTAATAGCAGTATATTTGAAGCATACATCCTTGCTCTGTTCAATGGTCGTGAATCCCTTCCCTCCTTCTGAATAATTGTCGTTAAAGACGACGGCTATACCAGTGGCGCTGCTTAAAGGCAGAACGGCAAAGTCGTTGCAGGTCACTTGTGCGTCGTTATAGAACATAAAGTCGCTGTTGGTTGAACCCACCGCCGCATAGTCGGTAAAGTTGCACGAGATGGTTTTCCCGTTCTTGTCGGCAAAGTAAGTGACGAAGTTCCCGTAAAATTGGAGCTTGTAGTTGAAAGGCAGTCCTGCGCTTTCACCCACCGTATAGTTGCCGTTCTGTATGCCGGCCACTGCCAGGGTGCCGTCGCTGAGTTCGAGCAGGTCGTTCACTACGATAGCGTTCTACTGGAAGCGGTCAGCGGCTAATTTTACCTTCATTGGAACCATTTTCACCTTAACATTAAACCGTTCGGAAAAATCGTGGCTCGTACACCATAGCTGTTTCATTTCTCCATTCAGTTTGCCCAGTAGGAATTTTGCTGGTTTCGCCCCTTCGTCGAGCACTGCCACATAGGCTGTGTTGCCATCCTGCAGTTGTTTCAGTAAAGCAGCCGAAATATTGTGGCCGAAGTCTTGTTTGAAGCTTGTAACCTTATCTCCCTTAATGCGTATCAGTTCCATACTGCAGCTGTCTAGTGCCTCTGGAGCGGTGGTTGCGGCTACCGAGTAGCAGCCTTTGTAGCGTTTGCGGATGCTGCCCCAGTTGTCGTTATAACTCTTGCAGAGCAGGTCTATTTGGCCGTCGTTGCCGATTTTGGCGTCGAGCAGGGCGGCATAGGGGTGCTGTGTGGCCGGTGCCTCGCGCTTCAGCAGGGTAGTACCGTCGGCATTGAAGGCGAAGAGGTGCAAGGGCGAATTGCCAGTGGCGTCGGTCCACTTCACAAGTAGAAGGCATTTCCTGCCGTCATCCGATTTCACAAAACGGTAGGCGTATTTGCAGTTTTTGTTCTTGCTGGTGTAGGTTAGCAGTTCGTGGGTGGTAATCTGTTTGGTCTGTTCGTCGGCAACAAACTGGGAGAATGTAATTTTGCCAGCCTGGTTGGTGGCGTTGTAGACGCAGATTTTACCTTTTGCGTAAGAGGCACCTATATAGTCGTCGAGCGGAATGTTGTAAGTTTTCCCACCTATCGTATTCTGCGATTTGTCGATGTTCAGCACAATGCTTCTGCGGCTTCGTAACGGGGTGTTGTCGTAGTAGAAGACGTGGTAGTTCTTTGCGTCTTCGTAAAGGAAGTCCATACGGTTTTGGTTCAGCATTTGTCCCGAAACCAATTTGCTGGCATCGAAACTGTTGCTCCCTTTCTTCAGCGTTTGGGCCGAAGCCGAAAGAGTGCCTACGACGGTAATTGTTAGCAGGAAAACAAGTGTCTTAAAATATCTCATGCAATTAAACATATATCAGTTCCTACCACAAAAATACGTTTAATCGGTTTTGTAGTGGGAATGTTGTGCTAAAAATAGCCTTGCGTCGTGGTGTTTAATTTCACTTTATGGTTATTTCAACACGGCAGTTCTGTTGGTGCTCTGAACGGGCGTTCTTAATAAGTAATGCGTCTTGGGGTTTTACAAAAAAACGAAAAATATTTTATCTTTACATAAAACGAATTCTATTATGGCCAAATTCACATATTCCATGCCGCAAAGCCAATCTTATTGCATACCACATTGTCGAACCCAGAATTCAGGGGACTCGAATTGGCCAACGCCTTGCTTGAACATTACTTAGATGAGAACATCAAGGAAGAAGTGATGGCAAAAATAGATTTGGAAAGATCTATGGAATAAGAATTATCAGGTGCTTAGAACCTGTCAAGGTTAAAAGTATAGGTCTCCATTTTGAGTGGAGACCTTTTTTATTAGAGATAAACAAATGTTGTGCTATTTTATGACATATCATGCGTGTATTTTTGTGCCCATGAAACAAAGTTTTAAGAGAAAGAAGTCAGCATCAAAAACTCTAAGCTCTCCTCTATAGAATTAAATGCGTTTGAAGTTTGACGGCGTATTCTCAGCCAAATCAAATATTCTGTTTATCTTTGTATATCAATTAAATTGGGTAGAGTATGGGCTTGTATCTGAATCCGAACGCCGATGCGTTAAAACAAAGTCTAAGAAATGAAATTTATGTAGACAAATCGTTGATTTTGGCAGAATTGAACAAAATTGCCGAAACCGACCGCGATTTTGTCTGCATGTCCCGTCC
>JAKSKS010000096.1 GCA_024401615.1 Paludibacteraceae bacterium
CTTAGGGTCCTTCTTAGCGTTCATATAAGCTTTGAACTCATCGTAGACAGCATCGATAGCAGCCATCTTCTTAGCGTCCTTAACAACAGCGTCAAGCTTTTCGATAGGAGCCTGTTCAAGGAAAGTAACAGGGTTCTTACCACATCTTTCCCATGTTTCAGGATCGATGTCGTTGAAGATATCAGTTACCTTGTTGTTCCACACCCACCAAATGTTGCGACCAAGTTCGTCGAGCTTTGCCAATTTAGCAGGAACTTTACCCTTAGTGCTGATTGCTCTCCAATCAGGACAGTTGACACGGTTAGTTGAAATTTCCATTTGTAATAAAATTTATCTTAATAATTATTTCTTTTTAGAGTTAGTAGTCTTTTTCGCAGCAGCAGGCTTAGCATCCTTTTTTGCCTTGGCCGGTTTTTCGTCGGCCTTTGCGGTTTTAGAGGCAGCCTTAGCGGTAGTTTTTTTAGCAGGAGCGGCAGCCTTTTTAGCAGGGGCCTTCTTCTCCTGTTTAGCAGCATCAAACTTCTCGCCCTTAGCAAACGCGAACGCCTGTTTGTAGTAAACAACAAAGTCGTTCCAAGCACCATTGTCGGCAATCTTCTTCGCCTTTGCGCGACAGTTAGCCACCTGCTTATCGGTAAGTTGAGAGAAGTTTACAATTTCATTCTTAATAGCCTCAACCAATTCGCCACGGTTGTTGTCGTCGCGGTGGAGGACAGCGACACCGTTAGTGATAGGTTCAACACCCTTGCTCACCCACAAGCCGAAACCGGTAAGGTCGGTAGTGATGGTAGGAATGCTGAATGCGGCACTTTCCATAGGAGTGTAACCCCAAGGTTCGTAATAAGAAGGGAATACAGTAAGGTCGAGACCGATAAGCAAATCGTAATAAACCTTGTTAAAGATGCCATCGCTACCATCGAGGTAAGAAGGAACGAAGAACACTTTAACCTTATCGTTCTCGTTGTTAAGCAACTGGAAATAGTTGATTCCCTGCAGAACTGCATCGTACTGTGGCTGGTGTAACTCGTGAGTAGTGGTTACATCGGCAAACTGGTACTTCTGCTTAGGATTCTGCAACTTTTCCTGCAAATCTTTGCGCGCACCGTTAATCCAATCAGGCACCATAATGAAAGCGACCACTTGGCGCTTGAGGTTAATTTCCTGATTCAATGAGCGCATAGCCTCAATGAAGACGTCGATACCCTTGTTACGGTATTCCAAGCGACCACCAATGCCCACAAAAATGGCATCATCAGCCAACTGGTAACCCATAAGAGTTTCAGCCACCTTCTTCAAAGAAGCGCGAGCCTCGTTTCGGGTCTGGTCGAACTTAGCACCCTTAGGAACAAATCCGGCCTCGAAACCGTTAGGAGTGACAACGTCTGGCGCCTTGTCGAGCAACTGGAGACATTCGCGTGCAGTAAGGTCACTAACTGTAGTGAAACAGTCGGCCTGGTGCGCGCCATTCTTCTCAACAGCATGCTGGGCCTTTACGCCCAACTCATACGACATTTGGTCGCCATTATAGTTATTGAAATACTGATAAAGCTGCTTGTTGTTGAAACAGATTGAACGACCTACGGTAGTGGCGTGTGTAGTGAACACAGTCTTGTATGGAAGGTTGTTCATCTTCAAATAGAGAAGACCTGCGGCAGTCTGCCATTCGTGGAAGTGCGCAACCGTCTTCGCCATGTTTGCCTTATAGAAGGCACCGAAACTCTCAACAATGCGGCCAGCAGCATAACTGAACAAGATGCTGTTCTCGTAATCCTGGCCCATATTCATAGAGTCGACACCATAAACCGCCCAAAGTTTGTAAAGGAAGTCGCCCTTCTTTTCTTCAAGTGCGTGGAAATCGACAAGAATAGCCTGTGGATTGCCTGGAACATTCCAAGTACCCACACGGAGTTTCAAACCTTCAGCCGCTGCGCTCTTCACCCAATCGGCATAAAGTTTAGGATCTTCTTTAAAAAGCGGATGATTTTCGATGTGGAAGTCAGGACCAATGTAAAAAAGGTTGTTACCGTATTCTGCCTGCAAAGAAGCGGCAACGGTTGAAAGAACGGTATAGATACCGCCTACCTTGTTACAAACTTCCCAACTGGTCTCAAATATATACTCGTTACTTTTCATATACTTCTTTTACTTGTGAGCAATTACCTCAATTTCTACTAACGCGTTCTTTGGAAGTCCCTTCACGGACACACACGAGCGTGCAGGCGCATTGGTAGGGAAAGTCTCGGCATATACAGCGTTAAATTCTGCAAATAGAGAGATGTCGGAAAGGAAAACTGTTGTCTTTACTACATCAGCATAATCCATACCGGCCTCGTTCAAAATAGCCTTTATATTCTTAAGCGACTGCTTTGCCTGCGACTGAACGGTATCTCCCTCTAAATTTCCTGTAGCGGGATTCACACCCAATTGACCAGAAACATAAAGGAAAGAATCGACCATAACAGCCTGGCTATAAGGTCCTATTGCGGCAGGAGCCGATTGAGTTGCTATTATTTTATTCATCTACTATTTCTAAATATAATTTAAGTTGAGATTAAAGAATCCCACATATTGTAATTTACTTGCGGTTAAAGTTAATAAAAATTATTAAAAAACGCGTTACGACAACACGATTTTAACATATTTACAACCTAAACCAAATTGGTTGGGTACACCATAAATCCCAAAAGAAGGAATTGTATTTGAGTTTAAAATTAGTTGTTTAAGTTTACCAATTCTCGGTCCAAACAGGGAAGTCGGTTCTATTTCTACGCTGCTCGTACTTGAGGTCTTGCAACATTGAAGAACGAACTCCTATATGGAAACTGTAAGAGAAATTATCGCCAAACGGAACCAAGTTCAAAGTAGAATACCAGCAGTGCATGTTACGGGTAATGTTGAACGAGGTATAAGATATCTCCTTTTCGGTAAAGTCGTAACCCGAACTAAAGGAAACTTCCCAGTTCTTTGTGAGTTGCAAGTTACCAGAGAAGTTAAGCGACTGGTCTACTTCTTGGTCGAACGTCATCTTACGCTTGTTGAAAGCCTTGTCGCCATAACTTACAGAATAATCGATGCGGAAGTGCCAAGGCATTGAGAACTTTTCGTAGCCCTCGGCATCGGTAGTCGCTTTCTGTTTCTTATTCTTGCGCAAAGAAGAGGTGGCCTCTTCCTGCTTGTCTTCGTCAAAGCCGTCGATGCTGTTGTTCTCGTTCAACTTCGCGTCGTTCTTTCCGCCTTTCTTGAACATAGAATTTGAGAAAGTGTAGCCAAACGAGGTTGAAGTTGAGCGCAAACGCGCAATACGGTGGTTCTTTTCCCACTCGGTCACATTCACTTTAGTTGGGCTTCCATACTGGTTCAACTGGTAGGTGTATGGGGTAAACGCCGCATTTACATTCAACGACACCTGGCTAGTCAACTTCAAACGGAGTGTGGTTGTAATATCAGACCAATTAAGCGAGTCTGCAAACATGTTATAACTTGTATTTGCAGAAAGGTTGTCGATAAGGGATATCTTTTTGAAACCAGTTGAGTCTTTATCTGACACCACCTTCATTTCCACGTTGTTGTTCAAACCGAGGTTGATGTTACCCTGGTCTTCGGTTGTGGTAGTACCAAAGGTAGAGCCATGGAAATAACTATAGTCTACCCTATTGAACATGCCAGTTGCAGGCACCTTACGGTAGTAGAAGCCATTGTTGTCGTGGTCGATAACAGGAATCCAAGAGAAACCAACGGTTGGAGTCAAGACGTGGCGAATCATGCTAATCTTCTTTCCACCCATAAAGTTAAGCGGCTTGTAAAAACCATAGAGTTGGGTACTGAGGTCGAGGTTGGTAGACATATCGTAGACACGATAGAACCCCTTAAGGGTGTCTTCCTTCACCACCTGCTTGTTTTCGTCGAAAGTTTGGTTATACTTCTTAAAGTACCAGCGCTCGCGGTAAGAAACCGAAGGAGAGAGCACAAAATACTTCATAACAGTATAAGACGCACCCGTGCTAATTGAGTGTTTGATACCGTTGTTACCCTTACTAAAGATATCGCCCATCGAGAACTCGTTTTCTTTAGTAGTGTAAACATTATTGAAATTGAAGTTGTAACCCACATAGAGTTTTTCGTACCACTTATCCTTACCTACCTGCGACTTGCGCTTGAACGGATACATACGCGAAGCGTTGAAGTAAATGTTTGGTAAAGAAAGGGAGATGGTAGAGTCGGCCGTACGCTGGTTCAAGGTAGCGTTTGAAGAAAGCGACATAGTCGTGTTTGGAATAGTCAACTGGTAGTTGACACTTGACGACTTGTTGTTTTCAGAATAATAGGCCGGATTGTAGTAAGAATCGATGTTATTCTTATTATAAGCAGAAGAAGAGAAGTTAACCGATGCCGACAAGGTGCTGAACGGATTTGCCTTTGCATCTTGCACATGTGTCCAAACGATCTTCATATCCTTCATTTCCGAATAGTCAGGAAGGTTTGGCTCTTCGCCATAAATTGTTTTCTGATAACTGATATTGAAGTTACCATTATACTTGTAGCGTTTTTTGTAACGAGAGGCAGCATTCAAGCCCCAAGAGCCTTTAGTATAGATATCGCCACGCAACGCGAGGTCTACGTAGTCGTTAATTGCGAAATAGTAACCGCCATTGCGCAAATAGTAACCACGCTGAGAATCGTAGCCATAACTTGGCATCAGCAAACCAGACGAGTAACTTTCTGTAAATGGAAAGTAACCGAAAGGCAGCATAAGCGGAATAGGCACATCGAGCATCACCAAGTAAGCCGGGCCTGTAACCACATAGTCTTTTGGTTTTACCTTCGCCTTAGTCAAGTCGAGGTAAAAGTGTGGATGTTCGTGTTGGTCGCAAGTAGTATATTTACCGTCGACCATCTGGAAAGTACCATCGGCCAACTTTTTAGCCTTTTCACTAGTCACATAGCCTTCACCCTGCTGGGTAACCACGCCACGTATAAGACCTTTCTGGGTTTTGAAATTATAGTCGATGGCCTCTGACTCGTAAGTATCCTTACCCTGCACAAACACAGGAGTCTCAACCAGTTCGCCTGTTGTATCTACATGTCCGCGCGCCTGCACCAAGTTACTATCCATGCGCAAGCGGATGATAGAAGATTTGAGGGTCAAATCCTCGTAATTCACTTCAGCGCTACCATAGAGGAAAGCGACGCCGCCAGTATAGAAAATGGCAGAGTCTTTAGCCGTATACTTGATTGGAGCAGTGATTGCGTCTTTAGACTTTTGTGGGATGCGGTGCAATGCAGAATCGGCAGAAGCCTTTTTGGCTGCTTTTGCAGTTTTCAGAGAATCTTCGCTAGTAGGTTCAGAAGAAGCCGTAACCTGGGTTGCCACAGTAGAATCGGCACTCGCCCCACGTTTAGCACTAGCAGACGATGCACCCACAATAAAGAGGCACAACAGCAGCGCACAAAGACGGTTAGTAATTCTATCTGTCAAGCAAATTGGCATTTTCACAAAGTGGGTGGTTTCCCAAACCACCATTTTTATTAATTAAAATTGAAAATTCGACTGCGAAATTACGCAATTTTAATAGATAATCGGCAATAAAGCACAAATAAATTTCAAATCGAAAAAATGTTATCGCATAATAAGGTAAAATTTGTAACTTTGCGTTTGATACAAAAACTTCAACAAAACACTTAAATATATAAGTACTAAATGAAACGGGTACTCATCATATTAACAGTATTAGTTGGGCTTACATGTCAAAAGCCTGTGGCGGTAGTTGCCGCAGAAAGCAATAAACCGTTTGTTGTTGTGATTGATGCCGGGCATGGAGGTAAAGATGAAGGAGCTTCAGGCAAAAAGAAGTTGAAAGAAAAAGAAATCAACCTTTCCGTAGCGCTGAAGTTAGGTGCCTTGCTCGAAAAAGAGAAGAATATAAAAGTGCTGTACACACGTAAAACAGACGTTTTTGTTCCGTTGGACGACCGCGCTCAATTCGCCAACAAAAACAACGCTAACCTATTCATCTCCATCCACACCAATTCGGCAGAGAACAAAGCCGCACACGGTACCGAGGTCTACTCATTCTCAACCACTTCAAGTTCTGTCGCTATGCGTGAGAACGCTGTTATGGAGTTGGAAGAGAACTACAAGAAGAAGTACGAAGGATTTGACCCAAACAGCAGCGAATCGTACATTCAGTGGAATTTAGTTGCAAGTGACTTCGGATTTTCAGGACAGAGCAAAGAGTTAGCGTCATCTATTTCGAAGCAGTTAACTAAATATAGCGGACTATACAACCGTGGCATTCACGAGGCAGGTTTCTGGGTGCTAAAGTACAGCAACATGCCAGGTGTTTTGGTCGAGGTGGGTTACGTATCTAACTTGGAAGAGGAGAAATTCCTACGCAAGGATTCCTCTCGCGAGAAATTCGCTACCGCCATCTATAAAGCAGTAGTCAACTACAAAAACAAGATTGAAAAGAAGGCGGCTGCAAAAGAACAGGACGTGAAAAAAGATGCAGAACGCACCAACGCCGGAATCCACTACCGCATTCAATTTTACACCGGCGCACGAAAGAACGTAAATGCCAAAGAGTTCAAAAATTGCGTTCCTGCCACAGAATATAAGGTAGGCGACGAGCGTTATACTTATACCTACGGCGACGAGCAAACCTATGCCAAGGCAAAAGAGTTACTCGCCAAAGTGCAAAAAGACTTTAAAGACGCTTTCATTGCAGTATACAAAAACGGAGAAAGGCTGTCACGCGAAGAAGCAAGACAGTATATGAAATAAGAAAACAAAAAGAATTTTATATGACATTTAAAATCAGCAAAGAGTTTTCAATTGGCGTATTGGTAATCGTTACCATTGCCATCCTATTCTTTGGAGTGAATTACTTGAAAGGCATCAACCTTTTCAATCCAAGCAACTATTACTATGCCAAGTACAAAGACATTCAAGGTCTCGTACAATCATGCGAGGTGACCTCACACGGCCACAAAGTTGGTTTGGTAAAGGAAATCATTTACGACTACAACAACCCTGACGCAGACGTTTTAGTTGTGCTTCAAGTAGACAACGAGTTGAAGATTCCGAAGGGTTCTAAAGCACTGCTCCAACTCTCATTAATGGGAACACCAAGCATTGTGCTCGACATGCATGCAACAAACGGCATGAAGGACTTGTACCAAAAAGGTGACACAATTCCAACCGCTACCCCTGCAGGTATGCTCGACGCTATTACCGAAGGTGTAATGCCAAAACTTGAGCAGGTTATTCCACACCTCGACCAGTTGATTGTAAACTTGAACACCGTGGTTTCAGATCCGAACATCGGCAAGTCACTCGCCAACATCAACAAAATGTCTTCTGAATTGGCTGTAACATCTACTGAATTGAAGAAGTTGGTTGGCAACGACCTTCCTCCAATTCTTGCCAATGCGAAAGACATAACCGGCAATTTTTCAAAGGTTAGCGAGAACCTTGCTGGCGTAGACTTCAAGGCAACTATGGGTAAAGTAGACAACACTATGAATGGTTTGAACGCTACTGTTGACAAGATCAATAACGGTAAAGGCTCTGTTGGCTTATTGCTTAACGACCCTAAACTCTACAACGACTTAGACAACACTGTTAACAGCGCCAACAACCTCCTCACCGACTTGAAAGAAAACCCTAAACGTTATGTGAACATCACCGTTTTCGGTAGAAAAGAAAAGTCAGAAAAGAAGTAAAGAACAAACATCTTCCAACGCATAAAGAGAATCCCTGCAGCATACGCTACAGGGATTTTTTAAATATCTATGAGCAAGAAACTCGTCATCGTTTTAGGTCCAACAGGTGTAGGGAAAACCGAACTGACCCTACAGTTGGCAGAGCGCCTCAACACAGAAATCATATCGTGCGATTCAAGACAAATGTTCAAAGAAATGAGCATTGGTACCGCACGTCCTACAGAAGCGCAAACAAAGCGCGTTAAACATCATTTTGTGGGCAATTTATCGATACACAACTATTATAGTTGCGGAAGGTTTGAATTGGAAGTGCTGGAACTCTTAAAAGAACTGTTTAAGACAAAAGACACTGTGATTATGACAGGAGGGTCTATGCTCTACATCGACGCCATATGCAAAGGTATTGACGACCGTCCGGAAGTAAACCAAGAATTGCGAGACAGCCTTTGGGCACGCTACGACAAAGAAGGTATTGACGGTATACGCGAGGAACTTGTAAAACTTGACCCTGACTATGCCGCCCAAATGGACCCACATAACTACAAACGCATCATCCACGCGTTAGAGATCTGCTTAAGCACAGGGCAGCCCTACTCGAAGCTGCGCCAAGAGACAAAGAAGGAGCGTGATTTTGAAATTGTAAAGATTGGGCTAAATTTGCCGCGCGAAGAGCTCTACGACCGCATAAACAAGCGAGTGGACCAGATGATGGAAGAAGGTCTGTTAGAGGAAGCTAAAAGCCTTTATCCACAGCGCGAACTTAATTCGCTGAACACCGTAGGCTATAAGGAACTTTTCAACTACTTCGACGGGACTTGGGACTACGACTATGCAGTGAGCATGATAAAGCAAGACAGCAGACGTTACGCAAAGAAACAACTGACCTGGTTCCGACGAGATGAGGAAATCCACTGGATAGCACCTACCGATATAGAGGAAGCCGTAAAGATCAGCACTAACGGTTAAACACAAAATAAAAAAGCCTGGCGGACTTCCACCAGGCTTTTTAGTATCTGTATAAATGTATTAGAACATAAAGAACAACTTAACAAAGTAAGCATCTGATGCAATAGAATCATAATACTTACCATTGTAACGGTCATCGTCGGTATCGAATGTTGTTGCACGATAACCAACTGCCGCACCCAACGAAAGTTTAGGAGTGAAACGGTGGTTGATACCCACATATGGCTCAGCAAAATAGCCAGACAACTCATCAGGATCAACTAAAGAAGACAAGCCCAAACGCAAACCAATCAAAGGAGCAGTCTTACTATATTTGAGGCAATGAACATTCATATCAACGAATCCTGACAATGCCACCCAATCGAAGTTATCTAATGCTTGAGCATCGAAACCAACACCAACATAGAAAGTTGGATTAAACTGATAACCTACAGAAAAAGAAGCCTCAAGTCCTGGATTGAGGGAATGAGAACTGTCTCGATAAGAGTAGTCATCATCTCTATGGCGTCTGATGTAGTTATAGTAATAGTGGTCATAACCGTAATAATACTGTTTAGCGCCAAAGAGAGGAGCTACATCAATCTTGAAACGAAGTCCCTTCACATCGTCAGCAAACATATAACGGTCAAACTCCTCGTCACTCATAACAGGAGCTTGCTCCACAACCACGGGTTGCTGTTCAACAACAACGACCTGAACAGGAGCTGGAGCAGGCGGAGGTGTTTGAAGAGAATCTCTCTTAGGAGGGAATACGAGAGCAGAAGAGTCTGCTGCATTTTCAGCAGCAATAGAAGCAGAGTCGCTAGACAAAGTAGTACCATCAAAGAAAGTCTCTACACGACCATTTTGATAGGTAATAGCAGCGATTTTATCTTTAGGAAGGACGTAAGTAGGTCCATTTTCCTCGGAAGTCAATTTATATTTAACCACGAAGACACCAATTTCGGTGACGTTAGCTTGGTATTTTTTTGCATCGCGCGTAATGATAACGTCTTGTGCAAAAGAGTTAGCTGCAAAAGCCAAACCCAATGTAAGCAAAGAAAATTTCTTCATGTGCAAATAGTTTTGTTACAACAGGAACAAAGTTAGTTATTTTTTTTAAGAGATTGTACCATCAGGTAACCAAAAAAGAAAAGTCCCCGACTATCATAAGATAATCGGGGACTTGAAAAAGGCAGC
>JAKSKS010000097.1 GCA_024401615.1 Paludibacteraceae bacterium
CAATTTCTGACCCTCGTCTTCAATAAATTCATCAATATGGGTGTCGGCCATGGTATAGCAGTCGGTGTCGCTGGCTGTATCCATTTCAACCAAAGAAATTTCTTGAAGTCTTTCCCAATCATCGTCACACGCGAAGAAACTGGTGATTTGGTCGTCAGTATAGCCCACCGATTCCAAAATAGCCTTGTGGAATTCTAAAAAAGTGCTATCTGATTCAATTTCTATTTCGCGACGGAAATCGTCTTCTTCGTCCGATACCAATATAAATTTAAATATCATTTTCTTATATGTTTAAATCGTTTGTAAATTTAGAATAAAAGCAACTTTTATGCAAATAAAAAAGCAAGTCAGTGTCGACTTGCTTTCTTATTCTATCTGTTTCTTTCTGCTATAAGCCTGTTGCAGTGCTAATATGGCTTATGGCCGTTGTCTTCTTACTTCAACTTGCTTTCAATTGTGTCGAGGCTCTGACGGATGGTCTTGTCTGTCTCAATCAAGTTCTCAACGGTCTTGCAAGCGTGCAATACGGTGGCGTGGTCGCGGTTGCCAATTTCGCTGCCAATAACGGCAAGGCTCTTTTTGGTGTACTTGCGTGCAAGGTACATTGCCACTTGGCGTGCCTGTGCAACTTCGCGTTTGCGCGACTTTGTCTGAATGTCCTTGATGTCGAGGTTGTAGTATTCGCATACGGCTTCCTTAATCTCGCTCAAGTCTACAGTCTTTTCTGCCTCTGTCTCGTTTTTGCCGACAACCTCTTCTGCCAAAGCAACGTCAATGTTTGCGTCGGTGAGGGTTGCGCGGGCCAATAATGAGTTGACGATACCTTCTAACTCGCGGATGTTTCCGTTTGTGTTCTTTGCGATGTATTCAATTACATCGTCCGATATGTCGAGGGCGTTTCGGTCTACCTTGTTCTTCAAGATAGCCTTACGCATATCTTCGTCTGGCTTTGAAATTTCGGCAGACAAACCCCACAAGAAGCGGCTGAGCATACGCTCGTCCATCTGCTTGATTTCTTTAGGCGAACGGTCGGCTGCCAAAATCAACTGCTTGCCGGTCTGGTGCAAGTGGTTGAAAATGTGGAAGAAGGTGTTTACGGGCTTCTCTTTGCCTTCCAATTCCTGAATGTCGTCGATGATGAGGACGTCAAGGCTTTGGTAGAACTGCATGAAGTCTACAGCACGGTTGTTGCGGCTTGCGTCCTGATATTGGTTCTGGAAACGGAGCGCGTCAACGTAGATGACACGTTTGTTCGGATACTTTTCAAGTATGGTGTGGCCAATAGCATTAGCCAAGTGTGTCTTTCCTAAACCAGAACCGCCATAAATGAACAATGGGTTGAATGGTGTTTCGCCTGGGGCTTTCGCAATGGCCAAACCGGCACTTTTTGCCAATTTGTTGCTCTTGCCTTCAATGAAGCAGTCCATTGTATAGTTGCGGTTCAGCTGTGGATTAAGGCTGGTTTCCATTACAGCCTGGTTGTCAACAGGGTTTACTGCTGGCGCTGGCTGCACCTTCTTCATATGCTGGCCGCCGTTCTCTGTAGACACTCCATTGTCGAGGTTGGCTACGTATTTTAAGTTCACCTCGCCGTAAACGTGTACTAATGTGGCTTTAAGCAAATCGAAGAAGTGTCCTTCCAAATACTCTTGGAAGAATAGGCTTGGAACCCCTAACTTCAATGTGTGGGTGCTTTGCTCCCACAAAAGGGGTTTGATGGGCTTGAACCATGTGTTGAACTGCATTTCGGTCAAATTGTCCTTGATTTTCTGCAGACATTTTGCCCAAAGTGCTTCACATTGATCAATGTTATTTATCTTTTCGCTCATATTAGACCTTTATCTTTCGAATGCAAATTTTGTGGAAAATCAGTTGAAAAAAAAGTTTGTTTTAATTTGCATTTCCCGATTTTTGAAATCTTTCTGTTTTTCAGTGAGTTGTTTTAACTTGTTGAAAAACATTTGTTTAAATATTGCTATTGGGGTTGAAGTTGTTGATAAATAGGAATATGCACCTTATTGCACATTCTTATGCAAAACTTGCCTCCCGATACCCTCTTATGTTAGGTTTTATGCGCTTTTCGCCGCAATTCGCCTCCCTTTTTTATGATTTTTATTATTTGGAATTGTTCTAAATAATATTCTGCTGTGGGCGATTTTATTTCTCAAAAATGTGTTTTAGTGGTTCTGTTCCACATTTTCAAGTGGTAA
Organism: Paludibacteraceae bacterium; assembly: GCA_024401615.1. Taxonomy (GTDB): domain Bacteria; phylum Bacteroidota; class Bacteroidia; order Bacteroidales; family Paludibacteraceae; genus Physcocola. Next base: position 2,211 of record JAKSKS010000097.1, read on the forward strand.
AGGTTGCAGGCTACTGGTCGTTTGCCGCTAAATGTCGGGTTGGCAGCCATGCTACCAGCAATCCTGCTGCTAAAACAGTGACCAGTACAATCAAAATGTCGGTTGGTTGCACAACTACTGGATAGGAGTCGGTAAGGAACATTCCACTTTCTTCCTCGCCACCTAATTTTAGTAAACCCCATTGTTGTTGCGCAAGGCATAATGCTACGCCTACCAGCGCTCCTGTCAAAGCTCCTAATGCTGTTACCATCCATCCCTCTATAAGGAAGATGCGGCTAATTGTGCTGCTGTCTGCTCCTAAATTGCGAAGGGTGTTGATGTCGTTCTTCTTTTCGATGATTAACATCGAAAGCGAACCTGTTACATTAAACACTGCTATAAGTAATATGAAGGTGAGAATAAGGAATGATATCCATTTCTCAACTTTCAGCATGCGGTAGAAGTCTTGGTGCTGCTCTTTCTTGTCCTCAACTTTGTAGTCTTGCCCTAAAATTTCTTTTATGGCCTTTTTCGACGCCTCTATATTGCTGCCTGGCTTCAATTTCAATTCAAGGCCTGTGCAGTCGTTGGCGGTGTAACCAAACAGGTGCTGTGCCTCTTGCAGCGATACTATAAGGTAGCGGCCGTCTATTTCTTCTTGTTCTACACTGTAAACTCCCGAAAGAAAGACATTCTCTTGGTTGAATGCGGTGCTCGGATTGCTAAGGTCTATGTTGGCGTCGTGTTTTGGCGCGTATACTTCAAGCGGTTGGGGTACATATATGCTGGCGTTCAATTTCACTGCCAGCGTCAACCCTAACACACCGAATGGCGTTTCTCCGTTACTGAGTAGGAAACGGCCGTCTTTTAGCAGGGGCTTGAAGTCTATCAGCTGCTTGTAGTTGTCGCTTACACCTTTTATGGTGAGCCATGTCTGTCGTTCGCCGCATTTCACAACCGCATTCTCTTCTAAAACAAAGGCGTCTTGTTCAATGCAAGGTAGCGTTTTTACTTTTAGTAGGCTTTCGTTTTGTTTGTTGAATGTCTTGCCTTCTACTTTGCTGATACGCAAGTCGGGATCGAACTGGCTGAAGGTTCCGCTAATCAAGTCTTGGAATCCGTTGTATACCGAGAGCACGCACACAAGCGCAAGGGCTCCTATGCCTATGCCAATCGCACATATCAGCGATATGATGTTGATGGCGCTGTGCTTCTTTGGTGAGAAGAGGTAACGGAATGCTATGTAGAACGGAAACTTCATTCGTAGTGCTTAATCTTCGCTTTTGCTCTTGCCAATAACCTTTTCTTGCTCGCTGATGCGCTGGTGGTCTTCGTTCAACAGACGGTCTATATTCTCGATATAGTCGATTGAGTCGTCGTGGAAGAAGGTCAGTTCTGGAAGAATGCGCAATTGGCTTTTTACTCTGAGGCCTAATTCGTAGCGGATGCCTTTGGCGCTGTTCTTCAACAATGCCATGGTTTCTTCAACCTTGTTGGTCGGGAAGATGCTGAGGCGAACACGCGCAATACTTAAGTCGCTCGATACCTTTACGCTGGTTACACTCACTATAGTGCCGCCTAATGTGTTGGTCATCTTTTGGAAGAGCGTGCCCAACTCCTTTTGTACAAGTCGGTCTATTTTGCTTTGTCTTGTAGAATCCATTTGTTATCTTTTTTATATTTGTGAATTATTCTGCAAAGGTAACACTTTTATTTTTTTCAATTTTTGGAAATTCGCTTATGGACGATAAAAATTTAGTTCTTCGGTTGGCTTTGGCTCATGCAAAAGGACTTGGACCTATGCGTGCGCGCGAATTGCTGGCCCGTCTGGGGTCGGTTGAGGCTGTGTTTGCTGAAACTGAAGGCGCTCTTGCCAAACTCGGTCTCGATAAAGCTATCGCAAGCGATTTGTTGTCGGCTGCCAATATCGAGTTCGCCAAAAAAGAACTGCATTTCTTGCAGGCAAACGGGGTGCAAGTGGTTTTCTTGGGCGACAAGGACTATCCGTTCCGTTTGCGCGAGTGTGCCGATGCACCAGTCTTGTTTATGTATAAGGGCAATTGCTCGTTAAGCGCGCCTAAAATGTTGGCTGTGGTGGGGTCGCGCCATGCTACCGACCAAGGCAAACGTTTCACCACACAGTTGGTTTGTGATTTGGCCAAGCGGCATCCCGATTTGGTTATTGTGGGCGGATTGGCCTATGGTATCGATGTTACGGCCCATAAGGCTGCTCTTGAGGCGGGTATCCCTACTCTTGGTGTTATGGCTACGGGGCTCGACAGACTTTATCCGGTTCAGCACAAAAAGGTGGCTTCGCAAATGAAGGATCATGGCGGATTGCTTACCGAACATTTTCGTGGCGATGCTTTGGTGCCTGGTTGTTTTGTCAGCCGCAACCGCATTATTGCTGGTTTGTGCGATGGGGTGGTGGTGGTGGAAAGCGCTGCCGATGGGGGCGCTCTCACTACGGCCGATATTGCTAACAGTTATAGTCGCGAGGTCTTTGCTGTGCCTGGCCGTCCCGGCGATGTTTATTCCGAAGGGTGCAACGACCTTATCAAGCAGAACAAGGCTGCCCTCATCACCTCGGCCGACGATGTCGACTTCCAACTCGGTTGGGATAATATTAAGGTGCAAACATCTGAATCGTCTACCTTCCCCGAACTAAATCTTCCCGACTTGTCGGAGCAAGAACTGCAAATTGTTTCCGAAATGCGTCGTCGTGGAGGTGAGATTGAGTCTTCGGAATTGGCTTTGTTCCTCAAGGTGTCTGTTGCCCAATTGTCGTCAGTCTTGTTTACGATGGAAATGCGTGGATTAGTCCACCGCCTCCCCGGCAACCGCTACGCCATAGGCAAAAAATAAAAGGCAAAATCCCTCACCCCTCTTCCTTCTTACCTACCACTTATTCCCTCTTAACTTATTCTTTATACTCTATTCCCTATTACCTCTAACCTATTCCCTATTACTTATTCCCTATAGTGGCCGTTCCCACTAATTCGCGGTCGTAATACACTTTGCAACTGGTAATGCCTTTCACACCGTTGCTAATGGCTTCGCGCAGCGTGTAACTTGCCAATTCGTTATAGTTGCCGCTGATGTTTTCCATCAACTCAATGTGTAGCGAGTTGTCTTTAGGGTCAATAAAGCAAGGAACGCCTAACTGGTTCATCTTTCTAATGTAGTCAGCTGCGCTAGTTTCTTTTCCTTTCACTTTGACGTCGGTGGCCGCAACATCGCTTTGAACTTCCACTGCCGATACTTTTGGTGTGCTGTCAGTTGTTTCTATAGCGTTTTGCTGAACGGTGTCGGCTTTAACGCTTGGCTCTGCAATCTGTTCTGTTGGCGTATTAGTGTTGCATGCGGTCAAAAGTAGCGCTGTTGCTGCAACGGTTAGTATTCTTTTCATTGTGTTTTTTATTTTCAGTCTTCAAACTTTGGTGTCCCAATGTTCCAACCGTCCTTTTCGAGTTGGGTGAGTAGTTTTTCTAACAGTTCTGCACTGAATTCCATACGGTCGTGCAGTAGAATAATGCTACCTGGTTCTATTTGACTGGTAATGCGGGTTAGTATTTTATCGATTCCTCCTTCCATGGTGTCGAAACTTCGTACGTTCCATCCAATGGTTCTGAATTCGATTCCGGTTTTCTTTACTCCAGATGCAATTAAAGGATTGGTAACTCCAAACGGAGGCCTGAACAGCATTGGTGCCTTGCCTGTAATAGAGGTTAGTATTTGGTTGCAGTGTTCCAAATCTTCCTTTATTTTCCTGCTACTCATTAGCGGGAAGGTGCCTTTGTGACAATAACTGTGGTTGCCAATCTGGTGACCTTCTGCAACAATTTGTTTCACTAGTTCTGGATGTTGCTCTGCATGTTGGCCTATTAGGAAGAATACTGCTTTCGCTTGGTGGCTTTTCAAAACATCAAGCACTTCGGCAGTGTGTGCACTTGGCCCGTCGTCGAAAGTGAGGTATACAGTCTTCTCTTTAGACGGCACATTGCACTGCGATTTCAAATAAACTCCCGAACCTATATAGTACGATGCGTAAAACAAATATACCGATAGGGCTAGAAAAACGATTATTGCAGATGCTATATACATGGACAGGTGTGCTTAATCTTTTTTTAGCAGCATTAGGGTATAGTCGTTCATTCGGTATTCGCTGTAAACAACTATGTTCTTCAATTGGCGTTTCTCCCACTGGTTGCCTTTTGGCGCTATACCTTTATTAAGGAGTTGTGAGCCTAACCAAAGTCCGAAACCCGATTTCGTTCCGTATTGTCCGCACCACTGCTTATAGTCGGTGGTAGGGTAGTTGCTGGTGCCGAGGGTTTTGTCTGCAATTTTGTCGCAGTCGGTGCCGGTTAGCACAAGGTCTATGTCTTCTGGCGCCATACCGTTGTTTTCCGCAAATTTTGCTATTTCTTCGGTTATGTTGTTCGAGTCAACATCGTGCAGAATGGTTACAGCGGCAAGTTCGCAAAAACTGTTGGCTGGGTCGTTGCTGAGAAGGAAGGTGTTCGAACCTTCACCCATCTGTCTGCCCTCTCTCCAGAAACCCATCTTTCGCATCACTTCATATTCGGTGGCAGTTATCTCGTCGGCTCCGGTCACAAGGGCGTTGTTAATGTCGCCAGACTGAATCTGGAGCATCGCGTCGGTTAGTGCCGACTCCATCGAGTAACCTCCGTGTGCGTAGGTCACGTTGTAACCGTGGTGGCCCAACAGCAAACCGGTTTGTCCGCCAAAGGTATTGCCGGTCGATTGAATGAAGTTAGATGGGTTGAGCAGTTCTTCTCCGTTGTCGATAATGCAACGCAGAAACTTTTCTGTGTCTTCAAGTCCACCCATGGCTGTGGCCGACATAATGGCGTCGGGCATCCTGTAGGTGCCGTCGGCTTGTGTCAGACAGTCGAGCGAGGTGCTCACTCCCATTTTAATAAGGTGTGCCATACGGCGGCGTTTGCCTGCGTCGGTAATGGTGGTCTTGTAGTCGGGCTCTATAGCGTGCAATTGGTCGGTGTCGGTCTGTACGCCTTTCCAGTCACTGAAAAATTCTTCGGTACGGAAACTCTCTTGTGGACTAATGCACGAGGTGTTGGCGATGTATACTTTCTGCATAAATTATAAAAAAAAAATTAGTGATGATACGTTGCCTCCAAAACCGAATGAGTTTGACATTACGGTCTTGATGCCCGCGTTTGTTTTGACTTCAGTCTCTGGTGTTACGTTTAGTTCGTGCATCGGTGTCTTGAAGTTGAAGGTTGGTATAATGGTGTCGTTCTTCAACATCATGGCGCAGAATACCGCCTCAATGCCACCGCACGCGCCCAAGGTGTGCCCGGTATATACTTTTGTAGAACTGAACGGTGGTAATTGTTCGCCAAACAAGCGGCTCATAGCGGTGCTTTCGCTTAAGTCGTTGTTGCCTGTTCCAGTTCCATGCGCGTTCACATAGTCTATGTCTTTGGGTTGCAGCCCGGCTTTCTCTATGGCGCCTTTCATTGCAAGGTACGGACCTTCGCCGTTTGCCGATGTGGCGGTTTGGTGGAAGGCGTCATTCGCATTGGCGTAGCCAAGCAGACTGCAGTAAGGTTTCTGGTTCCCAACCTCGCGTTGTAGGACAAGGAATCCAGCTCCTTCGCCAAGGTTCAAACCGTTGCGGCTGTCGTCAAAAGGTCTGCACTGCTCTTGGTCGAGAATCATCAGCGAGGTGAACCCGTTTATGGTAAATTTGCACAATGGGTCGGTGCCTCCCACTACCACAGCGTCGAAACCTTGGCAGTTGAGTAGGCGGTCGGCCAGCATAACGGCATTGGCACTGCTCGAACAAGCGGTGCTGATAGTGGTCATAAAGTCTTTTATGCCCAGGTAGTTCGCCATACGGAGCGTGCTTGCTCCGCAGTCGTGTTCGAAAAGGTTGCGCAAGTGCGCGCGTTTGCCTTCGTGTTGGTCTGTGAAGTACTGTTCGCTTAAGTCCATGCCACCTACCGAGGTGCCCGATATTAGGGCCACCTTCATTTTGGTGGGGTCTATTCCCGCGTCGTTCATAGCCTCTTTGGCGGCCATCATTCCCAATAGGGCGGTTCGCGAATAGGTCTTCTTTGAATCCAAACCTAACATTGCGGCCAATTCCTCATTGGTTTGCTTTATTTCGCCTGCGGGCACTTTGTGCTTGGTCTGCAAGCGCGTTAGCGGACCCACGCCGCTACGCTTGGCCAAAAGCGCTTCCCAGTTCTCGCTGGCGTTCAATCCCATTGAGGTGACTACGCCGATGCCTGTTACGTGTGCTGCCATTTATTGTTTGTTGGCTTTGATGAATTCGGCTATTGAATTGATTGAAGAGTAAATTTCTCTTGCCTGTTTCGGATCTGAAATCTTTATGCCGTAGTATTTTTCCAACAGCATGGTGATTTCCAATGCGTCGATGCTGTCAAGCCCTAAACCTTCGTTTCCGAATAGGGGAGCTGCGGCGTCGATGTCGGCTGGTGTAGTTTCTTCCAAGTTTAACTCTTCAATTATTTGTTGCTTTAACTGTTCAATCAAGTTATCCATTCTATAGTGTTTTTATTAGTTCTGTTCTATTAGTGAAAGTTCGGCGTCGTAGGCGCCTTGTAGGTAGTCAGCATAACCTATCACGCATTTTTTTGCGCGGCCTTCTGCTAATAATAGGTTTGCGTAGTTCTGTAGAAAGGCTGAGCACTCGGTTTTTCCTCCTGCTACAAGGCAGAGGTTCTCACCTTTCATTTTGTGGCGGATGCAGATTTCACCTTCCATTATGTTGGCCAAGGTGTAAACGAATATGGCCGGACTTGGCATATAAGGGTCCTTCACGTCTATAACATCTTGGTGGCGAAGGTCGGTGTCGAGGCTCGATGCCCGGCATCCCATTAGCAGTGCAACCCCTTCTTCTCCGCAGTCGCTCATGTCTTGGTCCTTTAGCAGGTATTCCACTGCGGTAAGCGCCAGTTTGCATTGGTCGTCCATCTTCGGAAACTTCATGTAGGGTTGCGCTATCGCTTTAAATGCGTTACGGATGAATTGTCCGTAGTCTTCGTCGGCAGTTCCATCGTAAACGGTGGCTCCGTTCATAACCACTTTTTGGTTGCTTATGGCGCATGTGGCAATGGTGTGGGACGCTGCTTTTTCTGTGTGGGTTTTCCCGCTTTTTTCTGTCGATACCACAATTGCAGCGTTGCAACCGCCAAAGCCTGACGCTGTCTTTAAAATGGTGCGTAGTTGCGCGGGTTCTGTTTTCGCGCTTACGTTTACTTGCACAGGTACGCCTAACTGTTCGAAGTTGAGGGTGCGGGGACGCATACCACGTCGCATACATTCCATGCAGACGATGGTTTCAAGCAGTCCAGATGCTCCAAGCGTATGACCGAAGTAACCCTTTAAACTGACAAGTGGAGTGGCATTGAGTTCCGCCAAACCAATGGCTTTCGATTCCATCTCGTCGTTGTATGGAGTCGCTGTGCCGTGGGCGTCTATCAAGTCTATGTCTGTAGTGGTGGCGCCTGCTTCTGCCATAGCGCTGCGCATTGAGAAGTAGAGGCCGTCGCCGGTTCTCGATGGACCTGATATGTGGTTGGCGTCGTTGCTGGCAGCACCGCCGGCCAACATAATCGGGTGTTCGCCCGC
>JAKSKS010000098.1 GCA_024401615.1 Paludibacteraceae bacterium
AGCGGCGGGGCGGGTGGACAGGCATGGTTTTTGGGGACAGGAACTTTAAACCCGCCATGGGGCGTGGAACAAGAGTGCCTGTCCACAAGGCCCCTCTTACCTTGTTCCTTTGTCGGAAGATGATCGTCGTTAGTCGATTTATTGCCGATATTCCTTTTTTATTCCTCAAATTTTGTAAGTTTGTATATAAATAAATTTGCAATGAAGAAAATTCTTTCCGCATTGGCCGGTTTGGCGGCTTGTTTTAGCGCCTCAGCGCAGGCTCTTTTACCTGAGCAAATCTTGAGTTTCAATGCTACTCCCGATAATCAGCAGGTGGCTTTCGACGATAGACCTTCGCAAACCACGACTGCCTCTTCTAACCAGTCGTCGGGTCTGCCATTCTCTCCAAATATGCAGCGTCTGTTCTATACGCTCAGTTTGGTGAATATGTACTATGTGGAGAATGTGGATGAAAATAAGGTGATTGACGATGCCATTCGTGGTATGCTCGAAAAATTGGACCCTCATTCTACCTACATCCCTGCCAAAGAAGTTGAAAAGTCCATGGAGAGCCTCAACGGTAATTTCTCGGGTATTGGTGTGCAGTTCCAGATGTTGAAGGATACGCTTTTCGTTATTCAAACTATTAGTGGTGGTCCTTCCGAAAGGGTTGGCGTTATGCCTGCCGACCGTATTGTTGCGGCTAACGACACTTCTATTGTGGGTATGCCGAGTTCCGATATTCAGAAACGCTTGCGTGGCCCGAAGGGCACCGAGGTGAAGATTACCGTGGTACGTCATGGTGTAAAGGAACCGCTTACTTTCAAGATTATTCGCGATAAAATTCCGCTCTATAGCGTCGAGGCCGCTTTCTTGGCAAGTCCTACTGTGGGCTATATCCGTATCAGCAATTTCTCTGCTACCACTTTCGAACAGTTTGCCGATTCTATGAAGGTGCTCGAAAAGCGTGGCGCGAAGAACTTCATCATCGACCTTCAAGGCAATGGCGGTGGCTACCTTGTTCAGGCGCGCGATATGGTTGACCAGTTCTTGGGTACAGAAGGGCAGCAGATCGTTTATACCAAGGGACAACACACCAAACCGTCTGATTATAAGACAACGAAGGGTGGATTGTTCACAAACGGCAAGTTGATTGTGTTGGTTGACGAAAACACTGCTTCTGCTTCTGAAATCGTTTCTGGCGCCATTCAAGACTGGGATCGAGGACTTATTGTAGGTCGCCGTACTTTTGGTAAGGGCTTGGTTCAGCAACCGTTCAATATTATGCCAGACATGTCGCAGTTGCGCTTGACCATTGCTCGTTACTATACACCTTCGGGCCGATGCATCCAGCGACCTTACCTCGACAGTAAAGACAATTACCAGAAGGATATTCTCGACCGCTACAACCGTGGCGAGTTGACCAACGAAGACAAAATACACTTCCCCGATTCTTTGAAGTACTATACTAAACGTTTGCACCGTGCTGTTTATGGCGGTGGCGGCATTATGCCTGACGTGTTTGTTCCGCTCGACACTACCCGTATGACGGTTTACCAGCGAAAACTTATCAACTTGGGCGTGGTGAACAAATATGTGGCTGAGTATTCTGAAAAGCATCGTCCTGAACTCGATGCGAAATTCGTAAAAAAAGGAAACTTCAAAGACTTCGACGATAACTTCCAGTTTACCGATGCAGACCTTAAGGCGGTGGCCGATGCGGGTGCTGCTGCCGGTTGTGAGTTTGTCGAAAAAGATTTCAACGAGTCTAAAGATGGGTTGAAGTTCTATTTGAAGGCTAACTTGGCACGTAACCTCTGGGGGACTAACGAATTCTTCAAACTCTGGAGCCGTAAAGATCCTACTTTCATCAAGGCGCTCGAACTGATGAATAACGATGCTGAATACAACCGTTATTTAAACCTCAGCCGAGAAACTTCAGAGAAAAAGTAAAGATTTCATAAATTCTATTTAAAGCCGGGTTCACAACTCGGCTTTTTTATTTACATCTCGGTTGCCATTTGCCAATTGTTTTGTATCTTTGCATAATGCCGCATTGTATAGGTTGCGGTACTGTAAAAGAGAACAAATATTATAATTTTAGATATATCTCGTATGAAGGTAATTAAATTTAATGGAGCATCCGTAGGCTCCATAAAGAACTTGCAACAAGTCAAGAAAATTGTTGAGGGGGCTAACGAACCCGTAGTTATCGTAGTTTCTGCCGCTGAGGGCATAACCGATAAGCTTATAACAACAAGCACACTTGCTGCGCAAGGTTCACTTTCTTACATCGACCAGTTCAACGATATCGTTGCTGAGCACAAACACCTCGTTGAAGGCATCATCCCTACCTCAATGCAGGAGTCTGTCCTTGCTGAAGTGAATGCGCTCCACAGCGAACTCGAAAACATCCTTAAGGGTGTTTGCCTTATCCGCGAACTTACTCAAAAGACTTTCAACGCGATTCTCAGTTATGGCGAGCGTATCTCGGCTTTGTATATCAGCCGTTTTGTTGATGCTGCCTTACTCGATTCTCGCAACCTTATAAAGACTGCTGGCGGTACTGCTTCTACTGTAGATTTGAACGCTACTTTCAAGGCTATTCAGGCTGCTTTCTCTGTGGCTAACCAGCGCACTGTTGTCCCTGGTTTTATCGCTTCTGCTGTCGATTCTGGCGAAGTGACTACTTTGGGCCGTGGCGGTTCCGACTATACTGCCGCTCTTATTGGTGCTGCGCTCCGTGTTCGTGAAATCGACATTTGGTGCTCTACCCGTGGCTTCATGACTGCCGATCCAGAGGTTATTTCTAACGCATACCCAATCGACCACCTCAGTTATTCAGAGGCTATGGAGTTGTGTAACTTTGGCGCGAAGGTAATCTTCCCTCCAACAATTTATCCGGCTTCTTCTGAAAACGTGCCTATCGTTATCCGCAATATTAACGATCCTGAGGCTGCTGGTTCGGTCATTTCTAATAACAAGGAAGACGACGAGAAGACCATTAAGGGTATCTCTTCCATCAGCGACACTGCGCTCATCGCTATTCAGGGCATGGGCATGTTGGGTATTGCCGACGTTAATGGTCGTGTGTTCTCAACTTTGTCTACCCGTGGCATCCGCACTTTGTTCGTTTCTCAGGCTTCTTCTGGTAGTTCAATCTCTATCGGTGTTAAGGCCGACGATGCTGAAAAGTCAGTGCTTTTGCTCCGCGAGGAATTTGCTAAGGAATTGGCACAGGGCGCACTTTCTGCCATCAATGCCGAAAAGGGTATGGCTATCATCGCAATCGTAGGCGATAACATGAAGCAGACTACCGGCACTGCTGGTAAACTTTGCAATGCGCTTGGCAGAAACAATGTAAACATCGTTGCTTTGGCTCAGGGTTCTTCTGAAACTAACATCTCTTTGGTTGTCTCTCAGGTAAACCTCCGCAAGGCACTCAACGCTATTCACGAGTCTTTCTTCCTCCAAGACTATCAGGAACTCAACCTCTTCGTTGTTGGTACTGGTAACATTGGTGGCAGCTTGCTCGAACAGTTCCACACTCAGGCCGACTTGTTGATGAACCAGAACCGTTTGAAGGTTCGCGTCATCGGTATTGCCGATGTTAACAGCTACATCCTCGACCGCAATGGTATCGACCTCACCAAGTATCGCGACTTGTTGAAGACCGAAGGCAAACTTTCAACTCCAGAGGCTTTGAAGACTGCCCTCATCGACTTGAACATGTACAACTGCGTATTTGTTGACTGTACTGCAAGTGCGGGCATCGCTAGCATCTACCGCGATTTGTTGTCACACAACATCAATGTGGTTGCGGCTAACAAGATTGCTGCTTCTTCTGAATACAAGAATTACGCTGAGTTGAAGAATATCGCTCGTAAGAAGGGCGTTAAATACTTGTTCGAAACTAACGTTGGCGCAGGTCTTCCTATCATCAACACAATGAACGACCTCATCTACTCTGGCGACCGCATCCTCAAACTCGAGGCTGTCCTCTCTGGTACATTGAACTTCATCTTCAATACCATCAGCAAGGATATTCCTTTGAGCAAGGCTATCCGCATGGCTATGGAGGCTCGCTTCGCAGAACCAGATCCACGTATCGACCTCAGTGGTAAAGACGTTATCCGTAAACTCGTTATCTTGGCTCGTGAGTCTGGTTACGTTGTTGAACAAGACGATGTTGAAAAGAACCTCTTCATCCCAACTGCTTTCTTCGACGGTTCGCTCGACGATTTCTGGAAGAAGGTGGAAGGTTTCGATGCTGAGTTCGAACTCAAGCGTTTGGAACTTGAAAAGGAAAACAAGAAGTGGCGTTTCGTGGCTACTCTCGAAGATGGCAAGACCAGCGTAGGCCTTCGTGCTGTTGACCAGCGCAGCCCATTCTACGATCTTGAAGGTTCTAACAACGTTATCCTCATCACCACTGCCCGTTACAAGCAAGATCCTATGATGATTAAGGGTTATGGTGCTGGTGCTGGCGTTACTGCTGCTGGTGTGTTTGCCGACGTTATCAGCATTGCCAACATCCGATAATTATTGAATCTGCCCGCCCTTTGGGGCTTAAGATAAACAGCCCAGGGTATTTCGCCCTGGGTTTTTAATAGGGTATAGGAGGGGCTGATTCTTCTCCTTCCCCGTCCTAACAAATACGCTAAAACAATCTTATGGCTGTTCCATTGAATGGCTGATTTAAAGGTTTGTTATTATGAAATACATTATCATACTTGGCGATGGAATGGCCGACGATCCAATTCCTGCGCTTGGTAATAAAACAATTTTGCAGGCTGCCAATAAGCCTGTAATCGACTATTTGGCAAAGAATGGTCGCTGCGGTATGCTCGAAACCGTTCCCGAAGGTTTTCATCCGGGTAGCGAAATCGCTAACCTTCAAGTTATAGGTTACGATGTGCACAAAGTGTTCGAAGGCCGTGGCTCGCTCGAGTGTGCAGGCGCTGGTGTGCCTATCTACGATGGTGAGATGGTGATGCGTTGCAACCTCATCTGCATCGAAGACGGTAAAATCAAAAACCACTCTGCAGGACATATTTCAAGCGAAGAGGCTTATGAGTTGCTCGATGTGCTCAATAAGGAGTTGGGCGACGATGTGGTTAGCTTCCACCGTGGCATACAGTACCGCCACATTCTGAAGATTCAGAAGGGTAACAAGTTTGTGAACTGTACTCCGCCTCACGATGTGCCTGGCACTCCGTTCAAAGACGTTATGGTGAAGGCCGACAAGCCTGAAGCTGAAGATACGGCAAAACTGTTGAACGACCTTATTCTTCGTTCACAGAAGGTGCTCGAAAACCACCCAATCAACCTGAAGCGTAAAGCCGAGGGGAAGAATCCTGCTAACAGCATTTGGCCTTGGTCGGCTGGTTACAAGCCTTCTATGAAGACGTTGAAGGAAATGTTTGGCATCAATTCGGGTGTGGTAATCACCGCGGTTGACCTCATTAAGGGTATCGGTGTGTTGGCTGGCCTTAAACCTGTCGATGTTGAAGGGGCTACAGGGCTTTTCGATACCAATTACGAAGGTAAGGCACAGGCTGCTATCGAGGCGCTCCGTCACAACGATTTTGTTTACCTCCATATTGAGGCGAGCGATGAGGCGGGCCACGAAGGCAATGTCGATTTGAAACTCAAGACGGTTGAATATCTCGAGAATCGTGCTGTTAAGCCTATCTTCGAAGAAGTGTCTAAATGGGACGAACCTGTTACTATTGCAGTCCTTCCCGATCATCCAACTCCATGTTGGATGAAGACGCACGTTGCACGTCCTATTCCGTTCTTGATTTATACCCCAGGTCAGGAACCTGATAGTGTGCAAGTATACGACGAAGAGTCTTGTAAGGCTGGCGCTTATGGCAATCTTACTGGCGACGAGTTCATGCGTGCGCTTCTTGGACAATTAAAGAAATAAGTATTTTCCTTGTTTATAGGGAAGGTGTATCATAATTCTTTTATGGTACACCTTCATTAGTTTTTGTAGTATTTACAACGGTTTTCTGATGTTTTCGTTTTCACCGTTAAGGAGTTTTCTAAGCCATCTTAGATGGCTGTTTTCCAAGGCCTTTTCGATTATAAGGTGTGTCCTAAAAGGCCTGTTTTCTGTTTAATAATTTCTATCAATTAGTCTGCCAATTACCGCTAAGTCTCAACTATTGTCTTTTTGATACATCCCCTTTTTTTATATATTTCCCAAAAAGGACAAATTTTATGTATAATTAGTCACTTTTAAGTTTGTTTATATTGTAGTAGTTAACTAACTTTGTAGTGCAAACAAAACAGATAGATTTTTCATAGTTAAGGTTATGTTGGTGACGGTAGTTGTGAAAACTCCCGTCACTTTTTTTTATTATCGTCCTGTTTACTTATTTTTGTAAAAAAATACACATTAAAATATATGGTTGCCAGTGATAAAGATATTTTCCAACGAAAGATGTTGGGTGTTCTTTGTGCTTTGCTTGCTCCTGCTTGCATTATTTTTGGTTTCTTGGGCATAGATTATAATCTGCCAGGTTGGTATAAGAGCATCAGTGCCACTTACTATGCGTCTTCTAACATTTGTATGGTTGGATTGTTGTTTAGCACAGCTGTTTTTTTTGCCGGTTATTCTGGTTACGACTGGCGCGACCGTGTGCTTTCTGCCATTCAATCGATAAGTGCGTTGGGCATTATTGTTTTCCCTTGTAAAACGCCAGGTGTTCCTCCTAATGTTGGTATTTTCCAATTGCCGGTAGATACAAGCAATACCATTCATTGCACATTCGCTGCAGTTTTGTTTTTGGCATTTGCGTTCAATATCTTCTTCTTATTCACTTTGGGCGATTCTGGTACCGAGATGAAGAAAGTACGCAACAGAGTTTATCGCACTTGTGGCATAATCATCTTTGTTTTCTGTATATTACAGGCTGTCGAAAGTGTCTTTTTAACAGATTTTTTCCCAAGTTGGTTCCCTCTCACTTGGTTAAACGAGTTTATTATGCTCGATGCCTTTGCAGTGGCATGGTTAGTAAAGGCCGAGGCAGTTAGTTCACTAAACGATAAGAAATTGAGTCAGTGATATATTAAGTCAGTCCTATGGGCTGACTTTTTTCTTTATGCACATCAGAGTTAGAATACCTTTACTGATCTAAACGGATAGAATAATAATAACAGTTCGCAACAAAAATAAACGACCGCCAAATTGCTCTGGCGGTCGTTTCATATAAATAGAATAAATGTGTGTTTACTTATTCCTTAACAACCTTAACGGTTTTCTGTTGGCCGTTGGCTGCTTTCACTTCCACAACATACACTCCTGCAGGAATGTTCTGCATTTGCAGTTCTGCTTGGCTGTTTGCTGTGCCTTTCAATGTTTCCTGACCTAAAATGCTAACCACACGATAGTTGAATTTGCCGTCGCAGTTGATGTTGATTACATCTTTTGCCGATGCTTCAACAGTAATGTCGTTAGCCGCATTCACTGTTTCTGCGTTGGTGATAGGCATATCTTCAATAATCTTCCAGTAAGCTTCCTTAGGCTTGTAGTTTGAATAAATCAGAGGTTTGCCACTTGATCTCCAACTAATCTCGTCGTTAATACCCCAGAAAGCGACAAGGCTGATGTTGTCTTTATATTGCTTGTAAATTTCAAACAACTGCTTGTATTCGTTTGCCTGGGTCTCGAAGTTTGCGCCGTTACCGAGGGTAATGTCCAATTCTGTAATCTGAATGTCGCAACCAATGGTAGCGTATTTAGCCAAAGCCTCTTTGTAGAGCTCTACAGAAGGGAAACCGGTATCGAGGTGAGACTGCATACCGATACCGTCGCACAAACCTAAATTATACAGGTTCTTTACCAATTCGTAAATGCCGTCGCGCTTCGAACCTATATATTCGTTATAGTCGTTGTAGTAGATTTTGCAACCTTCAGGAATGTACTTTCTTGCAATCTTGAATGCGTTATAGATGAATGTTGAGTCGCCATAGACCTGCATCCATTTCGAAGTGCCTTCCTGCTGGTAGTTGCTTCCTGGGTCACGCATCTTGCCTTGGTCGTTGTGGAAGGCTTCGTTCACGATGTCCCATGCGTAAATCTGCAACTTTGGATATTCGGTTGTTACGGCTTCAATCACATTTTTAATGTAGTTCTCCATACGCTGGTTCATAATCTCTTTAGAAGCAAGCTTTCCGTTGCTTTCAAAGTTTTCGTTAAAGAACCAGTCTGGTGTCTGTGAGTGCCATACGAATACGTGGCCGCGGATTGGTATATTGTTCTCGCTGCAGAACTTCAATACAGTTTTGGTAGAAGCGGCCAACTTAACTTGTGGGTTGACGTTGTTACCATTGCTGATGCTGTTGGCCTGGTCAAGCATATTGTCTGGCTTCAACTCGTTACCTGGTGTTACGCTGTTATAGTGGTGCAATACCAACTTCTTCGCGTTGGCAGGTGTAATTTCGCTTGCAGTTACTGCGGTACCAATCTTAAAGTAGTTCTTGAATACGTCTTTCAATGCGGGTTGGTCGCTGAAGTCAATGGTTTCCTCTACTTTTTCCTCGCAGGTGAAGTCGTCAACATAGAAACTCAATGTCTCGTTGTTGCTTTCAATGTATGGCTGAATGCCGGTTACATCTTCAGGAATGACGAATTCGCCTGTAAGTTCTGTCCAACCGTAGGCATAAACCTCTTTGCTGGCAATGCCGCGGTAGTTGGCCTCTCCTTCCGATGTGTATTGAATACTCAGGTTGATGGTCGCGTTCTCTTTGGCAAATACCCAAACTGAGAACTTGTAGGTTTTTCCGGCTTGAATGTAGTCGTTCTCTATTAAGGCGCCGTTCCAGCTTGCTTCGCGCTTGTCTACAAAAAGAGACTGATTTCCGCTGTGCTTTTGGTCGGTCGAGAGTTCAATGGTTGTTGAGCCTGAGCCACGTGCTGCCCAGTCGTCGGTGTTCGATTCAAAGTCGTAAGAAAGGCCTGCTGCGTAACTCTGCATTGCGCAAAGCGAGAGACCTAAAAGAAAATACTTTTTAATCATAATAACGTAGTGTTTAAATCGGGTTCAAAATTAGAACATATCACACCATGTTGTTTGCATTTATTTATCTTCTGCTTGTAGGTTTTTTTCAAACAGAAAAGGAGGTGTATTCCAACTCCTTATGCTGTGCGCTGATAATCAGATGTTTTATTTGATGTTTTTGCCGTCGCTGAAGGCTTGGCCTACTTTTTTCCCAAGTTCGATGTATCCGTGGTGTATGGGGTCGAAAGTGATGAGGTTCATCTTCTCAATGTCTGGTTTCCCGTCGGCTCCAAGGTAGTTTTCGTCTACAAGTATGTTTACGATTTCTGCCACCAGATAGTAGCCGGTTTCCGATTCTTCAATCTTTCTGTTGATGCGGCATTCCAGTGTCATTGGGAAGTCGGTAAACACAGGTGCGTTTACTTTGGCCGCTTTTTCTACCTTCCAGCCGGTTTTTGCTATCTTGTCGGCTTCATTCTTTGTGCTGACGATGCCAACATAGTCCGATGCTACCAATGTTTGGGTGGTAGCAAAGGCTACTGTAAATTCGCCGTTGTTGTTGGCCAGGTTTTCTGTGGTGGCGTGGGCTCCCATCGAAATCATAATTTCCTTCATGTCCCATTGTCCGCCCCATGCGGCGTTCATGGCGTTGGCTTTCCCTTCTTTGTCGTAAG
>JAKSKS010000099.1 GCA_024401615.1 Paludibacteraceae bacterium
GTTGTTGTAGCCACCACGGTTGTTGTTGTAACCGCCACGGTTGTTGTTGTAACCACCGCGGTTGTTATTGTAGCCACCACGATTATTATTATAACCACCACGGTTGTTATTGTAACCGCCACGGTCGTTATTGTAGCCACCACGGTCGTTGTTGTAATCGCCGTTGTTCTGGCGATATGAGCGGCCCTGGCCAGCAGAAGCATCAAAGTTAGAGTGTCCAGTATCACCGATACGACGGCGTGGACGGCGTTCACCCTTTAAATGATTATCACTTGAGAAATTTGGATTGAAACTCTTTCTCTCATTCTGTTCGTCACCACCCTCACGGCTGGCACCATTGTTCCTCCCGGAATCCTGCCATTCTTCATCTACAGGTCTCATTTCACTTAAAATTAAATTGATAAATATATAATAAAACTAAATAATTGATTAATTATTGTCTAATTCTTTCAATTTTGCAGAAATTTTTTCAATTTCCGCTTTCTTGTCAGCAATTTTCTTTTCAATAGAAGACTTCAAAGAAGAAGCACCCTTAGAGTTAGCCAAGAAACCCATATTGTTCATATAAGTAGCGACCTCAGCCTCAAGGTTAGCCTTCATCTTCATCAAACGCTGAGCCTCATTCTTAGGTTGGGCATCGCTATTGTTATTACGGTTACCACCCTTATTTTGGCGGCGAGGGCCACCATTGGCATCGCGTAACTTGATGTTAAGCGCATCAGATTTCTCTTCTACAGCCAAGCGGAAAGCTCTATAAATAGCATCCTTCTCCTTAACAGGAACATGACCAATAGAATTGAACTGTTCAGACAATGCACGAAGTTGTTCAGCTGCAGCTGCTGGATCGGAAACAACATCGAGGGTTTGAACCTGTTCAATAACGGTCTTCTTTTGTTCCAAATTGGCTTGTTCAGAAGTGCGTTTATCTTTGAAATTCTTGTTTTTTGCATCGAAGAAGGCATCGCAAGCAGAAATGAAGCGCTTCCAAACAGCGTCGGACTGCTTCTTGGCAACAGAGCCAATAGTCTTCCATTCTTTCTGCAATTCAACCAACTTTTCAGAAGTAGCCTTCCAGTCGGTGCTGTCCTTCAAAGCCTCAGCCTGTTCACAAAGAGCCACTTTCTTAGCCAAGTTTTCAGAGAACACAGCCTTTGTAGACTTAAAGTATTCAGACTTAGCGTTAAAGAAAGCATCGCAAGCAGCGCGGAAACGTGCGAAGATAGAATTGTTGAACTTCTTTGGAGCGAAACCAATAGTTTTCCATTCCTTCTGCAATTCAACAATCAAGTTACTCTGTTCCTGCCATTCTTTGAAAGAGTTGAGCGAATCGGTCTTGATAGCCTCAATCTTTTCACAAATAGCAGTTTTCTTTTCCAAGTTCTCGTTAGCAGCAGCACGAAGCTTATCGAAGAACTCGTTATGTTTTTTATTGATTACAGTAGAAGCCGCCTTGAAACGAGTCCAAACCTGTTCACGCATATCCTTAGCAACAGGTCCCTGATTGCTCCATTCTTCGTGCAAAGACTGGAGTTTACGGAAAGCAGCAACGACATCAGACTCTTCAGCCAACTTTTCAGCAGCCTCGCAAAGTTTAATTTTAGTTTCGAGGTTCTTCTTGAAGTCATAGTCACGAAGTTCGTTATCCATCTTCAAGTTATCGTAGAAAGTCTCAACAAGAGTCTGGTAATTTTCTCGAGTTTTAGAAAGTTCAGTAGCAGGAACCTGTCCCACAGCCTTCCACTCGTCTTGCAACTTTTGGAAAGCAGGAACCTTCTTACCACAGTCTTCTGGAGCGTCGATAAGTTCCTTCAAACGAAGGATGATATCTTTTTTACGACTAAGGTTAGCTTCTTTTTGAGCTTCCTCTCGCTGTATTTCAGCCTGTCGTTTATCTTTATAGTCATTCAAAGTATCCTTCAAAGCCTGTTCATTGGCATCGGCAGGGAAAGAGAAATCGGCTTCTTCGCCACCTTCAGCAACGAACTTTTCCTTTTCAGTTTCTTTTCTGTGATTGAGAATACGGTAGAAAGACTGTTTAATTGCCTCTACATCTGATTTAATAGAATGGTATGAATCTTTAGGATTTGCCACTAAATCTTTTAGTTTGGCAACGAGTTCCTCTTCGGAAAGATTTATATAAGAATTTACTTTGTTTTCATCAACAACGTCTACCTGTTCAGGCAGTTCATCTGCATTAATAGAAGAATTATTGATCCATTCTTCCGAAACAGCAGCCTGCTGTTTAGGATCAACATTTTCGAGTGTCTCCATATACTATTGTCTTGTTAGTAGTACTCTTTAAAATAGCGGTTACTTAAGTTATACAAATATATAAAAAATTATATTAGCGGTACACTAAAACAAAATAAATGCAACTAAAAAAGTTTGCAATTAAGGCCAAACTTTGAAAAATCGAAGTTTTTAAAGCCCTCCATGGCAGTATTGTAACCCATCTGCATCATGTAATCGGATTGTGAAGATTCAAACATACCAATATCCTTATCGGATTTCATGTCGATAACCAAGTCGCAAAACGACTTTTCCTTATATGTGTTTCCGTTAACAGCCAAATGGAAGACACGTTCAGTTACGGTTACCAGTCCCATCTTAGTATTACTTGGCAAAGGCAAAATAGGATTAACGTGAACGCCCATAATAAAATCGCACTGTGAGCGAAGCACCTCGGCAGGCAAATTGCAGAGGAAGCCACCATCGACATAATAACGGGAACCTATTTTAGCAGGATTGAATAAAACAGGGACACTGGCAGAAGCAACGACAGCATCGACCAGATTACCAGAAGAGAAATAAGCGATTGTGCCCGCCAACAAATCGGTAGCGCCAACGATTAGCGGCACGCTCAAATTCTCGAAGTTTTCAGCCTGGAGCATTTTGTCCAGATAATTCTTATACCCCTTAACGTTGGCGAATCCGCCATTTTTGGGCATATTCAGTTTAACGCCTTTCGTGAAAGAAGACTTTTCGAAAAAGCCCACCATATCCTCAATAGACCGTCCATCCGCATACATAGCGCCAACAATAGCACCAGCACTAACACCAGAAACGATATCGGGTTTTAAGCCTATTTCATCGAGTGCCTTTAGCACGCCAATATGGGCAACACCACGAATACCGCCACCGCTCAGCGCCAAACCAAACTTATATTTCGCCATATAGAGATGAGACTTTTACTTTTTAGATTCAGGGACATAAGGGTATCTACCTTCAACCAAGAGGGCGTACACACCCATAATGATTAAAGCGTCGGCACCCAAGAACAAGGTAACTTCAGTTATGTCGGAGAAATAACTATAAATAAGCGTCAGAACCAACATCAAAGCGCAAAGTAGCAATTGTACGAATATCACCCTTCTGTGAGAGAATCCAGAATAAAGCAAACGCTGGTACAAGTGATTTTTTGTAGGGACACAGAAATTGTCGCCTGCGATAATACGACGAATCAGAGTGTATGTGACATCGAAAAATGGCACAAAACAAATAATCATGTATACGAAGAAAGGGATGCCATCAGAACCTGCCACCAAATGGTCGCTCTGATAATAAATGCCCATTACGGCAAAAACATAACCCAAGAAAGATGCAGTTGCATCACCCATCAAATAGCGAGCAGGATGCCAGTTTCTTGTCAAGAAACCAGCCACGCACGGTATGAGGAAGAAAATTGGATTAGACTTTGGGGCAAAAACAATAGCAGTAACACAAATAGCGACAGAAACAGCCGCCAGGTTACCTTCCTTTCCATCGATACCATCGTAGAAACGGAAAACGTTAATGAACCACGTCAGTAAAACGAAAGACAAGATGTTCATTACGATGATAGAGACATTCGTGCTCCAAATGAAGCCACCAATTGTAAGGGCATTCACCCCGCCTAAGATATACATGGCGCAAGCGATAGAAGCCATTTGTACAATGAGGCGGAAATAGGGAGGGAAATGCTTATACTCGTCTAAGACAATGGCAGCCACAAGGAACAAGCCCGGCACCATAGCCAAAAACAACTCAAATGGCATAAAGTCGTTATGCACCGTTAAGACGGCACACGACAAGAACCAGGTGACGACAATAGACAAGCCAGCGCCTTCTGGTAAGATACGGACGGGTTGAGACTGTGAATCGCTACTATGTGTTTGCTGATAAGCGGCAATAGCACGGCGTCTCACAAATCTTGCAATTGCCCAAGAAAGAACAAATGCTATGAAAAAAAGGATGATCAGCATATATACTCCACAAAAAAACCGTAATGAAACAATTAGGTTCTACAATTATAGTTCAAAATTAAGAGAAAGAAACCTACGGCGCAAGAAGTACGTAAAAAAAATGTGTCGAGGAGAAATCCACGACACACTTATAAGGTTGAAACCTGATATTTTACTGAGCAGGAGTTTCAGCAGGAGCAGGAACTGCTGCAGGAGCAGCAGGCTGTGCGTTTGCACCTTCAACACCTGGGTTAACAGGAAGAGTAGTTGAAGTAGACTGAATTTCAGACTTCTGAACAGTATTAGTTTCTTCTGTTTCACCGAGAACTGAAGTAAGAACACTGAGAACAACGATGAAAGCCATCAAGCCCCAAGTAATCTTTTCAACGATATCGGTAGTCTGTTTAACGCCAGCGAAGTCGTTACCCTTAGCGAAATTTTCTGCAAGACCTCCACCTTTAGACTTTTGTACAAGTACAATGCCCACCATTAGGATGGAAGCGAATACGATCAAACCAGTTAAAATGTAATACATTATAAATATTTTATCAATTTTTTCAAAAATCGGATTTGCTCTGCAAAGTAAGCACTTTTTTCTGGATATTTCAAGCAGAGTTGTTCGAAAATGTTGATTGCCTTATCAAATTTTTCCTGCTTGATGTAGATTTTAGCCAAAGTCTCAGTAAAAAACTCTTTAGAAGGCTTAGAATCGGTCCTTTCAGGTACAGCATCTTCCAATTGTTCATCATCGTCTTCATCCGTATCGACGACTGGCGCTTGTACCCTCAAAGGTGCATTAACCGCAGCATTCTGCTCGGCCTTTCTTTTTGCCTGAACAGATTCGAAATGTGACAAGAAAGCGTCGACCTCCGCACCAAAACGCATGCTACTACCCTCTCCACTAACGTCCTCTCCGTTAGCACTTTCGGAAACTTCGCGGGTTTCAGTTAAGGATGTTAACTTGGCGGCAGGCTGTTCTGTTTTAACAGATAACGGAACCACTTTCTTAACGGGCTGTGCAACAAGTTCGTGAACTTCCTGTTTTTCAACCGTTTGCTTCTGCACAAGCAACAACATCAACTGGTTTCTGTTGTGTGCATACAAAGCGGTGCGGTGCAGTTCAGCATCGCAAATCACATCATCTTCGTTCGCCAAACCTTTCTGATATAACAATCTGAAAGCGGATACATAAGGGTATTCGGCAATCAGTTTCTGTAAATCAGAAAAATGAGATTGGTTCACCAAATTAGGGTTGGCGATTAGCTTATTTAACTCCGAAACGGTCATAACTAATTACCAATTGGCAACCGTACGATTAAATATCTGATTTACCAAGTCTTCAATAATAAGTTCGTTCAACTCGTCTTGAACCTGGTTAATAGTCTGGTCGTTAGAGAACTCCTGGTAAGAAGAAAAACGCTGTTCGAAATTCTCGGAAGGGTTCGACTTATTTGTAAACCGAACGTTAAGCGTTATTTGGAGCTTAGTTTTAGTAGAAGTACCCGCAGTATTGACACCAATTTGTATCAATTCATAATTCACAATTTCACCCGACACCTGCAAATCACCATCGCGAGGTACTAACTTCAAACGAGTTTTGCTTGAATACTCGTCCTTCAGTTTCTCGTTAAAGTTAGGAGCCAAAGAAGGATAAACCAAAGTCGCCTGGTTAGGGAAATCGGTTACAGAAATAGTTTTAATCTTGGTATAATCGATAGATGTGCCGTTAAACTTGTATGAGACCACACAAGAAGACAACCCTATAAAAAGTAAAACGACTATAAAGAATAAGTTGCGTTTCATATATCAAGCCCAAATTTTTTAATCTTACGGTAAAGAGTGCGTTCCGAAATTTTCAACTCATCGGCAGCCAGTTTACGGTTACCAGCGTTTCTTTCCAACGATTTCTTAATCATTTCCTTCTGCATCTCCTCGATAGTACGGTTTTCAGGTTCAAAGAAAACATCGGTATCGACAGTAGCGTGGTTATTAATTTTAGAAGATGGGGTAAATCCATTACCCACAACCACAGAAGGAGCAACCGTGCTTGTAGAAGTATCGGCGGTTTCAGTTGTAGTGAAATTGATACCTTCCTGCGTGTGGAGCGTAGAGAAACGGGTGAGATCGACATCCACGTCGGTCTCTGGCACAATAGTTTTACCAACCGTCTTATTCAACAATTGTTTAAGGTCGTTTATTTCCTTACGCATGTCGAATAAAATCTGGTAGAGCACCTCACGTTCGCTTTCACTCCATTTGCCGCCATTCGAGTTAGAAGCGCTGTTGGAATTATCGTCGACAAGCACAAGCGAGCGTTCTTGAGAAAGCGGTTTGATGTAAGGCAACAGCATCTCGGCAGTTACCTCGCGCGCTTCAGAAAGAATCGAAATCTGCTCCGCTACATTTTTCAATTGGCGGATATTACCCGGCCAAGAGAACTGCATAAGCACTTGTTGTGCATCGTCGGTCAGCCTAACGCCCGGCATTTTATTCTTCTCCGCAAAATCGGCAGCGAACTTTCGGAACAGCATAGGAATGTCGACCTTACGGTTGCGCAACGGCGGAATAAAGATAGGGACCGTATTTAAACGGTAATAGAGGTCTTCACGGAATCGGCCCTCTTCTATAGCTTTCGGCAAATTAACGTTTGTAGCGGCAATAACCCTAACATTGGTTTTCAACACCTTTGACGAACCCACTTTAATAAATTCGCCAGCTTCGAGCACACGCAACAAACGGGCCTGGGTAGCCATTGGCATTTCGCCAATTTCATCCAAGAAGATGGTACCACCATTAGCCTCTTCGAAGTAACCCTTACGGTCGGAAATAGCGCCAGTGAAGGCACCTTTTTCGTGACCAAAGAGTTCTGAGTCGATAGTACCCTCAGGAATAGCACCGCAGTTTACAGCAATAAAGGTATTGTGTTTGCGCGCGCTATAGTTATGAATAATTCGGGGAATATTTTCCTTACCAACACCACTTTCACCAGTAACAAGTACAGAAAGGTCGGTATTAGCAACCTGAACAGCCACATCAATTGCTCTGTTCAAACCCTCGTCAACGCCAATAATACCAAAGCGTTGCTTTACTTGTTGCAGTTCAGAAGGACTTAGCACGATAAAACAAATTAAAGGATATTGCCATTAATCGATAGCCAATTCAGACAAAGCGTCATCGGCATCGTTATCAGGAAGGACATTACGGTCGTTATTTCGACGTCCGTTACGTTCCTCTCTCTGTTTTTTCAAAGGATTTTTTGAGATTTCCTCAAAATGCAGGCGATTCTGGTAGATATCGCAAGCCAAATACAGCGCCTGACGGAAAGAATCGGGAGACGCCTTGCCAATACCAGCCTTATCGTAAGCCGTACCATGGTCAGGAGAAGTGCGCACTACTGGCAAACCTGCAGTAAAGTTAACACTGTTCCATAGACAACGCCTTGAATGGCACCAAACCTTGGTCGTGATACATAGCCAATACGCCATCGAAACTCTTGAAACTACCCGCACCAAAGAAACCATCTGGCGGGTATGGACCGAAAGCAAGAATGCCATTTTCATTCGCCTTCTTGATGGCAGGAATGATTGCATCTTGTTCTTCAGTACCCAACAAACCGTTATCGCCAGCGTGCGGATTCAAACCGAGGACGGCAATGCGAGGGCGCATAACGCCAAAGTCAGCCTTCAACGATTGGTTGAAAATTTCAAGTTTTTCAACGATATTATCGACATTGATGTAGCGATATACATCGCGTAGAGGCAAATGACCAGTTAGGATAGCCACACGCATAACATCGCAAATAGAAAGCATCAAACCACGCTTACCCGTAGCAAACTTTTGTTCTAAGAACTCGGTATGGCCAGGGAAATGGAATGCGTCTGACTGGATATTCTTTTTGTTGATTGGTGCTGTAACCAAAACATCGATGAGGCCAGCCTTCAAGTCGTCGGTAGCACGTTCAAGCGCCATAAACGCAGACTTACCTGCCTCTGGAGTAGACTTTGAGAGGTCTACCTTAACTTCATCGTCGACACAGTTAATCATGTTTGCCCTGCGAGGATTAGCATCGGCCGCAGAGGTAATTACGTTCAAATTAAAATCTTCAATACCCAAAGTTTTACGGTGGAACGCCGCAATTTTAGACGAACCGTAAACAATTGGAGTACAGAAATCGAGAATTCGGTTATCGATTAGAGTTTTAATAATAACCTCGTAACCAATACCGTTTATATCGCCTTGGGTAATACCCACTTTTAACTTACCGTTTTCCATAAGAAAATGTATTAGAAGGAGTGATTGCACGAATCACCCACAATTTATGCAAAAATAACACAAAAAGGAGATAATTCCTATTGTAGGTGACCTCTACAAATTCACCGTTGTTAATTATTTTTCTAGATTGTGGCACTTTTTCAACTTTTCAGTGTTTTTTGTTTTCCACCGGCAGATTGCCATTTGTGAGTCAGTCACATTGCCCACACCGTTCCTTCCGCATAGCAATCAGCTCGCCACAAATTCATCAATTTATAGAGGCCACCTGTAAAGAACAGTTATTTGGCAGCAGTAGAATCTGGTTCTGCCACTTTTACCCTCAAAGAACCAGCAGAGGCCTCCAACATACGCAAACGGTTTCGTTTTTCGTTACCAGGCGCATATAAAAAGACGAGTGCGGTAATGATGTTCTTGTGGTCGGCAGAAAGATAGTTGCGCGAAACGAAAGGGCCACCCATCACGTCGATAGGGCAATGCCACATGCCACGTACTTCCATACAATAATCTGAATTCTTGTTGTTAAGCACTTCGCTTGATATAGGCACTAACTTTTGACGCTGCATAAAAGAACCTTCAGACGGACCTGGAATATACTTTTTAGTGATGGAATCTTGAACCGCCAACAAATGAGAAGGCGAAAAGTCTTCACGATTACGATATGGAGATTGGAATATCAACATATTTTGGTTAACATTCAAATTACCGTTCGACATCCAGATTACGTCGGCAGTGTCGCGCATTTTATTCAAGTCGGCAGGAATCAAGATATCCACACCAAATTTACGCTGTATAATGCGGCTATAATTGAGGTTCTGGTAACTTTTGTAATAATTCAAAGCACGTCCTTCTTCGGCATCACACAAGTAACGGCGAATTTCGTCACCCTTTTCAATTATAGTCTCTTTTAGCACTTCCTCGTTTGGCGCAGTAATCTTAACAACCGCTTGAGGTTTGGCATACAGGTTATTGAGGTAATTAACAGTACCCTTTGTATACATAGACGGATCTACTGCATAAAAAACGATGTTACGCGCAGTTTTAACAGTAGCATCGAACTCGCTTGTCTTCAAATGAATGACCTTAAAATAAGGTTCATTTTCGGGAAGC